>PLRW01000202.1:0-214 GCA_003164955.1 Actinomycetota bacterium
ACGATCATCGGCCACCGGGGCCGGGCCGGGTCGCCGTCTTCCCGCGCGCGCCGCTGGATCGCGCCGATCTCCTCGACCACCTGGTCCAGCGTCGCGGCGAGCTCCTGGTGGACCCGGTCCGGGTCGTCCCCGGTCACCCGGTACACCGTGTAGCCGTAGCCCTCGAGCAGGGCGACAAGCTCATGGTCGGGGATCCGGGCCAGCACGGTCGGGT
>PLRW01000202.1:259-16003 GCA_003164955.1 Actinomycetota bacterium
CCAGCTCGCCGCCCTCGTGGATGGACCCGGGCGTGTCCGGCGCGACGTGACTGGGGATCCCGCCGGGAAAGGAGAACTGGCGGAACAGCCGCTGCATCCCGGCGGTGTCCTGGCTGATGTTCGGGTACAGCTCGCTGTAGGTGCCTTCCAGGTACGTGTTCGCCACGAGGCCCGGCCCGCCGTGGCCGGGCCCCGTGACGTAGAGCATGTTCAGGTCCCAGTTGCGGATCACCCGGTTGAGGTGCGCATAGATCAGGTTGAGGCCGGGGGTCGTGCCCCAGTGGCCCAGCAGCCGCGGCTTGACGTGCTCCGGCCGCAGCGGCTCCCGCAACAGCGGATTGTCCATCAGGTATATCTGGCCCACCGACAGGTAGTTGGCCGCACGCCAGTAGGCGTCGATTTTCTCCAGTTCGGTCGGGTTAAGAGGGGACTGCTCGATCACGGTCACGGGCTTCTCCTGCGCTCGGAATCCGGGTGCCGGACAGGCGGCACCCCCGCAACAGAATAGTCACCGGTAGTTACACCACTGGGGCCCGGTCGCGCTCCATTCGGCGTCCCACGCGGCCATCCTCCTACGGTCCAGGATCCGCCGGATGACCAGGGCGGAAACAATCACCAGCAACGTGAGGCCCGCGACCGCCAGCACACCCGCGAGCGCGGCCTGACGCATGATCTGGGCCGACCCGAGCGGAGGCCCGGTCTGCTCGCCGGACCGGCTGGTCCAGATCCTGACGGTGGCGCCGGTCCGCGTCCCGGCGGCGGCCTGGATCGTGCCGGTGTGCAGCGTCCCGTCCAGCGTCCAGCGCACCGGGACCTTGGTCAGATATGCCGCGTAGGGATTGGAGGGCCAGGGGACGCCGCGCACGATCACGGCGGCGACCGGGTACGCGCGTGCCTGTTCCACCCGCGCGGCCGCGGCGGCGTCCTGCCCGGCCCACGTCGAGGTCACGATCGCGGCGAACGGCGCTGCGGACAGAAAGGCGACCGCGAGCGCGATCATGGCCATGACTTCGATCCGGTCAATAGTGCGCCGCAGCGGATGACGGCCCGGCCACCGGGCCACCGGCATCCGGCGCGGCCAAGCCCGGCGCAGCCATCCTCCGTGCGGATTCTGCGATCCCGCGCGTCGTCTCACCGTTTGTCACCTGCATATCGCTTGCGCATCGCCGGCCATCGGGCCAGCCTGCGCCCGCTACTTCCGCTCAGGTCATTACCCGCAGGCAGGCGGTGAAACGGGTCACCCCTGCCGGTTCGGGCAGAGAAATCCGCAAATGCTGCGGAAAACTCTGCCCGAATCCGCCTATCTGCCAGGCCCCCGGCGGCGGTCCTCCCGGTCCGGGGCGCTCTCGGCATCGGCCAGGCCGGCCCGGCGCAGCGCGTCGGCCATCGCGCCACCCGCGGGCGATCCGCCGCGCTGGCCGGCGTCACGAGGACGGTTCTCGCGCTCGCGGTGGCCGCCCCGGCCGCTGTCGCGCTGGCCGCTGTCGCGCTGGTTACTGTCGCGCTGTGCACCGTCACGCTGTGCACCGTCACGCGGGCGGTTGCCGTTCTGGCCGTGGTCGTGCTCGCGGGCGGGGCGCGGGCGGCTGGAGCCCCCGGTACGGTCACCCGGTCGTTTCACAGCCGGTGCAGTGCCGCCCGTTCGGCTGGATGAACTGGATGAATTCGCGCCGCGGCCGCCCGGGTCCTTGTCCGGCTCCTCGTCCAGCCGCAGCGTGAGGGAGATCCGCTTGCGGGGAATGTCGACGCCGAGCACCCTGACGCGCACCACGTCGCCGGGCTTGGCCACCTCGCGCGGGTCCGAGACGAAGGTGCGGGACATCGCGGACACGTGCACCAGCCCGTCCTGGTGGACGCCTACGTCAACGAAGGCACCGAACGCCGCCACGTTCGTGACGACCCCTTCGAGGAGCATGCCCGGCGTCAGATCCGCCATCGTCTCCACGCCCTCGGCGAAGGTCGCGGTCCGGAACGCCGGGCGGGGGTCACGGCCTGGCTTCTCCAGTTCGCGGAGGATGTCGGTGACGGTCGGCACGCCGAATCGCTCGTCGGCGAAGCTCTGCGGCGTGAGCGCGCGCAGCACCGCGGCGTTGCCGATCAGCCCGGGCATGGTCGTGCCGGCGGTGGCCAGAATGCGCCGGACCACGGGATAGGCCTCCGGGTGGACGCTGGACGCGTCGAGCGGATCGTCGCCGCCGCGGATGCGCAGGAAGCCGGCGCACTGCTCGAAGGCCTTGGGGCCCAGCCGGGGCACCTCGGTCAGCGCGCGGCGGCTGCGGAACGGGCCGGCCGCGTCCCGGTGCGCCACGATGCCGTCGGCGAGCCCCGCGCTGATCCCGGACACCCGGGCCAGCAGCGGCGCGGAGGCGGTGTTGACGTCGACCCCGACCGCGTTGACGCAGTCCTCCACCACGGCGTCGAGCGAGCGGGACAGCTTGCCCTCGGAAATGTCGTGCTGGTACTGGCCCACGCCGATGGACTTCGGGTCGATCTTGACCAGTTCGGCCAGGGGGTCCTGCAGGCGGCGCGCGATCGAGACCGCGCCGCGCAGCGACACGTCCATACCGGGCAGTTCACGGGACGCGTACGCGGACGCCGAATAGACCGACGCGCCGGCCTCGGACACCACGACCTTGGTGAGCTTGAGCTCCGGGTGGGTTTTGATCAGGTCCGCCGCCAGCCGGTCCGTCTCCCGGGAGGCGGTTCCGTTGCCGATCGCGATCAGCTCGACGCCGTGCGCCGCGGCCAGCCGGGCCAGGATCGCGACGGACTCGTCCCAGCGGCGCCGCGGCTCGTGCGGGTAGATCGTTTCGGTCGCGACCGCCTTCCCGGTCCGGTCGGCCACCGCGACCTTGACCCCGGTGCGGAAACCCGGGTCCAGCCCCATCGTCGGGCGCGCGCCGGCCGGGGCGGCCAGCAGCAGGTCGCGGAGGTTGGCGGCGAACACGCGCACCGCTTCGTCCTCGGCGCGCTGCCACAGCCGCATCCGCAGGTCGACGCCCAGATGGACCAGGATCCGGGTCCGCCACGCCCAGCGGACGGTCTCGGCGAGCCACCGGTCGGCGGGGCGGCCCTGGTCGGTGACCCCGAACCGGCGCGCGATGGACGCCTCGTACATCGAGGGCGCGGGTGTTCCGGCGGGCGGCCCGGTGGCCTGCCCGGTGGCCTGCCCGGCGGTCGGCTCGTCACTGGGGTCCAGGGTCGGGTCGAGGATCTGCTCCTTCTCGCCCCGGAACACGGCCAGGATGCGGTGCGAGGGCAGCCGGGTGAACGGCTCGGCGAAGTCGAAATAGTCGGAGAACTTGGCGCCGGCCTCTTCCTGGCCCGCGCGCACCCGGGCGACCAGCCGGCCCGCCGACCACATCCGCTCGCGCAGTTCGCCGATCAGGTCGGCGTCCTCGGCGAAGCGCTCCACCAGGATGGCGCGCGCCCCGTCCAGGGCGGCCCCGGCGTCGGCGACGCCCCGGTCCGGGTCGACGTAGGGCCCGGCGGCCTGCTGCGGATCATGGCCCGGCTCGGTGAGCAGCAGTTCGGCCAGTGGCTCCAGCCCTGCTTCGCGGGCGATCTGCGCCTTCGTGCGGCGCTTCGGCTTGTAGGGCAGGTAGATGTCTTCGAGCCGGGCCTTGGAGTCGGCCGCCATGATCTGCTGCCGGAGCGCGTCGTCGAGCTTGCCCTGCCCGCGGATGGACTCCAGGATCGCGGCGCGGCGCTCGTCCAGCTCGCGCAGGTAATGGAGCCGTTCCTCGAGCGTCCGGAGCTGGGCGTCGTCGAGGGCGCCGGTCACCTCCTTGCGGTAGCGGGCGATGAACGGCACCGTGGCCCCGCCGTCGAGCAACTGCACGGCCGCCGTGACCTGGCTCTCCCGGACCCCGAGCTCGGCCGCGATCCGGCCACTGACCGGCGGAGGAGAACCCCCGGGGACGGGATCAGCGCCTGGCGCGGGGGTGAAAACGCGGGCGGGGAGGGACATCTCGACCGGCTCGTCGACGGGCATCGTCACGGTGAAGTTCCGCTTTCTCGCTGGCTGACTATCCGCGGCGGCGCTCGCGGGCCGGCTGCCCGCGAGCACGGCACGGGCGTGCCGCCGGGTGCCGCGCGCTCATGCATTCTGCCGCGCCGGCCGTCCGGGCGCACGTCAAGGCTCACCGGCGGGGCGACAAGATCCGCCGGGAGCGGCTTCCCTGATTGGCAATTTTCGAAAATGTTAACGCTCACACCATAATGTGTGGCATTTATGGTTTTTTTACGCCCAGATGAGCGGTTAACCCCAGTTCAGGTCTGTAGAGCCTGGTGGATGCCGTGTTAAATTGTTGATCTTGCCATATCGGCCCAAAAGGGTCGAGCGGTCCAAAGGCGGAACGCGTCGGAGGCAGCGGTATGTCCCGTGCACCAGATCATCGTCCCCTTTCACGCCATCGAGGATTTTCCGGGACCGGCCGCGTGATCACGGTCCTCGCTGCTGCGACCGGAGCCGCGCTGATCGCGGTGCCCGCCGGCGCCACGGCCCGCAGCGCCACCCAAAACAGCACCGGCCAGCACATGGCCGCCCAGAACAGCGCCGATCGCACCAGCGCCGGTCAGAAGACCGCCCTGGCCGCACAGAAGGCCGCATCGCCCTCGTGTCCCTGGGCTACCTCGCACGCGCCGATCGCGGAGCGCGTGGCCGAGGTCATGGGCCAGCTGACCATCCCGGACGAAATCACGATGGTCGAGGGCCAGGGCACGACCAACGCCTACGTCTTCTACATGGCCGGCATCCCCAGCCTCTGCATTCCGAGCATGGGTGAGGAAGACGGGCCGAACGGCGTGGCCGACGGCCTGACCGGCGTCACGCAACTGCCCGCCGGAGTCGCCCTCGCCGCCACCTTTGACCCCTCCCTCGCCGGTCAGTACGGCCAGGTGATCGGGTCCGAGGAGGTCGGCAAGGGCGCGGCCGTCAACCTCGGGCCGACGATCAACATCGACCGCGATCCGCGCTGGGGCCGGTCCTTCGAGACCTACACCGAGGACCCGTACCTCAACGCGTCGCTGGCGACCAGCGAGATCGACGGCGTGCAGAGCACCGGCGAAATGGACCAGGTCAAGCACTACGCCGTGTACAACCAGGAGACCTACCGCAACACCCCCGCGGACGACGTCATCATCAGCAACCGCACGCTGCAGGAGATCTACCTGCCCGCGTTCCAGGCGGCGACCCAGCAGGCCCAGGCGGCGTCGGTGATGTGCTCGTACGCGATGATCAACGGGAACTTCGCCTGCAACAACCCGTTCCTCGAGACCACCATGCTGCGCCAGCAGTGGAACTTCCCGGGCTTCGTCACCTCGGACTACGGTGCGCTGCACGGCACCGACGGAGCGGCGGACGGCACCGACCAGGAGCAGCCGTTCAGCACGTACTTCGGATCGCCGCTGCAGACCGCCGTGCAGAACGGGACCATCCCCCGGTCCGTGCTCAACACCATGGTCCAGTCGATCCTCACCGAGATGTTCCGCTTCAACCTGATCGCCAAGCCGCCGACGGGCTCCACCTCGGCGACCGTGACGACGCCGGCGCACCAGGCGGTCGGCACCGACGTGGCGGAGACCAGCACCACGCTGCTGAAGAACTCCGGCTCTTTGCTGCCGCTGTCCGCGGACCACGGCGGGAACGTCGCGGTGATCGGCCCGGCCGCGTCGGCCTCGCCGATCTACGGCGGGGGCGGCAGCGCCACCGTGATCCCGTCCTCCACCGTGAGCCCGCTGCAGGGCATCCAGGCCGCGGCAGGATCGGGCACCAGCGTCGGCTACACCCAGGGGCTGCCGACGGATACCTCGCTGCCGGCCATCCCGGCGGCCGATCTGTCGCCGGCCTACGCGCCGACGCCGTTCGGCGGCAGCTACACGGGCACGCTGACGGCGCCGGAGACCGGCACGTACGTGCTCGCGATCACCAACGACTGCGGCTGCTACACGCCCACCTACCTGACCCTGAACGGCAAGCAGCTCCTCGACGACCCCAGCACTCCCCCGGTGCACACCTACTCGGTGGCGGTGAACCTGACCGCGGGGCAGACCTACACCCTCGGCATCTCCGGCGATTCGGACGCGCTGACCTGGGGCACGCCGTCGGCTCTGGCGCCCGGCATCGCGGCCGCGGCGGCCGCGGCCAAGTCGGCCTCCACCGCGGTGGTCGTCGTCTCCGATGACACCGAATCGGAGGCCACCGACCGGCTCAGCCTGAACCTGCCGTCCGCGCAGGACGAGCTGATCTCGGCGGTCGCCGCGGCCAACCCGCACACGGTGGTCGTGATCAACGCGGGCGCGCCGGTCGTCATGCCGTGGCTGGATCAGGTGGCGGGTGTCGTCGATGCCTGGTACCCGGGCCAGAGCAGCGGAACGGCACTGGCCAGCGTGCTGTTCGGCCAGACCGACCCGAGCGGCCACCTGCCGGTCACGTTCCCGCAGAGCCTGTCCCAGGTGCCGGCGTCCACGACGGCCCAGTTCCCCGGCAACGGCACCACGGTCCAGTACTCGGAAGGCCTGGACGTCGGGTACCGCTGGTACAACGACAAGAGCCTCCAGCCGCTGTTCCCGTTCGGCTACGGCCTGTCCTACACGAAGTTCGGCTACAGCAACCTGCGGGTCACGCCGGTGGTCGACGGCACGGGTAACGCGCAGGTGTCCGCGACCGTCACCAACACCGGCAACCGGGCCGGCACCGACGTGGCCCAGTTGTATGTGACCGACCCGCCCGCGGCCGGCGAGCCGCCCCGCCAGCTGAAGGGCTTCCAGCGGGTGAGCCTCGCCCCCGGGCAGTCGTCCCGGGTGCAGTTCACCGTCACCCCGGCCGACCTGTCCTGGTTCGACACCTCCGCGCCGGACAGCAGCTCGACCGGCGGCGGCTGGAGCCAGTCGGCGGGCGCCTACCAGGTGTACGTGGGTGACTCGTCGGCGCTGGCCAACCTGCCGCTGCGGGGCGGGTTCCTCGTGACGTCGACGCCCGGCGACCGCCAGGTCTCGGTCAGTGCCCCCAGCTCGATGACGGCGGGCCAGCCGTCGACGGTCAAGGTGACGCTGACCGCGGGCGGTAACGAGACGCTGTCCGGCGTCCGGGTTTCCCTGCAGCTCCCCCAGGGCTGGACGGCGGCCCCGCAGACGGCCGTGTTCGGTGTGGTGCCCCCGGGCGACGCGCCGACCGCGACGTTCACGGTCACGCCACCGTCCTATGCCCCCAACACCAGTCAGACCGTCCACGCGACGGCCAATCTCGGCGGATCGGACACCCGTGAAGCGGGCGTAACCGTCACCGTCGGCAGCTAGTCAAGCAGGCAGCTGGGCCAGCAGGGGCCGGTGCCCGTTCTGCGGGCACCGGCCTCTCGTGCTGTCCGCGGGTGACGGGGGCAGGCGCGCCCGAGCCGCCCAGCGGCCGATTCTCTGGTAGAGCGCGTTGGTGAACTTTCTGCGGCGGACTAGCTGGCCGCCGGGCGGACGACGTGCCCAAGGAACAGCGGAAGGCCCGTCGCGGTGTCGACGATCGCGAACAGGAAGGGCCGGTCCACCACCATCGGGATCGGATCGGGCCCGCGCCGCATGGCCATCGGGCGCATGGCGACCGCCGTCGCGGCGGCCGCTTCGGTACCCTTCTCATCCACGTCGATGTAGGCCTGGTGCACGATCGCGCTGATGAACAGCCGTTCCGCCGGGGTGATGCCGCTGAAGTCGGCCGCGTCCGTGAACGCGTCCTCGACTCCGAGCTGGCGGAGCACGGGAATCAGGCCGAAGCTCGCCCGCTGGCGGAACTTCGGCAGCGCCAGCGCCACGCTCTGCCGCGCCGCGCCCTCGAGCAGCGGCCCCAGGCCCCTGGTCAGCCGCGGCGCCAGCGCGGGCAGCGGGCCGTCGGGCAGCACCACGGCCATGGCGAGCCGGCTCGCCTGGTACGGCAGCAGGACGGCCCGGAAACCATCGGCCCGCAGGTAGGCCAGGTCAGCCGTGCGCCGCATCATCGGGACGGTCAGCGGCGCTTCGCGGCGGCCGCCCACTGGCCCGCCCCCGGGACCACTCCCCGCGCCGTCTGCACCGCCGGCGCCGGGGTAGAAGGGGGCATCGGCGGTGGCGCCTCCGGGGAACGGGAACGCCCAGGGCGCCTTGAGGTAGACGGCGTTCGCCAGGACGAGGCGGGTCGCCGCGCTGACCGCGCCCGGCCCGAGCAGGTCGGTGATCTTCCCGGCGGTCTGTTCCGCGATCAGCCGGTTGATCTGCGCGCGGGCGTCGGTGGGGGCGCCCGCGAAGTCCGCCGGGCGGACCGTCGCGGCGGCGTCACGGAGCTGGGCGGTGAATTCCGGCGACAGCGGCAAGCCCGCCTGCACCCACATCGTGTTGGGCGCGCGGAGTGTCAGGCCGGCGCCGCCCGCCGCGTCCAGCTCGCCGGTCAGCAGCCGCAGCCCGTCGGCGGCCGCGTCCGGGGCGCCGAGGTGCAGCGCCGCCGCCATCTGCGCGGCTGTTTTCCCGCGCGCGCCGCACAGTGCCATCTGCAGCGCCGCGGCGATGCTGGCGGGTGAGAACACGGTGTTCCGCGCGCCGGCGCCCAGCGAACGGTAGACGTCAGCGCCGAAGGCGTCATCCGCGGCCGCCGCGGCCCGCAGCCGCCCGGCGTCCGTGCCGGCCATCGAGTCCTGCGGCATGCGCCCCTCCTCCGTCGGCCATCCCGTTCCATCAGATCACGGCGGGAAACCTGCCCGGCCACCAGCAGGGATCACCCGCCGGCAGCGCGAAGAGGGGCGCGAATAAACGACATACCAACGCCACCTGCCCAGGCAATACGGCCGACGGGCGCCGTTTATCATCAGTGGATGAGCAGGCAGAACGCCAATAAAAGCTCACACGGGGGGAAGCATTAATAATGGCAGTTCATGCTCGTGAGTCACTGCGTTTATTTCCGCTTAGCGCAGCCCGGCCGAAGGCGCCTGTGCGCGGAGCCTCTGCCACGACAGGCTGCGGACCGTCCGGCTGGGGGGGGAAGCCGGACGGTCCGCAGCCGGACGTGACCGGCTGCCTACGGCACAGGCACCTTCCGGTCTAGTCCTCCGGCTATCGCCGGGGGCCCCGAAAGCCGCCGCTGCGCTGATCGTTAAAGTACCCCATAAAACGCAGTACAAAAACCTTGCTTGGCGTAACCCCATCTTAGGAAGCCCCGCTCAGGGCCGCAATGCCAGGCACACGATTTTCTTTGAACGCTGCAATCGCATGTAAAGCAGGACGGTACTACCGCGTAACTCGCCTCGCAAGCGGAACATGACGAAACCCGGAACATAACCTGGATTAACTATTTCTTAGCATCCAGGCCACAGCATCTGGTCATTTTTTGTCAACGAGTGAGTCCTTGTGCGGGCCGCCCGCGCCTTCCCAGTACCTCCCGGGCGCGCCAGTGATAACCGATCGACATCGCATCATCGCGGTGCGTAACACCGCACGGCCTGCCCCGTTAGCAGAATGTACGGAGTCACCGCTGCGGACCCCGCCGCCGGACGTTAACGTCGGACATGTGCCAAGTCACCCGGGCGGCCGCAACGCGGCGGGGACGGAGCCATCGATCATGACGACGACCAGCGGACAGAGCGCGGCGGAGGAACGGCCCGGCACGCTGCCCCCACAGCAGGAACGGCCCGGCACGCTGCCCCCGGAGCTCGCCGACATCTTCCGGCCCGAACTCCCGAGCCTTGCCGACGAGATCATCACGGCCCTCCGCGACGCGATCCCGGAGTACGCCCGCCCCATCGACGGGCCGTACGGGCAGATCATGCGCACCGGCGTGGAGCAGGCCCTGACGTCGTTCGTGGATCTCATCGCCGACCCCACCACGTCGCTGGCCGATCGCGATGAAGTGGCCCGCATGCTCGGGCGGCACGAGGCCGGAGAAGACCGCAGCCTGGACTCCCTGCAGGCGGCCTACCGGCTCGGCACACAGATGGCCTGGCACCGGGTGATGGAGGTCGGGCGCGAAGCCAGTTTGTCCTCCTCGATCATGTCCACGCTCGCCGACGCCGTGTTCGGCTATATGAACGACCTGGCCACACTGTCCTTCCAGGGCTACCAGGAGGTGAAAGCGCGCTCGGCCGAAGAGCAGCAGGCGGCGCGGCGGCGGCTGATGCAGCTCATCCTGAACCGCGACGACCCGGTGCCGCTCCGCGCGCTCGCCGACCTCGCGGCGACGGGCTGCTGGCCGCTTCCGGACGAGGTCATCGCCGTCGCCGTCACGTCCGCGTCCTCCCCCGCGCCACCGGGCGACGGGGCGTCCGCGGAGCTCTCACCCGGCCATGATGTCCTCGCGTGCCTCGACGACCCGCAGCCGCACCTGCTGCTGCCGGGCGACATGAGCATGTCCCGCTGGGCCTCGTTCGAGAACTGGCTGGAGGGGCGCCGCGCCGCGATCGGGCTGACCGTCCCGCTGGCGGACGCGGCCGATTCACTCCGGTGGGCCCGGCAGGCCCTCGCCCTGGCCGAGGCCGGCACCATCGCCACCGGCCCGGTCGTGTACTGCGAGGATCACCTGGTCACGCTGTGGCTGCTGTCCGACAGTGCACTGGCCGACCAGGTGAGCCGGCGGCACTTCGGCGCACTGGAGGGGCTGACCCCACGGCAGCAGGAACGGCTGACGGAGACGTTCGGGGCGTGGCTGGAGACGCGCGGCACGGCGGCGGAGATCGCGGACCGGCTCCGGGTGCACCCGCAGACCGTCCGTTACCGCATCCGCCAGCTCGAACGGACCCTGGGTGAGCAGTTCGGCAATCCGGACGCGCGCTTCGCCATGGAAATGGTCCTGCGGGTGACGCGGCTCAGGGACAAGAAGTCCCAGGCGGAACCGACCGAGGCGTAGCTGGGCCGGGTGCCGTTACGCCGGGCTCACCAGCGGTTGATGTGCATGACCTCCTGCACCGGGCGGCGCGGGGCCGGCCGGAACGTCTCGCCGGTGTAGTAAGCCGTCGGGATCAGCACGCCCTGGCGGATGTTGCCGGGCAGGCCGAGGATCTCCGCGGCTTCCTTTTCGTAGACCAGGTGCAGCGTCGTCCACGCCGTGCCCAGTTCCCGGGCACGGGCCGCCAGCATGTAGCTCCACGCCGCAGGCAGGACGGAACCCCACAGTCCCGCCTGGTTGCCGCCCGCCTCCCAGGGCGCATTCACTTCGATACAGGCGATGACCTGGACCGGGACCTCACCCATGTGCTCACCCAGGTACGCCGAGCTCTCCCGGATCCGCCGCATCGTCTTGGCCTCGGGCGAGTCGGGAGCCGGCCCGCCGGGCCCGCTCATGGCCTGCGCGCGGGCGGCCAGGTAGCGCTCGGTCGAGCGGCGGTAGAGCTCGCCGATGGCGGCCCGGGTGTCCGGATCTGTGATCACCATCCAGTGCCAGCCCTGCTGGTTGCCGCCACTCGGTGACTGGAGGGAGATCTGCAGGCATTCCGTGATCAGGTCCATGGGGACGGGCCGGGTGAGATCGAGGCGCTTGCGCACGGAACGGGTCGTGGTGAGCAATTCGTCAGGGGTGAGCGGCAGGACAGTCATGACCCGTATGCTGCCACGGTGACAACGGGTGACCGGGGGTGGCCCTGGGGAGGGCTCTTCGGGGCCGCTCCTTAAAATGATCTTTTCAGCGACCGTGCACGACATTAGGTGATCAGTCCGGGAGGGCTCGATGGCGGAACGGCTGGATGGAACCGTGGCCCTGGTGACCGGGGCCTCCAGCGGCATCGGCACCGCAACCGCGCTCGAGCTCGCGAACCTCGGGGCGTCCGTGGCCCTGGTCGCCCGCCGGTCGGATCGCCTCGAGGAGCTGGCGGCCGCCATCCGCGGCCAGGGGGGGACCGCCCTGGTCCTCGCGGCGGACATTACCGACGAGCCGCAGGCGCGCGACGCCGTGGAGCGGACCAGGGCCGAGCTCGGCCGGCTCGACACCCTCGTCAACAACGCCGGCGTCATGCTGCTCGGCCCGGTCGAGAACGCGCCACTGACCGAGTGGCAGCGGATGATCAACATCAACGTGCTCGGCCTCATGTACTGCACCCACGCCGCGCTTCCGCTGCTGCTGGACGCGGCGGCCAGCGGGCCGCGCCAGGTGGCGGACCTGATCAACGTGAGTTCCGTCGCGGGGCGGGTCGCGCGCAACGGGAGCGCCGTGTACAACGCGACCAAGCACGCGGTGGGCGCCTTCAGCGAGGCGCTGCGCCAGGAAGTGACCAAACGGCACCTGCGGGTCTCGCTCGTCGAGCCGGGCGCGGTCGAGACCGAACTCGCCGGGCACAACCGGCCGGAAATCCTGGCCCGGCTGACCGAGCGGTTCGCCCGGGAGGAACGGATGCAGGCCAGCGACATCTCCGAGATCATCAGTTTCATCGTGACCCGGCCGCGGCGCACGGCGATCAATGAGGTCCTGGTCCGGCCCACGGAGCAGGACCGCTGAGAGCCCGGGCGCGGGCCCCGGCCGTGCCGGGCGAACCGCGGGCCGTCCACTGTGCGGGGGAGATGGGCGGGGCCCTACACTGTGGCGACCATGCCCGTCCGAACTAATCCCCTGAACGATCGGCTCACCCGCAGGCAGAAGCGCACCATGGCGATTGTCTGCGCGGCCATCGTGCTCGTCTTCGTGGGCTTTGGCGTCTGGGGAGCGCTGGCGTCTGATCCGTTCAGCACGTCCGCGAACGGCTGCGTCAACGTGACGCTGCCCGGCTCCACCGGCGGCAGCCTGATGCATTACTGCGGCGCCGATGCGCGTAAGTTCTGCCACTCGTCCAGCGTCCAGGGGCAGTCCCCGCTCGCGGTGCGCGCTCGGCCGCAGTGCGTGCTGGCCGGCCTGCTGCCGTCGGGCTCGCCTTCACCGGCCGCTTCGCACTGAGCCGCATATCTGCCTGGTGCCGGTGATCAGCGCAAGCGTGCCGCGCTGCAGCCCCGAGGCGATGAAGTACGGCATCACGTGCGTATCGCTGCACGTTTTACGTGTGACAAATTCCGATGCGGCGCGGACCTTGTGCCCTAGAGGGTTTCGGAACGCAGCAATAGCAGTGAATTATGCGCATTTAGCCGGGCCCGGGCGACAGTGTTACCTCCCGTGGCAGCTGTGCGGGGCCGGGCACACCTTCCCGTGATCGACCAGGCCATGGTTCCGGTGCGGTGACTGATCGATTTGCTGCGCTGCTGTTGAGGGCGTGCGCATCAAGGGGGAAACGGGATGACGATGGCTCAATTCGATGCCGGCCTCGGCGTGGCCGGCTTGCCGGTGGCGCCTTCGGGCGGGACTGTCAACGGCGCGGTCTACTCCGGAACTCCGGCGCCGCCGCCGCGTACATTGTGGCAGATCCTGGAGGCCACGGCGGAGACGTTTCCGCGCGCTATCGCGATTGACGATGGCCGGTCCGTGCTGGACTACCTGGGCCTGCTTCAGCAGGTGCGGCGAGCCGGTGATCGGCTCACCTCGATGGGTATCGGTGGGGGCGACCGGATCGGTATTCACATCTCTTCCGGCACCGCAGAGCTCTACGTCCACATCCTCGCCGTCTTGTCGGTCGGGGCGGCCTACGTGCCCGTCGACGTGGATGACCCGGACGACCGTACCGAACTGGTGTGGTCCGCAGCGGGCGTCTGCACCATCGTCGGCGACGGTGGTGAATTCATCCGGCGGGACGTGCGGCCCGCCGGTGCTGGGCCCCGCCGCCCGGGGCCGGAGGACGACGCGTGGATCATCTTCACTTCCGGCACGACCGGCACGCCCAAGGGTGTGGCCGTGACCCACCGCAGTGCGGCGGCGTTCGTCGATGCCGAGGCGAACCTGTTCCTGCGCGATGATCCGCTGGGCCCCGGGGACCGGGTTCTGGCCGGCCTGTCGGTGGCCTTCGACGCCTCCTGCGAGGAGATGTGGCTGGCCTGGCGCCATGGCGCCTGCCTGGTCCCGGCCCCCCGGTCGGTCGTCAAGACGGGGCCCGACCTGGTGACGTGGCTGGCGCAGCGGCGAGTCTCGGTGGTCTCGACAGTGCCCACGATGGCGTCACTGTGGCCGGCGAACTCTTTGCCCGGCATCCGTCTGCTGGTCCTGGGCGGTGAGGCATGTCCGGGCGCGCTGGCCGGCAGGCTGGCGCAGCCGGGCAGAGAGGTGTGGAACACCTACGGTCCGACCGAGGCCACCGTGGTGTCCTGCGCGGCGCGGCTGTCCGGCGCTGAGCTGGTGCGCATCGGGCTGCCATTAGCAGGATGGCACCTCGCAGTGGTCGACCCCGCCAGCGGGCAGCCGGTCCCCTGGGGTGAGATCGGCGAGCTGGTTATCGGTGGCGTCGGGGTGGCGCGCTACCTGGACTCTGAGCTGGACGCCGTGAAGTTGCGGCCGCTGGAGGCCCTGGGCTGGGAGCGGGCCTTCCGCAGCGGTGACCTGGTGCGGGCCGACCCTGAGGGTCTGGTCTTCCTCGGCCGGGAAGACGCGCAGGTGAAGATCCGGGGCTATCGGATCGAGCTGAGCGAGATCGAAGCAGTGCTCGCGCAGCTACCGGGCATCGGACAGGCGGCGGTCACTACCTACGAGCCCCAGCCGGGCGTCGTGGAACTGGCCGGTTACTACCGCCTCCAGGACGGGGCCGCGGACCTGGACCGGCAGGCCATTTACGAGCACCTGCGCAAGCACCTTCCGCGCCACATGGTGCTCGCCTACCTGGAAGAACTGCCGGCCATACCATGGCTGCCCAACGGCAAGGCCGACCGCAAGAACCTGCCGGAGCCCGCCCGCTCACGCCGCCTCGGGGCCGACCAGGCCTATGTCGCACCGGCCACCCCCGGCGAGAAGGCGCTCGCCGGCGCGCTAGCGGAACTCCTGGGGCTCGATCAGGTGTCGGTGGACGGCCACTTCTTCGACGACCTGGGCATGAGCTCACTGCTGGTCGCGCACTTCTGCGCCCGGGCCAGGGAACGGGCGGATTCGCCGCCGGTGTCGGTCAAGGACGTCTACCTGCATCCGACCATCCGGAGGCTGGCCGCGACGGTCACCGAGCTACCTGCTGTTCCCGGCGGTGCGCCGAGCCCGCCGCGGCCCGGCGAGGTGTCGCGGGCCGGCGCCGCACAGTATGTGGCGTGCGGGGCCCTGCAGTTGCTGGCCTTCCTCGCCTCAGTGATCCTCGCCGCGGAAGTCATATCCGGCGGCTACGGCTGGATTTCCGGCGGCGCTGGCTGGGCGGACCTCTACCTGCGGTCGCTGGCCTTCAGCGCCGGCATCTTCTTCCTGCTCTGCGGCCTGCCCATCCTGGCCAAGTGGACCCTGGTGGGCCGCTGGAAGCCCCGGGAGATCACGGTCTGGAGCCTGCCCTACGTGCGCTTCTGGCTGGTGAAAATCCTGATCCAGGCAAATCCGCTGGCACTGTTCACGGGCTCGCCCATCTACCCGCTGTACCTCAGGGCACTAGGGGCCAAGATCGGCCGCCGCGTCGTCATCTTCTCCAGGACCGTGCCGGTCTGCACCGACATGCTCACCATCGGCGATGACACAGTGATCCGGAGGGAATCGTCGTTCACCGGCTACCGGGCCGTGGCCGGCGTCATCCAGACCGGCCCGGTCAGCATCGGCCGGGAGGCGCTGGTCGGTGAACATACCGTCCTGGACCTCGGCACCTCCGTGGGCGACGGGTCTCAGCTCGGGCACACCTCGTCCCTGTACGAATCCCAGGCTGTTCCCGACGGTCAGCGCTGGCACGGATCCCCCGCGCAGCGGACCGACGTGGACTACCGATCCGTCAATCC
>PLRW01000202.1:16101-16404 GCA_003164955.1 Actinomycetota bacterium
TTCTGCGCCGGTTCATCACCCCCGGCCGCACCTATCCGCTCTACGGCCTGCACCATTCGATCCACCGTGCGATCCGGCGGCTCACCAGCGTCAAGTTCTACCTTGAACTCACCGGCGACAGCTCCTACGTCGTGCCCTACCTGCGCGCCCTCGGCTACCGGCTGCCCAACTTCGAACAGACCGGCTCCAACTTCGGCGCGGACCTGGCGCACGAGACCCCGTTCCTGATCGACATCGGACGGGGCACGATGATTTCCGACGGCGCCACCCTCATCAATGCCGACTACTCAAGCACATCGTTCC
>PLRW01000202.1:16449-25152 GCA_003164955.1 Actinomycetota bacterium
GAGTTCCGCCGTCGGCTGCGGGCGAAGAACCGGCACAACCTCAACACGATGGCGCTGTTCCTGGCCGTGCGATGGGTACACGCCTTCGTCATCACCCTGTTCGCCATGGCGGCGTGGGAGTTCTACGGTGGCAACGGAGTACTCGCGCTCGCAGCGCTGACCGTCGCGACGCTGCTGTTCAGCTTCGCGTACTTCATCACGGTCGAGCGGGCCCTGATGCGATTCGGATCTCTGCGGCCGCAGTACTGCTCCATCTACGACCCGTACTTCTGGTGGCACGAGCGCTACTGGAAACTGATGGCGCCCTTCATCGGCATGTTCAACGGCACCCCGTTCAAGAATCCGGTCTGGCGCCTGCTCGGCGTCCGGATCGGCCGGCAGGTCTTCGACGACGGGTGCTCCATCGCCGAGCGGACGCTGGTGACGATCGGCGACCACTGCACGCTCAACGCAGGCTCCGTCATCCAATGCCACTCGATGGAGGACGGCATTTTCAAGGCCGACTACACCCTCCTGGAGGACGGCTGCACCCTCGGCGCCGGAGCCCTCGTCCACTACGGCGTGACGATGGGCCGGGGCGCACGGCTTCAGCCCGACTCCTTCCTCATGAAGGGAGAAAAGGTGCCACCCCACGCACGCTGGGGCGGCAACCCCGCCCGGCCGATGTGATGACCCACATCGGCCGGGTGTCGTGGACCGAGTTGGGCCTAGCTGGGCCCTGGCGGCAAGATGATGTCGGGCGGCGGCTCGGCCAGCAGGAGCCAGAACATCCCGATGGTGTGCACCGCCTCGGCGAAATCGGAGAAATTCACCGGCTTGCGCACGTAGGCGTTGGCGCCGCCGTTGTAGCCGGCCAGGATGTCTTCCTGCTCGACGGAGGTGGTGAGAACGACCACGGGGATGAGCCGGGTGCGGTGCCCGGCCCGTATCCGGCGCAGCACTTCGAGCCCGCCGACCTTGGGAAGTTTCAGGTCGAGCAGGATGAGAATGGGAGACGGCGCGTCGCCGCGGTCGATCGCGAGGAGATGATCGATCGCCTCGGCCCCGTCGCGGACCACGACGACGTCGTTGCGAATGTTGTTCTTCGCGAAGGCCCGGATGGTCAGGGCCTCATCGTCGGGATTGTCCTCGACCAGGAGGATGTGCCGCTCGGTCATATCGTTTCCGCCGTCCGGAGGGTGAAGTAGAACGTCGCGCCGGCCCCGACCGCACCCTCGGCCCACGTACGGCCGCCGTGGCGCTCCACGATCTGCCGCGCGCTGGCCAGGCCTATCCCGGTGCCGGGGAAGTCGCGGGCCGAATGCAGCCGCTGGAAGGGCTGGAACAGCTTGGCCGCGTAAGCGGGGTCGAAGCCGGCGCCGTTGTCACGCACGTGACAGCAGACGCGGCCGTCGGCGGCCGGCGCCGCGGCGAAGTCGATCGAGGCGTCGTCCCGGCCGGAGGTGAAATTCCAGGCGTTGTCCAGCAGGTTCTGCAGTACCGTGCGGACGAGATCGCGGTCGGCCAGCACCCAGACCGGCTGCTGGATGGTGAAGCGGACGTGCCGGTCCGGGCGGCCGCGCCGAAGTTCCCCGGCGATGTCGGCCACCTCGGCACCGAGATCGACGTCCTGGAGGTTAATCTCGGCCCGTGCCACCCGCGCCAGGAGCAGCAGGTCGTCGATAAGCGTCGCCATCTGCTCGCTGGCGGCCTGGATCCGCTCCGCGTACCCTCGGCCAGCCTCGCCGAGACCGTCCGCGCACTCTTCCAGCAGGGCGGCGCTGAAGCCGGACAGCGCACGCAACGGGGCACGCAGGTCGTGAGAGACCGAATAGGCGAACGATTCCAGGTTCCGGTTGGCCTGCTCAAGTTCCTCCAGCGCCTGCTGCCGGCTGGTCATGTCGCGGACGGCGGCGGTGACCAGGATTCCCCTGTCGGTGTCGATGTTCGCCAGGGAGATGTCGGCGGGGAAGGTGGAGCCGTCGCGGCGGCGCGCGGATAGCTGGATCCGCGAGCCCATCGGCCGGTCTTTCGGATCAGCCGTGTAGGTCGCCCGGTGCTGTGCATGCAACGCGCGGACCGCGTCGGGAACCAGCACTTCGACCGGCTGGCCCTCCAGTTCCTCCGGCTGATACCCGAACAGGCTTTCCGCCTGGGCATTGACCATGGCGATCCGGCCTCCGGAATCCACACACAGCATCGCATCCGGAGCCGCATCCAGGAACGCGACGAACGTGCTGTCCAGAACTGGTCTCACGGTCGTTACTATACGTCATCGACGATATACTCATTGTTATGGCGCAGCTCGCGGATCCCGCGCGAGGGGGCTGATCCCCGGCAGGCCATGGCCCCCGGCCCAGCCGGGTCAGCACTTCTTCGTGGTACCCAGGACCCGGCCGGGCCGGCCGGGATCCGTGGTCACGCCGGACCAAGGGGGGAACCAGACGCAGCCAGCGCCAGAGCACACGCCCGCGGCCCCGCCGCACGGCGCGCCTGACAATCCGGCTGATACACCATCCCGCACCGAGCGGGTGCTGGACGCGATCACGATCGCGGGTGGCCTGCTGTGCGCCGCGGGCGGCCTGACCGTGATGGCGGCCTGGTTCGCACGGGCGGCCACCGCCTTCCGCTTCGACGGCCCGCGGCCGATTGTGTTCAACGGTGCCCTCGCCGTGGCGGTGACGGGGATCGCGCTGATCGCGCTGGCCAGGAGATGGCCGAACGTAGTACGGGCGGGGGCCGTGTTCGATGCGGCCCTCGGGGCGGTGACGCTGGCCGAGTACGCGCTGGGCCGCAGCCTCGGCATCGACCAGCTGATCGTGAAGGCTTACGTCAGCGGGCCGCATGACGTCCCGGGACGGATGTACGTCGACGCCGCGGTGTGCGTGACGCTAGCCGGCGTGGCCCTGCTGGTGTCGGGTCGATCGCGCTCCCGCGGGCGGCCTACCGCGCTGGCCGCGGCCGGATCCTTGATCGGCGCCATTGCCATCACCGCGATCACCGGGTACGTCACCGGCACTCCCACGGAGTACACCTGGGCGCATGCGGACGGTATGCCCCCCCTCACCGCTGCCGCCATGCTCATCCTGACGCTCAGCCTGCTCAGTGTGGCCTGGCGCGACACCCCGCCCCGTCACGAGGGCCTGCCCAGGTGGCTCCCCATGCCCGCAGGCGCGCTGGTTTTCGGTATCGCCGACGCCGTCTGGCTGGCCATCACGGGCGGGGGCGGCGCGCGGCACAATGCCGCAGGCACCTCGACGGACGCGGCGGCGATTCTCGGGCTTGTCATGGCCGGCCTGGTGGCGGTCATGGTCTGGCTGGCGCAGGAGGCGGACGACCGGCGCCGGGTGGCCGTGGTGGCGGCGGCGCGGGCGGGCGCGGCCGAGACGGCGGCGCGGGACGGTGAGAGCCGGCTGTTCCGGTTCCTCGACGCCACGCCCGTGGGGCTGTTCGTCGCGACGCCGGGCGGCCGGCCCTACTACGTCAATGACGAGGCCACACGCTTGCTGGGCAAGGGGGCCGTGCTGGGCATCAGCACCGCGGAGCTGGCCGAGACCTACCATGCCTTCGTGGCCGGCTCGGACCGGCTCTACCCGGCGGAGGACCTGCCGGTTGTCCGTGCTTCCCGGGGACAGTCGTCACACGTCCTCGACATGGAGATCCGCAAGCCGGACGGTGACGTGTTCCCCCTCGAGGTATGGGCCCACCCGGTGTTCGGGGCCGGCGGAGAGGTCGACTACGGCCTCGCCGTGATCGCCGACATGTCGGACCGCCAGGCCAGGGAAAGGACTCTAGCCGACCAGGCCGCTCTGCTCGATCTGGCCCACGACGCGATCCTGGTGCGGGATCAGGACAGCCGCATCGTGTTCTGGAACGAGGGCGCCGAGCACCTCTACGGCTATACCCGGGCCGAGGCGCTGGGGCGTGTCTCGCACGAGATTCTCCGCACCAGATCCCCCGCGCCCGTCGCCGACATCGAGGGCGTCACGGCCAAGGATGGCCGATGGGAGGGCGAGCTTATCCACCGGTGCGCCGACGGGCGGACCGTCGTGGTCGATAGCCGCTGGGTGGCACAGCGCGGGCCCGATGGGTCCCTCGTGAAATTCCTGGAGATTAACCGTGATATCACGGCCAGGAAGGACACCGAACGCGAGGCGCTGCGGCAAGCGGGCGAGATCCAGGCCCTGAACGCGACCCTGGAACAGCAGGTGCGGCAGCGCACCGTGCACCTGCGGCGGGCCAACAAGAACCTGGCCGCCTTCACCTACTCGATCGCCCACGACCTGCGGACCCCGCTGCGGGCGATGAGCGGGTACGCCGAAGCCCTGGAGGAGGATTACGGCGACCTGCTCGGCGAAACCGGCAAAGGGTACACCGGGCGCATCAGGGCGGTCACCGAGCACATGGCCGCCCTGATCGATGACCTGCTGCAACTGTCGCGGGTGTCACGGACGGAGATGAACCTCCAGGACGTCGATCTCAGCGCCGAGGTCACCGCCCTCTGCGGCGAGTTGCACGCCCGTGATCCAGGCCGCCGGGTCCGGGTGACCGTCGAAGACGGCATCCGGACCACCGCGGACCGCGACCTGATTGTCATCGTGCTGGAGAACCTGCTCGAAAACGCCTGGAAGTTCACCGCTCGCCGCGACGACGCCACCATCACGTTCGCCGCCAGCACCGTCGACGGCGCCCGCTGCTACTACGTGCGCGACAACGGGGCCGGCTTCGACTCCGCTTACGCGGACAAGCTGTTCCAGCCCTTCCAGCGGCTGCACACCGCCGGCGAGTTCGCCGTCACCGGCACCGGCACCGGCCTGGCCACCGTCCAGCGCATCATCGAACGCCATGGCGGGCGCGTCTGGGCCGAGGGCGCCCTCGACCACGGCGCCACGTTCTACTTCACCCTCGACCCGAAACCACCCGGCGGCTCCGATGAGCCGCCGCCATCCGGCCGGTAGCGTAAATCCGGCCGGCAGCGTAAATCCGGCCGGCAGCGCAGCGAGCCGCGACCCTCCGGCCGCAGGCCGACGGTGACGGCGGCCCGGGCGTCCGTCAGGTCGCAACCGCTCAGGCGTGTACCCGCTGACCGCGCGAGGCGCTGGCCAGTGCGGCCTTGCCCCGGACCACGGGATTGACCAGCTCGCCGATCTGGGAGATGTGGATGCGGATCTCATCGCCCGGCTGCAGGGTGAACGGAAGGTCGGGAACGAGGCTCGTCCCGGTGGACAGGATCGCGCCCGCCGGGAACTCCTCCTCGCGGAAGAGGTACTCCGCGAGTTCGCCGATGCGGCGCCGCAGGCCGGACGTGCTCGACTGGCCTTCCCAGGCCACCGAACCATCCCGGGTGATGGTCATCTCGATCGTGAGCGAGTAGGGATCGGGCACCTCCCACACCGGCCGGATCCAGGGGCCCAGCGCGCAGCCGCCCAGGTAGATCTTGGCCTGCGGCAGGTAGAGCGGGTTCTGTCCCTCGATGGAACGCGAGCTCATGTCGTTGCAGATCGTGTAGCCGACCACATCGCCGGCGCAGTTGAGGACCGCCGCCAGTTCGGGTTCCGGGACGTCGACGCTGGAGTCGGAGCGGACCGACACCGCGCTACCGGGACCACGGACCCGCCAGGCGGCCGACTTGAAGAAAAGCTCGGGCCGTTCCGCCGCGTACACGCGGTCGTAGACGTCGGCGGATTCCTCGCTTTCGGCGATCCTCGCCGCGCGGGAGCGCTCGTAGGTGACGCCCGCCGCCCATACCTCGGTGCGGCCGTCGACGGGAGCCAGCGGTTCGATCTCTTCCTGCCGGAGCGCTTCCCCCCCGGGCTTCTCGCAGATTTCCCGGATGTCGTCGAGCGGCAGAGCGAGCAGATCAGCCAGGGCCGGAGCGGCGGCGAACGTGGTCACCGGGCCGATTCCGCCGGGTGCTCCGGTGGAGCCCGGCGCGTCGGTGCGGCCTTCCTCGAAGACGCCAAGCTGCGGTGTGCCGTGAATGATTTTCCGGAACCTGATGAGCCGCACCGCTATCCCTCCCCGGGCCACCGGATGACATGCCCAAAGACTGCCCCTGAGCGTAAGTCGATACGGGCAAACCGGTCAACCTTCATCACACAAACAATTCACTTCATCTGATGAAGCGTTGACGATCGTCGATGTGCTGACGTAGCTTCAGAAGCTCCGGCGCGGCTTCAGGGGCACCATCGCGGCTTCAGAAGCTCCGGCACATGGCCCGGCAGTTCGATCACATTTCTTCCTAACGGACATCGCCGCAGGTCTTCCTAACGGACATCGCCGCAGGTCAGAAGGACGGAGGACCGCTCATGACCGCCGCATACCCGGCTCGTGCCCGGCACGCTCAGGTCGTTCACGGGCTCGGGGCCCGGATCGTTCGCGGCGGCCTGGCTCCCGGAGACGCCGTGCCCACCGAGGACGAGCTGGTGAGCCAGCTCCGCGTCGGCCGGTCCGCGCTGCGCGAAGGCGTGAAGGTACTGGCCGGGAAGGGCCTGCTGGAGAGCCGCACGAGCGCCGGGACCCGGGTCCGCCCGCGCGAGTCCTGGAACCTGCTGGACCCGGACGTGCTGACGTGGCGGTTCGCTCCCTCCCCCGGCGCCGGCGACATCCAGGTCCTGGCTGGGCTGCGTGTCGCGCTCGAACCTGGTGCGGCGCGGCTGGCCGCGGAGACCGCCACCACGGAGCAGCGCAGCACGATCACGATGGCCATGGCCAGGCTATGGGCCACCGCCGACGACCCCAACGCGTTCATCGAGGCTGATCTCGACTTCCATCGCGCGGTATTCAGCGCCGCCAACAACGACCTGCTGCTCTACATCCATGACGTCGTCAGCGTCGCGCTTGGTGTGATCCGGCCACTGCACAGCCGTTCGGTGGGCCACAACCGCGAGACACTGCCCGGCCACGAGCGGGTAGCGGTCGCCATCCGGCGGGGTCACCACCGCAAGGCGGAGGACGCGATGCGGGAGATCGTCGAGCTGGCCCGGGCCGACGCTCTCCGAGAGGTGCGATGACGCCCGCCGCCGAACCCGCGCCCGCGGCAGCGGCATTAGCAGCAGCGGCGGCATCCGGGGCCACAGCAGCATCCGGGAATGGCAGCCCGGCCGATGTTCACCTCGACACCGACCGGGGTCTCCGCCGTGCTCCGTGACGGGCTCATCAACGGCGAGAACCACGATCAGCTGCTTCGGCCAGGTGACCGAAATGTTCAGTTGCTCCAAACAAAGCATTTCACCCGCCCGGAACGGGGCATATATGCGGACATGACGAGGAGGCCAGGGTGAGCATTGCGGTGGTGACCGGCGCCGGGGGCGCCCTGGGGCGGGCGATCGCACGGCGGCTGGCGGCGGACGGCCACGCGGTCGCGGTCGTCGATATCGACACCGACGCGGCGGAAGCGACCCGCAAGGACGTCGCGGCCGACGGGGGCGCCGTCCGCGCCTGGACCCTGGACCTGCGTGACGCCGCCGCGGTGGACGAGATGTTCCAGGTCATCGCGATCCAGTCGGGCGGGACCGGCATTCTGGTGAACAACGCCGCGATCTACCCGACGACCCCGTTCCTGGAGGTCTCTCCGGCCGAATACGACGATGTGCACGCGGTCAACCAGCGCGGCTACTGGCTCTGCGCGCAGGCCGCAGGGCGGCAGATGGCGCAGGCCGGCGGCGGCGCGATCGTCAACGTCACGTCGATCGTGACGCACGGCGGATGGGACGGACTGGCGTCGTACGCGGCCTCCAAGGGCGCGGCCGTGTCCCTGACCAGGGCACTCGCCCGCGAGCTGGGGCCGTGCGGGATCCGTGTCAACGCGGTCTCCCCCGGCGCGTTCCCGACCGCCGCCGAAGAGATCCACGAGGACCCGGCCGCCTATAACCGGTACGTCCTCGATCATCAGTCGCTGAAGCGCCGCGGAACGCCGGGCGAACTGGCGGCCGTGGTGTCCTTCCTCACCGGGCCGGACTCCTCGTTCGTCACCGGCCAGACGATCGAGGTCAACGGCGGATGGGTGATGGCGTAACGGCGGACCCCATGTCACGGACGGCCGGGCTGTCTCGTCTCAGAGCTTGAGAGTCAATTCCTGGAAGTCAGGAAGGTGATGGCCGTGCGGGTGTTCGTGAAGCGTGGCCGGGACGGTGCGGGTGGGCCCGCGACGATGCCGGCGAGCGCTGGTTATTGCCGTTGCTGAACGGCGCCCGCCCATCGTGATAGATATTTTTGCATGGCAGAAATCCTCGTTACCGCCGAGAAGATAGTGAACGCGCCCGCCGACACGGTGTTCGGCTACCTCAGGGACATGCGGGAGCACCCGAAGTTCCTGCCGCCGGCGTTCTCGGACTTCGAGGTGGAGTCCGGCGGTGTGGGGCCCGGAACGGTCACGCGGTTCAAGGTGACGGCCGGCGGCCGGTCCCGGGACTACCGGATGATGGTCGACGAGCCCGAGCCGGACCGGGTGCTCACCGAGTCCGACACCGGATCGAGCCTGGTCACCAAGTTCACCGTCACCCCGAAGGAAGGCGGCGTCTCCCTGGTGCAGATCGCCAGCACCTGGCAGGGCGCCGGCGGCATCGGCGGGTTCTTCGAGCGCGCATTTGCCCCCCGCGCGGCACGCGCCATGTACCAGGACGAACTGAACCGGCTCGACACCTACGCCCGCGAGCGCCGGGGCTCCTGAATCCGCCCGCCTGCCCGGCCCGCGCGGCCCCTTCGGCGAGCCCGCAGCCAGCC
>PLRW01000318.1:0-21727 GCA_003164955.1 Actinomycetota bacterium
AGCCGGAGGCCTTTCCATTCCCAGGCGCCCTCGTTCGTCGTGCGGGGACCGTCCGGGCTGGATCGCGGTCCCCGGTCCATGGCGGCTCCGGAATCGCGAAGGTCGGAATACAGTTCGCCCCGGCTGCGCCGCTCATCCGGGATCGGGTCATCTCCCGTGACCGGCCTGTGGATATCCCTGGCTGAGTGCTCGCCGGCGTCCGCCCGGACCGGTCTGCTGTCGACGGCAGAGCCGTGGTTGTGGTGGCGGTCGGTAGCCATAAGGAACGAGTGCTCCGGGGGCCCGGGGACAGCTAGTGCGAATGTCCGCCATAACGGGCACTCGTCAACTTCACGGATACCTTAACCGGGCGGTTCGGAACGCGGGAGAAGTTTTGTCCCTGGTGCCGTGAACTGCTGCGGATCATCCGCAGGGGCACCGGGTCGATCAAGGAGATCGCCAAGCCCAGGGCGGCCGAGCACGGTCCGCCGTTTCGGTCTGACCGGCACTAGATGAGCGGCTGCAGGACCGGGGATGCGCCGGATGAGGAGTTCGGCTTCGGCCGCCAGCCCCATAGCCCTTTCCAGCCGGGGAACAGGCACAGCACAACGAACCCGACGGCCACTACGAGCCGGCAATAGACCGACAGGTCAAGCCCTTCGAAGTTGACCATGCGCTCGATCCAGATGGGCGGGTTCCACGGGATCCCCGGCATATACACCGGCGCGGCCAGGATCAGGCGGACCAGCACCAGCCAATCCAGCCGGGACGCGGGATAAACCGCCAGCAGGCTGATGGCCATCACGTCGTACCAGGGCCGCTGATAGGACCACATCAGCAGCCACGCCAGGCTGACCGCCAGCGCCGGGCTCAGGGCCGGCAGGCTCGGGGTGCCGTCGGGGAAGCGGAAAAACGCGAGGATGGCGACGGCGCCAAAGGCGACCCCGGCGACCAGTGTCAGATTGGCCGGCATGATGAACGCGCCGAACGTCTGATAGCCGAGCGGCCGATAGAAGATCTGGTACATGGTGTCCCAGGTAGTCCCGGGACCGCGGCTGATAAGGGCCGAAATGGCAGGCTGGCCGGCTATCGCGTACACGGGCACGAAGATCAGTGCGAAACCGGCGCTCGCGGCCCCGAGCGCCCTGAGCGATTTGCGGCCGGCCCAGATCACGCCGACCCCGAACGCCGCGTACGGGATCTTGATGGCTGCGGCGATCCCGATGAACAGCCCGGCGAGCAGGAATTTCCACAGCGCCGGCCGCTTGCTGTTCGGTCTGATCGTCAGCATCAGGATCCCCAGCAGCCCGAACGCGGCACTCAGACCGTCGATGTGGCCGCTGGCCACGATCTCCCATAGCAGCAGTGGATTGACCGTCCACAGCAGGTGCGCGCGCAGGCGGCGGGCCGGGTCTCGCCGCAGCACCCGGTCCAGCATCAGCGTCACGGCGCCGAACGCGATCGACGTCAGGAGCTTCAGCCAGAACGTGATCCGGGCCACGGACGTACCGCCCAGTTCCGCCGCGGCCCACTCCTCGGCCGTCGCCATCGGGCCGTAGACCGAGACGTTGGTCTGCCATGACGGCGGGATCCACTGGCCGACTGGGTCACCCGAATTCTTCAGTTCTTGCGGGGTCATGACGTACGGGCTGTGGCCGGTGGCGGCCATCCGGCCGTTGGCCGCATAGCTGACGACGTCGGTGGACCCCCCGGCCGGCAGCACGGTCAGCGTCGCCACGACCAGGAAAGAAAAAATGATCATCGCCCGGGCCGACGGCCGGGCGCCGCGCGCCACGGCGGCAAGCCCCGCGATGATCCCGGCCCCGCCGGCGCCGGCCACCGTCCACGACGCGAACGTCACCAGCGGAATCGACGGACGCAGCGAGAACCACCACGGAGGGCCTGCCGCGGGCCTCGGGATGTGGATGACGGCCGAGCTGGGGCCAGCCACCAGCACCGCGATTATGATCGCGGCCGCGAAAATGATCAGGATCGCCGCGATCCGCGCCAGGACGAGGCTCAGCCAGTCAGGTGCGGGCCGGGACCCGTCCTTGTCCGCCGGTGCGGAAGCCGGTGAAGGGACATCGGCCGGGCGGGGACCATCCGGGGTGTACCGGGTGGTCCGGTCCGTGCGTGACCACATGCTGGCCGCGGTCGCGGGCACCGGCCGTCGTGGAGAGCCCGTGCCGGAGGCCTCTGGATGGGCCGAACGGGACGGTTCGCCGCCTCTCCCCAACCTGCTCGCCACCCCTGCCTGCCGGATCAAGATCGCCAATGACGGCGTCGGCGTCCTTCTTCCGCGCCAGGCCTGCGGCACGGCACCCTCGCCAAAACGCGGGTGCACCCTCCAAAATTTACAGGACCGGAGCGGAAAGACGGCACACGGTGCGGGAAGACCACGACCTGGGACGAACCGGCGGCAGGATAACCGGCCCGGATCAATCCCTCCATGGATCCGGAGGCCGTCGGCGGCTCGTGGCAGTCACGCAGCACCGCTGACGCCATCTGCCTTACCGACCATGGCTTTTGTATACAAAATGTAGGAAGATGCGGATCGTGTCAAGCTGAACGCATAATGTTCCAGGGGGGACGTCTGGGCCCGGAGGTGTCACCGTGCAGGAACGTCCCGCCTACCTTGTCGTTGCTGATGAGCTACGTCAGCAAATATTGACCGGCCGTTATGGGCCCGGTGCGCGGCTCCCCACGATGGAAGAACTGCGCCGCGCTTATGGCGTGTCGGAAATTGTGATCAGGCACGCGGTATCGCTGCTCCGGCTCGAGGGCCTGGTCGAAACGCGGCGCGGCGGCGGCACGATTGTGCGCGCCCGGCCGCAGGTGCGGCGGCGGCCCATGGAGCGCTACGCCGCTGACGCGCGGCAAGCCGCCGAAAGGTACACCGCAGGGCCCGGCCAGGCCACTGATCCCCGCACGTCATTCACCGAGGATCACGCCATCGAATGGCAGGAGTATCAACTGACGGCCCGCTACTCGGACGCCGCCGCTGACGAGGAACTAGCGGCGCTCTTCGGTACTGAGCCGGGCACGCCCCTGCTCTGCAGGCACTTTGTGTTCTACGCCCGCGGAGAACCGGAGCAGATTAGCGTCAACTACCTGCCGATGGATCTCGTGGCAGGAACTCCCGTGGCCGACCCCGCCCGGGAGCCCTGGCCGGGCGGGACCTTCGCCCAGCTCGCCTTTCTCGGTCATTCCGTGTCACGGGTGGAGGAGTCGGTCAGCGCCCGCATGCCGAGTGAAGCGGAAGCACTGACGTTGCGGGTGGCGCAGGGGGTCCCGGTGTTCGCGATCCTGCGGCGGCTGATTTCCGGCGACGCGGTGCTGGAAGTCTGCCGTCACATCGTGATTCCGGCCGACCGCGTCGTCCTTGAATACGGGATCGAAGTCGGCGCGCCGGTACCGGGCGATTTAGCGGAAGTGTGCCGCAGCTCACGGTGACATTGACCAGCGCGGCGTCCGCGACGTTCTCCGGGAACGTGGTGCTCTACGCCACCAGGCTCTCGGGCGAGCTGCTCGGGCCTACCCTGACTCTCACCCCGGGTAACGCCGAATCGACACTGCTGCAGGTGCTGAACACGCTGACCCGCTGGTCCCGGTCACAATGACGAACGTGACCGCGGACCAGCCGGTCGTCCTCGGCAACTCCGTGGCGGTCAGCGGGCTGGCCGTCACGGCCAGCTAGTCAGCGCCGCTACCGGCCATCTGCGGCCGGCAGCCTGCCCGGCCCGCGCGTGGCCGTCACCGGGCCCGCGCAAACGAGCACGGCGCATGGGGCGTCATCGGCGCGGCGCCCCATGCGCCGTCCGTGCTACTGCGGAGTCGCAGGGCCCTCAGGGCTGGCGCACGCGGCCGTTCACCTCGGCGTCCAGCCCGGCCGGGGCCGTTGAGGCCGCATCCTCGGCCTCCTCATCCGGATAGGGCGGCGCGGGCTCAGGCTGGCGCTTGCGCAGCACGATCGCTACGGCCGCGCCGGCTGCGACCAGCACCGCCAGGCCCACCGCACCGGGCCAGCCCAGCAACCGCCGCGCCTTCGACGGTTTGGGATCGACCCGCCGTGCGGTTGCCTTGAGCGCCGCGGAAACCTTGGGGGCGACCGTCTCACTGACTGCGTTGGCGGCATCCTCGATGCGCGGCGCCGCCCACTCGCGGGCATCGTGGACGCCCTGCTCCACGCCCTGCGCGGCCGTCGCCCCGACCCGCTTGCTCAGCGGCACGACCTGCGCCGCCGCGTCCTGGGCCCGGTTGCGGGCCACGTCGGCCGCCTCCCGCGCGCGGCTGCGGGCCACGTCCGCCGTGTCCTGGGCCCGGTTGCGGGCCACGTCCGCGGCGTCGGCGGCCCGGCCGCGGGCGACGCTTGCCGCGTCCTGCGCACGGGCACGGACCACGTCAGCTCCGGCGGCCGCCCGGGCCCTGGCCTTCTTGGATTTCGTAAGGGACACAGTTGACCTCCTGCAAAGAATCTCGACTCAAACACTTCCCGTGACCCGCATCCTCAACCCTCCGCGATTGCCGCGGCCGGGCCGTGCGGGCCTTTCGCGCCTACAGCCCCTCAGTCCGGTAGCCCCCTTAGTCCGGCCGGTCCTGGGCATCACGGCGGCCGGTCACGCGATATTGCTTGTACCGTGGAAGTGTACGGAACATGTATCTGCCCCTTCAGACGGCTACGGCGCCGGCTATGCGAGGATTCCCGGCATGACCAATACGCTTACCGCGACACTCAACACTAACCAGGGCGCGATCAAGGTCCGGCTTTTCCCTGATCAGGCACCGCAGACCGTGCGTAACTTCGTCGAACTGGCCGAGGGGGCCAGGAAGTGGACCGATCCCCGGACCGGGGCTCAGTCCAGCGACAGGCTCTACGACGGAACGATTTTCCACCGCGTGATCGCGGACTTCATGGTCCAGGGCGGTGACCCTCTCGGCACCGGGACCGGCGGCCCCGGTTACAAGTTCGGCGACGAGATCCACCCGGACCTCGGCTTCAACCGCCCCTACCTGCTGGCGATGGCCAACGCCGGGCCGGGGACCAACGGATCACAGTTTTTCATCACGGTCGTCCCCACCCCATGGCTCACCGGTAAGCACACCATCTTCGGTGAGGTCATCGAGGGAGCCGATCTCGTTCAGGCGATCAGCCAGGCCAAGACCGACAGGCGGGACCGCCCGGCTCAGGACATCGTGCTTGAGTCAGTGGTGATCGACCGTGACGGCGACGCGCCCGGCGCGTCCAGGTAGACGTCGTTGGACGCCCCCGGGCAACCCGACGGCCGCATGAGTGGGCCGGCCGCTGAGGTGCCAACCTGTTTCCGGCATCCCGGCCGCGAAACGTATGTCTCGTGCGTGCGCTGCGGGCGCCCCGCATGCCCCGACTGCCTACGGTCCGCCGCGGTGGGCCAGCAGTGCGTCGAATGCGTCCGGGGCGCGAACAAGGGTGCCCGGGAGGCGAGGACGGAATTTGGCGGGCGAACGGTCACGGCGCCCGTCGTCACCTGGACGTTGGTCGGTATCAACGTTCTCCTCTACCTGGCCGTCCTGGCCCGCCCCAGCATCGCCGACAACCTCGAGATGGTGGGTTACGCCAGCAACGGCCGCGGTGCCATCGGCGTCGGGGCCGGTCAGTGGTACCGCCTGATCACATCGGCCTTCGTGGCACCGACCGGCGGGCTCGGTATCACCGATATCGCCTTCAACATGTGGGCCCTGATCTTCGTGGGGCCGTCTCTGGAGCGGATGCTGGGGTCCACTCGCTATCTCGCGGTGTACCTGCTCAGCGCGCTCGGCGGCGGGGTGATGCTCTATTACCTGGTGGCGCTCAACCAGCCTGCGCTCGGTGCGTCCGGGGCCATTTTCGGTCTCTTCGGCGCCTGGTTCGTGGTGTCCCGGCGGCGAGGCTTGGACAGCCGGGGCATCATCGGGCTGATCGTGATCAACCTGGCGCTCGGCTTCGTGGTGCCGCACATCGCGTGGCAGGACCACATCGGCGGCCTGATCACCGGGGTAGTCGTGACGGCGGCCTACGCCTACGCTCCGCGTTCCCGGCGGCGACTGGTCCAGGGCGGCGTCACGGTGGCCGTGCTCGCCCTGCTGGTTCTCGCCGTGGTCGTACGGAACGGCCAGATCGGCGTGTCCGGGTTCTGAGCCCAAACTGGTGAGCCCGGTTCGGTGGGTCGCGGGTCACCGCGTGCCTACCGCCACCGGGTGGCCAGAATCACCCCGCCGATGATCAGGGCGAAGCCGATCACCACGTTCCAGTCACCCAGGGCCGACATCCCGGCTAGCTGGTCGTTGGTGAGGTAGAAGACAGCGATCCACACCAGCCCGATGACCAGGCACGCCACCATCGTGGGAGCCAGCCACGGGGGGCTGACCTTGGCCCTCGCCGACCTCGGCGGGGGCACGTACACCGCCTTCTTGCGGACGCGGGACTTCGGCACCGTCATCTCCTGGTCTGGGGCGGGTGCTGGCGCACCGGCGCGGGGCTCGGGCTGCTGGCGTAATGGTAGTGGGTTACGCCCTTCCGTGCAGCAACGCGAAACGGCGGCCCGTCCGAAGACGGGCCGCCGTCGCAGGCCGGTGAAGCTGGCCGGTGTGCCCGTTTCAGTTACCTCCGCCGTTACCTCCGCCGCCGTTACCTCCGCCGCCACCCGTACCTCCGCCACCCGGGGCGCCGGAGTCCGTCGCTGAGGGTGTCGGGCTGGCGGACGGTGTGGCGCTTGGTGTCGGGCTGGCGGTCGGGGTGGTCGGCTGGGCCGCGACGAAGATCGTCACCGGCGTGCCCTTGACCGCTGAGCTATTGCCCGTGGGGTTCTGCGCGAAGACATTCCCGGGTGTGGTACCGGCCGGCGCGCCGGACTCGGTCTTCGACACGACGCTGAACCCGGCGGTCTGGAGGAGCTGCGTCGCGGTGGCCTGTGAATCACCGACCACGGACGGTACGGGCACCGCGCCGCCGGAGACGGTGAGCGTAATCTGGGTGCCCGGAGGCTCGTTGGTGCCCGCCGCGGGCGACTGCTTCGTCACCTGGCCTGCCGGTACGGTCGACGCTGGGTCCGATACCGTTTTGTAGGTCAGACCTTGGCTGGTCAGCGTGCTCTCGGCGGTGCCGGCCTGCTCGTTAGTCACGTTCGGGACCGATATCAGCTTCGGGCCGGTCGAGACGTCCAGCGTGACCACGGTGTTGGCCTTGACATTGTTGCCCTGCGGCGGATTCGTGCTGATCACGTCGCCCTTGGCGACCTGGGAACTAGCCTGGGGGACCACATTGGCCTGCAGGTGGGCGGCGTGGATCTCCTGCACGGCCTTGGCTTGCGGCAGACCCACCACCAGTGGCACCGCGTCGGTTTTGCCGCCGCCACCGAACATCATGTAGGCGAGCGCGCCCACCGCGCCGAGGACGACCAGCAGGCCCAGGACCCACAGCAGCGCCCGGTAGCGGTGCCGCGGCGGCCCTCCCTGGGTGTCCTCCTGGCCGTAGTTGTAGGACGGGACGGCCGTGGTGGGGCTGGCCATCATCGTGGCACTGCCCATCTGCTGCGTGCGCCCGTAGTTGTCGATCCGCGTCGGGGCGGCCACGGCCATGCCGTTCATGGCGCGCTGGATGTCCATCCGCATCTCGCCCGCGCTCTGGTACCGGTCGGCCCGGTCCTTGGCCATCGCCTTCAGCACGATGGCGTCCGCCCACGGGGGGATCTCCGGGTCCACGACCGACGGCGGCACCGGGTTCTCCCGGACGTGCTGGTAGGCGATCGCGACCGGTGAGTCACCGGTGAACGGCGGGCGCCCGGTGAGCAGTTCGTACATCAGGCAGCCGGTGGAGTAGAGGTCACTACGGGCATCGACCCGCTCGCCGCGTGCCTGCTCCGGCGACAGGTACTGGGCCGTGCCGATGACCTGCGCGGTCTGGGTCATCGTGGCCTGGTCGTCGCTCATGGCCCGGGCGATGCCGAAGTCCATCACCTTGATGTCGCCGTTGCGGGTCACCATGACGTTACCCGGCTTGATGTCGCGGTGCACGATGCCGGACTCGTGGCTGTAGTCCAGCGCGCCCAGCACCCCGTCGATGATTTCCAGCGCCCGTTCCGGCAGCAGCCGGTGATCGGCCTGCAGCAGGTCGCGGACGGTCCGGCCGTCCACGTACTCCATGACGATGTAGGGGACGGGGAGACCGGCCGCCATGTCCTCGCCGGTGTCGTAGACCGCGACGATGGACGGGTTGTTCAGGGATGCCGCCGACTGTGCCTCGCGGCGGAACCGGGCCTGGAATGTGTGGTCCCGGGCCAGGTCGATGCGGAGTGTCTTGATGGCGACGGTGCGGTCGAGGCGGATGTCGTGGGCCCGGTACACCTCGGCCATGCCACCACGGCCGACGACGCGGTCGAGTTCGTAGCGCTCACCGAGCAGTCGGGGCTGTGTCATATCTCGCACTTTGCCAAACCATCCCGCATAGTTTCATCACCGGCCCCTATTGGGACCCGATTACTTTCGTCAACGACCCGATTACTTTCGTCAACGAGATGCCGCCGCCCGATGTCCCCTTCGTTGATGTCGGCGTTGATGTCGGCGTTGGTGTTGGTGTTGGTGTTGGTGTTGGTGTCGGTGTCGGTGTTGGTTTTGGTGTCGGTTTTGGTGTCGGTGGCGGAGCCGACTTCGTGGTCTTTACCGGTGGTACCGGCTTCGTCGTTGTTACCGGCGGGGGCAGAGTCGATCTACCGCCTGTCGCTACTCCCAGAGTAGGCGTAGTCGCTACGACGCTGGCCGGAACATGAATCTGAGTAGGGGTTGTCCTCGTGGACGCGCTCCTGCTCGCGGAGACGGCCGGGGATGTCGCGGTCGGGCTGACGGGGGAGGTATCGCTGGTAGTGCTCATCGGACGGCCGGAGAGCATGACCGCCGCGACGGTACCGCCGATCCCGGCGATCGCCACACTCACCGCCGCGGCGAGAAACGCCGACCTCCGACGGTGACGATTGTCACCAGGCTGCCGTCCGTTACTGGCCGGCCGGCCGCCGAAATTCGCGCCCGTGAGGGCCGTCACGGGCAGGTCGGCTCGCGTGAGCGCGGCACCGAGAGAGGGATTCGTCACCGCTCCGGGGAAGATCTCCCCCGTCCGGGTCAGCTCGTCCGCTCCGTCGCCGGGCACCGCTTCGGCCACCAGGTCGGGCGACCGGGGCAGCCCGCTGCGCAGCTGGCGGGCGCGGTCGGCCACCCACCGGGCGCTTTGCGGCCGCTCCTCCGGCTGCTTGGCCAGCATGTCGGTGACCAGTGCCGCGACCGGAGCGGGCACGTCGTCCGGCAGTGGCGGCACCGGGCGATGCATATGGGCCACCGCGATCGCGACCGGCGTCTCCGCGGTGAACGGCGGTGTACCGGTGAGGCACTCGTAGGCGACGACACCGAGGGAGTAGATGTCGGAGGCGGAGGTGATGGTCCCGCCGGTCGCCTGTTCGGGCGAGACGTAGCTGGCCGTGCCCATGACCATTCCGGTCTGGGTCAGGTGGGATGCCTGAGCGGCCCACATCGCGCGCGCGATCCCGAAGTCGGTGATCTTCGTCGTGCCCTCGGTGGTGACGAGCAGGTTGCCCGGCTTGATGTCGCGGTGGATGATGCCCGCCTCGTGCGCCGCGGACAGTGCGTCGGCAGCCTGGCTCACAATCCGGAGGGTGTCGGCGCTGGACAACCGCCCCTGCCGGGCGATCAGCGCCGACAGCGGCTCGCCGGACACCAGCTCCATGACCAGGTACGCGCCGCCGGATGGCAGATCGGACGGTGCCTCCTCGTCGGAGGAGGTCTCGCCGTAGTCAAAGACCTGGGCGATGTTCGGATGAGACAGCGATGCCGCGTAGCGGGCCTCGGCACGGAACCGGGCCCGGAACGCCTCGTCGGTCGCGTGCGCCGCCGAGAGCAGCTTGACGGCGACGGGGCGGTCGAGCAGTTCGTCGGTGCCGCGCCATACTTCGCCCATGCCGCCAACCGCTATCCGGCCGGTCAGCCGGTAACGTCCGCCCAGCAGGTGATCGTTCACCCGTTCACCCGTTCTCCAGATACGCCTTGAGGACAGCGACGGCGATCGGGGCGGCCGCCGCGGCGCCGTAACCGCCGCCCTGAATGATGACGCCGACAGCCATCGAACGGTTGCCGTTAGCGGCAAAACAAGTGAAAACGGCGTCGTTCAGGCCGCTGTTGTTGACCCCGTTCTGCGCCGTTCCGGTCTTGCCGGCGATCTGCACCCCGGGGATGGCGTTCTTGAACGCCGCTGCGGTCCCGTCCGGGGAGCTGACCACGCTCAGCATCATCGTCTTGATCTCGCTGGCGGCGGCCGGGCTGACCGGCTGGCTCAGCGCCGCAGGGGATGCCGAATCGACGATGCTCAGGTCGGCGGCCTGGACCTGCTGGACGAGGTAGGGCTTCATCAGCGTGCCGTTGTTGGCGATGGTTGCGGAGAACATGGCCTCCTGCAGCGGTGTCACCGTGTCGTCCTTCTGGCCGATGGCGGACATCGCGGTGAAGGACTGGGCCGGTTCCAGCGGGAAGTTGCTCTGCACGACCGACGACGGGATCTTCAGATTCGGGTCGTTCATGCCGTACTTCTCGGCCATGCTCTTCAGCGTCGCCGAGCCGAGCTGCATGCCGATGTTGGCGAAGGCGGTGTTGCACGACTCGGTGAACGCGGTGATGATCGTCGCCTTGCCGTTGCCCATGGTCCCGCACTGCTCGCCGTTGTTGTTGATCAGGCGGGTGCTGGTCTGCGGTAGCTGCAGGCTGGTGGGCGCGTCGACGACCGTGTTCGGGTTGTCGTTGCCCTGGGTGAACGCCGCGGAGCTGGTGACGATCTTGAATGTCGAGCCCGGCGGGAACGTTGCGTCGGTGGCCCGGTTCAGGAGCGGCTGGTTCGGGTCCGTCAGGAGCTTCTTGTCGTTGGCGTTGAGCTGGTTCCCGTCCAGCACGGCCAGCTGGTTCGGGTCGTATGAGGGATAGGAGGCTATCGCGAGGATGGCCCCGGTCTGCGGGTTCAGCGCCACCACCGCGCCCGCCTTCCCGCTGGACTGCAGTGCGCTCCACGCCGCGTTCTGCGCGTTGGAGTCCAGGGTGAGCTGGACGGTCGCGCCCTTCCGGGGCTTGTTGGTGATCATATCGATCACGTTCCGGACGGCCAGATTGGAGGAATTGCCGGTCAGATAGGAGTTCTCCGCGGACTCGACGCCGGACGCGCTATACAGCGCGTCGTAGCCAGTGGCAGGGGCGTACTCCTGGCCGAGCGGGTACACGCGCTGGTACTTGTACACGCCGCCGACGTTCTTCGATTCGGCGATGACCTTGCCGTCCGCCGTGGTGATCTCGCCCCGCTGGTACTGGAACTGGGCCGCGAAGGCGCGCGAGTTCCCCGGTTTGTCGGTCAGGCTCCCGGCCTCGAACGCCTGCAGGTAGTTCACGTTCGCGAGCAGCAGCACGAACATGACCAGGGCGGCGATCGAGATCCGGCGTAGGGCGCGGTTCACGAGAGGTTCACCACCTGGGTCATTCCTTCGTCCTGGATCGGCTGTGGCGGCGGCTTGCGGGCCGTGTCGCTGAGCCGCATGAGCAGCGCGATCAGTATCCAGCTGGCGACGAGCGAGGAGCCGCCCTGGGAAAGGAATGGGGTGGTGATGCCGGTCAGCGGGATCAGTCGCGTCACCCCGCCCACGATCACGAAGATCTGCAGCGCCAGCATAAACGCGAGACCGCCGGCCAGGATCTTGGAGAACGGGTCCTTGACGGAAAGGGATGTGGCCAGGCCGCGCTGCACGATCAGGCCGTACAGCAGCAGGATCGCCATCAGCCCGGTCATGCCGAGCTCCTCGCCGAACGCGGTGACCACGAAGTCGCTCTGCACCAGCGGGGTGAGGTAAGGCTGGCCGCCGCCGAGGCCTTTCCCGAGGATCCCTCCCGACGCCATCCCGTAGATGCCCTGAACGAGCTGAAACGCGTTGTTGAACGGGTTCTGGCCGGCGAAGGGGTGCAGCCAGATCTGGAATCGCTCGCCCACGTGCGCGAAGAGCTTGCTGGCCGAATAGGCACCCGCGACGAAAAGAACGAACCCGATCAGGAGCCAGGATGTCCGCTGCGTGGCGATGTAGAGCATGGCCACGAACAGCCCCATGAACAGGGCCGAGGTGCCGATGTCGCTCTCGAAGACGAGCAGCAGCAGGCTCACGGCCCAGACGATTATCACCGGGCCGAGGTCGCGGGCCCGGGGCAGATCGATGCCGAGCACCCGGCGCCCGGCCAGCGAGAGCACGTCGCGCTTGGTCACGAGGTAGCTGGCGAACGACACACCCAGGGCCAGCTTGGCGAATTCCTCCGGCTGGATCGTGAACCCGCCCAGGCGGATCTGGATCTTGGCGCCCTGCACCTCGCTGATGCCGGCCGGGAGCAGCGCCGGCAGGGCCAGCAAAACGATGCCGACGAGGCCGAAGATATAGGTGTAACGCTGCAGTACGCGCGGTTCGCGGACGAGCGCCAGCACGGCGACGAAGCAGCCGAGCCCGATCGCCGTGTACACGATCTGGACGAGGGTCGCCGACGAGCTCAGCGGTACGGACATGGAACCCGGATTGCCGTCCCGCCCGACCTCCTGAAGCCGGTAGGTCATCACGATGCCCAGGCCGTTCAGCGTGGCCGCGAGCGGCAGCAGCAGCGGATCGGCCCACGGTGCGAGCCTGCGGACCGCCAGGTGGGCACCGGCGAGCAGCACGACGAACGCGATCATGTACTCGGCCATGCCGGACGGCAGCGAGCCCTTGAGCCCGAACCCGACGTTGGCGTAGGCGAAGGCGACCAGCGCGACCGCGAAGACGAGCATGACGGCTTCGGTGCGCCGCCGTCCCCGGGGCATTGCCATCGGGGAATCGGGCATGCCGCCGAGGGTGGCGTCCTCGGATGTCGCGACGCTGCTCACCCACTGCTCCCCTGCGTCGGGTGCGCGGAGTGGGTGGCCGACGGGGGCGCCGACGGCGACGAGGGAGAGGTGGAGGGCAACGGAGCGACCCCCAGGGCCGTCGCAGCCGGGCAGTCCGCCGGCACGGTGGGCTCGGGCGGCAAGGCGGGCTTGAGCGCCTTCGGGTGGGCCTTGTTATACGCGGTCAGCGCGGTCTGCTGCTGGATCCAGGAATTGCGCGCCGTGTAAGCCTGCTTGCACTGCGTGTCCTGGGTGTGCAACTGCCCGACGATGCGCTGGGCATCGTCCAGGCTCGTCGCGGAGATCGTTCCCTGGATCATCTGCAGTTCCTGCGGCGGGACCTGCTGTTCGGTGATCCCGGTCCGGGCGTACACGCTGAACAAGTTGACCCCGGCGACGCGCTGGTTGATGCCGCGGAAGATCGTGACCTGGTTCGCGTCGGTGCCGAGGTAGTACTGGTGCTCGGTGTAGTACCAGGCGCCGTAGCCGCCGCCGATGATGACCGCGGCCAGTACGCCCAGCGCGATCGAGACGATCGGCCAGCGGCGGCGCGACGAACGCCGCTGCCGCTGCGCACGGTGGCCGTTCCTGGTCTGCGGCTGACTGTCGGGCTGGTGGCGGCCAGGCTCGGCGTCAGCAGGCCAGCCCCCGGGCGCGGTGCGGGGCTCGTCGAGCATGACGGCGGGCTGCGGCGCGGTGTGCGCGAGCATCTGCGCCCGGCCGGCCGGGCTGTCCGCGCGCTGCAGCAGGCTCAGGTCCCCGGCGCTGCCGTGCGACGCCGCCCCCGCCATGACCGGGGCGGTCGTGGGGGCGGCCGAGGTCGTGTCGGTGTCCACGACATCGGCCACGATGACGGTGATGTTGTCGGGGCCGCCGCCCCGGATGGCCAGCTCGATGAGCTGCACGGTCACGTCATTCAGGTCCGGCAGCGTGCTGAGCGTGTGGTGCAGCGTCTCCGCGCTGACCACGTCCGACAGGCCGTCGGAGCAGAGCAGGTACCGGTCACCGAGCATGGCCTTGCGCATCGACAGGTCCGGCTCCGCCTCCCCGCGCCCGTCGAGCGCCCGCAGGATCAGCGAGCGCTGCGGATGGGTAGCGGCCTCCTCCTGGCTGAGCCGTCCCTCGTCCACCAGGGACTGCACGAGGGAGTGGTCGTGGGTGATCTGGTACAGCTCGCCGTCGCGGAGCATGTAGCCGCGTGAGTCGCCGATGTGGCAGAGGGCATAGCCCTGGCCCGCCCACAGCATGGCCGTCAGGGTCGTCCCCATGCCCTCGACGGCGGGGTCGGCCGACGCCATCTGGTACAGGGTGTCGCTGGCCGAGTGGACCGCTTTGTTCAGTGAGCCCAGCAAGTCACCGGTCGGGGGTGACCCGTCGTCCAGTGCGGCCACCGAGGCAATGGCGACGGCGCTTGCCACCTCGCCGGCGGCATGGCCGCCCATACCGTCCGCGACGGCGAGCAGGCGGGGGCTCGCGTACGCCGAGTCTTCGTTTCCCTCGCGGAGAAGACCGACGTCGGAGCGTACCGCGTAGCGGAGTGCAAGTGTCATCTGCGCAGTTCCAGAACGGTCTTGCCGATACGGACCGGCACGCCCGCCGGCACAGGGGTTGGCCTCGTCACTTTCTGGCGATCCAGATATGTGCCGTTGGTTGAGCCGAGATCCTCAACGATCCATTGCCCGTCCTGCGGAAAAATCCGGGCGTGTCGGCTTGAAGCGTAGTCGTCGTTGAGTACGAGCGTAGCGTCATTTGCCCGGCCGAGCGTAATTTGCTGCTCGCTGAGATCTATGGTCGTCCCCTTGAGGGAACCAGCCGTCACGACGAGCACATGAGGCTGCCCCCGCCGCGCCCGCTGTGGCTTGGCTGCCGCGCGCGGAGCCTGCGCCTGCCTGCGTGCGGCCCGCGAACGGCCACCGGAATTACCCGAAAGGTCCGTGCGCACGACGCCGATCGCCGCGATCACGAAAAGCCATAGCACCGCTAGGAAGGCTACCCGGATAAGGGTGAGGGTGAGCTCGTTCATCCCAGTGAGATGTTCCTCGCCTCTGGCGTCAGTAGCTGCTGTCCCTGCGGAAAACCAGGGTCGTGCGGCCCAGGGTGACCTGCATGCCATCGGTTAGCACCACGTGCTTGATGGGCTGCCCGTTGACGAACGTGCCATTCGTAGAGCCTAGGTCGACAAGGATGACTTCGCCCCCCTCAACCCGCAACTCCGCATGATGACGCGAGACGCCCGGATCAACAAGCCGGAGGTCGCAGTCGGTTCCCCGGCCCAGCAGGGTGGTCGGCGTGACGAGGTCGTAGTTGCGCTGCTGCCTGCCGCCGCCGTTCGGGTCCCCGGTCGACACGATCAGCCGGGGGTGGCCCGCGAAATCACTGCCCCTCGGCTCGGGCAGGTCGCTGGCCGGCCGGCGGATCTCGCCGCCTTCAACGGTTGACCCGCGGATCACCCCGGATCGGATCCGGAACGTACCTGTCGTCAGGTCGTCTACGCCCTCGAACCGCATCCGCACCGGCCCGACGAATGAGTAGCCCTGCTCCTTCGCGTAGTCCCGCGCCAGGTTGGCCAGCTCCACGCCAAGGCTGTCTGCGTACACGTCGAGACGTTCATGATCACTATCGGCCAGCTCGACCACGAAGTCGTTCGGCACCAGTGTGCGGCCCTGCGCCACGATCGCCGCTCTGTCATCCATCTCGCGCTGCACGGCGCTAGCCACTTCGACCGGCTGTAGCTCAGACTTGAAAGCCCGTGCGAAGGCGCCCTCGACCATGCCCTCGAGCCGTCGCTCGAAGCGCTGCAGAACTCCCACCGTGGCACCTCCCTTCGCTACTCGCATCTGATCGTATCTGGGGTGTGGGTGCGCTCGGGGTCGTGCTAGCCTTACTGCCTGCCCAGGGCGGGTGGCGGAACGGCAGACGCGCACGGTTCAGGTCCGTGTGTCCGAAAGGACGTGAGGGTTCAAATCCCTCCTCGCCCACGAGACGGTTCATGCTGCTCGGTGGCCCTGCGGGCCACCTTCGCGGAGGTCCGCAGTGCTGTTCCGGGGGGGCGACCCCCCGGACCCCCGCGTGGCCCACTCTCCCGGCTGGTTCTCGCCGTTGGCCTCGTACCGGTCTGTTCTGGTTTCCGCCATTTGGGCTGGTACCGCTTTTCCGGGTGCCGTCGCTGGCCTTGTACCGGTTTGTTCGGATGCTCGGCCGTTGGCCTCGTACCGGTTTGTTCTGATGTTCGCCGTTGGCCTTGTGCCGGGCTCTCGTGGTTCTCGCCGTGGGGGGCCAGTGCCCGCTTCGTTCTGGTTCTCGCCGTTGGCCTTGTGCCGGGCTCTTGTGGTGCTCACCGTCGGCCGGTACCGCTTTTGGGCCGGTTCTTGCCGTTTGGGTCGGTATCGCCTGTTCCGGTGCTTGCCGTCAGCTTTGCTCACTGAATTCCCGATTTCTGGAATCTGGAAGGCTTGCACTCTCCGCTGGGGCATGGGACACCGCGTGGGTGGGCGGGCACTTGGAGTGGCGGGGCGTTCACTTTTGGTGCTCCCTTTGGGCCGACGGGGTGGTGATGTTGTGCGGGAGCCAGAAAGAGTTCCGGATGTTCCTGTGAGCTGAATGAAATACTGCCCGTTTTGCTGCTGAAAGAACATGGGGAATGTTCAGGAACGGTCACGATCGCGGATGGGCCGCCGCTGGATATGCGGCCTTCACCGGGCAATCCCGGAACGGCGGCCGGGCGCCCGGGTTCCCGCGACCTCGGGGGACCCGCGAAGCGGGCGCTGCCATACATTTACGTCACATAACGTAGTCGGCTCACACCTTGACATATCGAACTCAAATTCGATACTGCTTAGTCATGCGGAAGGGAATTTCGCAGGTCACGGGCGCTCTGGACGTTTTTGACGAGCCATCCGCAGATGCTGCACCGGTCGGTGCCATAGGGCTGATCGGTAACGCTGTGTCTTCCGAGGTCGCTGAGGCTCTCCGCATCGATGGGCTTTCCACGGGGGTGCTGCCGGTGCTGCCCGCGCTGGCGGAACTGCTTCCCGCGGGGGGTCTGGCCAGGGGATCGGTGGTCGTGGTGGACCGGCCCGGGCTGCTGTGCCTGGCGCTGGTGGCGGCGGCGTCCGCGGCGGGAGCCTGGTGCGGGGTGGCCGGGATACCCGATCTGGGGGTGGCCGCGGCGGCGGGTCTGGGGGCGGAGCCCGCCCGGCTGATGCTTGTCGCCCACCCCGGGCCAGGCTGGCCACAGGTAGTGACGTCGATGCTGGAGGCCTGTGAGGTCGTGGTGGTGCGGCCGCCCGCCCGGCCGCCGGCGCAGATCCGCCGTCGGCTGGAGGGTGTGCTGCGGCGGGGCGGCGGGGTGCTCGTGGCCGCCGGTGAATGGGAGGGCGCGCCGGTGCGGCTCCGGGTGGCCCGGCGGTCCTGGGCCGGGATCGGTGACGGATACGGGAGTCTCCGGGCCTGCCGCGCCGAGGTGGTGGCGGAGGGGCGGGGAGCGGTGACCCGGCCGCGGCGGCGCTGGATGTGGCTGCCTGCTCCCGACGGCACGGTGATCCCAGATGAGACGGGGGACGCCGGCCGCATCGATTTCCCCGCGGGGCCGGCGGCCGCCGGAGCGCCCACCGCCGCGGAAGCTTCCCTGCGAGCGGCCCGGTGAGGGCCGAGCGTACCGGTAAGCCGGCGCGGATCCTGGCGGTGTGGTGTCCCGGCTGGCCGGAGGAAGACGCCGACGGTGCCGAAGCGCGGGCCTTTGGGCATGTCGTCACGGTGGTCGAGGACTTCTGCCCGGAAGTTGAGGTGCTGCGGCCCGGGATGTGCGTACTCGGCGCCCGCGGGCCGGCCAGGTACTTCGGCGGCGAGGACGCTCTCGCGCGGAAGATCGCCGAGGCCGTGGCGGCCCACGGCTTCGACTGCCACACCGGAGTCGCCGATGGCCAGTTCGCCGCGTGCCTCGCGGCCCGTGCCGGCCGCCTCGGCCGCCCCGTCAGTCCTGGCGACCCCGGTGCGCCCGGTGCCCCTGGTGTCGTCGTCCCGCCGGGTGGGACCCGGCAGTTCCTCGCCTCCTACCCGGTGCACGTCCTGGCCGCCCCGGGCCTGGCCGGCCAGCTTGCCCGGCTGGGCATCAGGACGCTGGGGGATTTTGCGGCCCTTCCGGCCCGGGACGTGGCGGGCCGGTTCGGCGCCGAGGGAACAGCTTTCCAGCGGGTAGCCCGGGGCCAGGAACCCCGCCGGCTGGCGGCGGGGCCGCCGCGGGCCGATCTCTCGACCGCGCTCGAGTTCGACCCGCCGGTCCACGCTGAGCCGGCGGCGTTCGCGGCGAAGGGCCTCGCCGAGCAGATGCTGGCCGGGCTCGCGGCCTGTGGTCTGTCCTGTGTCCGGGTCCGGGTCCGGGTAACCGGGGCCGACGGGCGGGAAAGCGCCCGGCTGTGGCGCCACGACGGCCTGCTGTCGGCGCTGGCCGTGGCGCAACGGGTGCGCTGGCAGCTGGACGGGTGGCCGCCGGCCCGCGCCGGCGGGGACGACGGCCCGGCGGATGAGGCCGCCGCCGGGATCACCCTGCTGCGCCTGGTTCCGGATCAGCTGGTGCCAGAGGAGGGACGTCAGCTCGGCCTGTGGGGCGACGACCTGATCAGCGGCCGGGTGGAACGTGCCGCCGTCCGCCTGCAGGCCATGCTCGGGCATGAGTCGGTCGCCCATCCACTGCTCGCGGGCGGCCGCGGGCCGGCCGAGCAGGTGGTGCTCGTGCCCTTCGGCGACATGCGTGATCCGCGCTTCCCGGCGGACCGGCCATGGCCTGCGCGCATTCCCCCGCCCGCCCCGGCCACGGTGTACCCGGTCCCGCTGACCGCCCGGGTCATCGACGCCACCGGATCGCCGGTCGCCGTCACCGGCCGCGCCGTCGTATCCGCGCCGCCCGACGCGCTGATGGCGGGAGACAGCCCGTGGCTGGCGATCACCGCCTGGGCCGGCCCGTGGCCCGTGACCGAACGCTGGTGGGACGAGCAGAACGCGACCCGGCGGGCCCGGTTCCAGCTGGTTACCGAGGACGGCAGCGCGTGGCTGGCCGCCATTGAACTGGGCCGCTGGCAGATCGAGGCCAGATACGACTGAGGCCGGTTGGCCACGGCCACCACGGGCGGGAGGCGAGCATCATGGGCTGGGACAACCTGCCGGTCACCTGGCGGGAACTGCAGCGGCGCCTGTCCTGGAACGTGACCAGGCTGCCGTCCGGGCCGGAAGGAGCACCGGGAGCCGGCCGGCCTGGCGCCGGCCCGGGTCGCGGCCGCGCCGCACCGGCCGGGGACCGGGAGGATGCGCCGCCCTGGGCGGAGCTGCACTGCCATTCCTCCTACAGCTTCCTCGACGGGGCGTCCAGCCCAGCCGAGCTGGTCGCCGAGGCAGCCCGGCAGGGGGTACAGGCCCTGGCTCTCACCGATCACGACGGCATGTACGGGGTAGCGCAGTTCGCCCAGGCCGCGGCGCGCCAGGCGGAGCAGACGGGAATCCCGCTCAGCACGATCTTCGGTGCCGAGCTGAGTGTCGGTGCTGGCCCGGGGGGGCGACCCCCCGGAACCCCCCGCATGCGCTCCGCGCCCCGCGGTGGTACTTCGCCGAGACACCGGCCGCTCGCCCGGACCAGCACCCGCGCGGGGGTGGCGGATCCGCCGGGAGAGCACCTGCTGGTGCTGGCGCGGGATGCGGAGGGGTACCGGCGGCTGTGCGAGGTGATCAGTTCGGCCCAGCTCGCGGGGGGCGAGAAGGGGCGGCCGGTCTACGATCGCGGCGTTCTCGCGGACGCCCACGGCGGGCACTGGGTGGTGCTGACCGGCTGCCGCAAGGGCGCCGTGCCCGCCGCCCTGGCCGCCGAAGGCCCCGGGGCGGCGCTCCGTGAGCTGCGCGCGCTGGCGGGCATGTTCGGCCCCGGCAACGTCATGGCGGAGCTGACATTCCATGATCAGCCCGGCGACGACGAACGGAACGAGACCCTGGGCGATCTGGCCGCGGCGGCGGGAGTGGGCCTGGTAGCCACCGGTAACGTGCACTACGCCGCACCCGCGCAGGCGCGGCTGGCGGAGGCACTCGCAGCGGTCCGCGCCCGCCGCAGCCTCGATGAGATGGACGGCTGGCTGCCCGCTTCCGGCGCCGCCTACATCCGGTCCGGCGCCGAGATGAGCCGGCGGCTGCGGCGGTTCCCCGGCGTGCAGGAGCGGACCGTGGAGCTGGCCAGCTCCTGTGCGTTCGACTTCCGCATCATCGCGCCGGGGCTGCCCGGCTTCAGGGTGCCCGATGGCTACAGCGAGATGTCCTGGCTGCGGGCGCTGGTCGCCAGGCAGGCCCCGAACCGCTACGGGCCGCCGGGCGCGGAGTGGCAGCCGGGTGCCTACCGCCAGATCGAGCACGAGCTCAGCGTGATCGAGGAGCTCAAGTTCCCCGGGTACTTCCTCCTCGTCCACGACATCGTCCGGTTCTGCGAGAACCGGAACATCCTCTGCCAGGGCCGCGGTTCCGCCGCGAACTCGGCGGTCTGCTACGCGCTCGGCATCACCAGCGTGGACGCCGTCCGCCACGGCCTGCTGTTCGAGCGGTTCCTGTCCGCCGGGCGGGACGGCCCTCCCGATATCGATCTGGACATCGAGCACCGGCGCCGCGAGGAGGTGATCCAGTACGTCTACGGCGCCTACGGCCGTGACCGGGCCGCCCAGGTCGCCAACGTGATCTCCTACCGGCCGCGGATGGCGTTGCGGGACGCGGGCCGCGCCCTCGGCCATCCGCCCGAAGAGCTGGACGCGTGGTCGCGGCGAGCCGGGCCCGGAGAGGACGCGGGCCAGGACGCGGACAAGTACGCGGGCGTCCCCGACGACGTGGCCGCGCTGGCGGAGCAGATGCAGCAGCTCCCGCGGCACCTGGGCATCCACTCCGGCGGGATGGTCATCTGCGACCGCCCGGTGGGTGAGGTGTGCCCGGTGGAATGGGCGCGGATGCCCGGCCGCAGCGTCCTGCAGTGGGACAAGGACGATTGCGCCTACGTCGGGCTCGTCAAGTTCGACCTGCTCGGCCTGGGCATGCTGTCGGCCCTGCACGACTGCTTCGACCTCGTCGAGAACCACTATGGCCATCAGTGGGACCTGAACTCGATCCCGCAGGAGGATCCCGGCGTCTACGAGATGCTCCGGGCGGCGGACACCGTGGGGGTTTTCCAGGTCGAATCGCGGGCCCAGATGTCCACTCTGCCGCGGCTGCGCCCGGAGAAGTTCTACGACCTCGTGGTGGAGGTCGCGCTGATCAGACCGGGTCCTATCCAGGGCGGGTCGGTCCATCCCTACCTGCGCCGCCGCGCGGGCACGGAGGAACGGCTGATCCCGCACGAGACCATGCGGGAGGCCCTGGGCAAGACGTACGGGGTGCCGCTGTTCCAGGAGCAGATGATGCAGCTGGCCATCGACTGCGCGGGTTTCACGCCGGCCGAATCCGACCGGCTGCGGCAGGCGATGAGCTCGAAGCGCGCCCCCGAGCGTATCGAGGAGCTGCGCGGGCGGCTCCTCGACGGCATGGACCGGCGGGGCATCCCGGGCCCGGTCGCCCAGGATGTCTACGAAAAGATCCTCGCCTTCTCCAGCTACGGGTTCCCCGAGTCCCACGCCATCAGCTTCGCCTACCTCGTGTACGCGAGCGCGTGGCTGAAGCACTATTACCCCGCGGCGTTCACCGCCGCCCTGCTGCGCAACCAGCCCATGGGCTTTTACTCTCCGGCCAGCCTGGTCAGCGACGTGCGGCGGCACGGGGTCGGGGTGCTCGGGGTAGACGTCAACG
>PLRW01000318.1:21736-30776 GCA_003164955.1 Actinomycetota bacterium
ATGGGCCGCCGGGAGGCGATGTGGGCCGCGGGAGCCGCGGCGGCTATCCGGCCGGCCCAGCTTCCCGGCACTACGCCCGGACTGGTCGCGCCCGTGCTGCCCGTCATGACACCAGCGGAAGAGACCGTCGCCGATCTGTGGGCCACGGGGGTCTTCGGCACCCATCCGCTCCGGCACATCCGGCCGGTGCTGGCGGAGCAGGGGGTCGCGGCCGTGGCGGAGCTGGCCATCGCCCCCGCGGGCAGCGCCATCGTGGTGGGCGGCCTGGTCACCCACCGCCAGCGCCCGCCCACGGCCGGCGGTGTGGTGTTCCTCAGCCTGGAGGACGAGACCGGAATGGCGAACGTCATCTGCCCGCCGCGGGTGTGGGAGCGCCACCGCCGGGTGGGCGCGGAATCGGGCGCCCTGCTCGTTTCCGGCCGGGTCGAGCGCGCCGAGGGCGCCACCAACCTGGTCGCCACCCGGCTGCGGCGGCTGCGGGTCGCCGCCGCCCCGCCCAGCCGTGATTTCCGCTGAACGCCCGGGCCGCGGGCCGCCGTCATGCCGGTGGCCGGCCAAGGGCCAAGGGCCGGGACAGAGGCAGGTCCGGGTTCAGGGGTCAGGGGTCAGGGGTCAGGGGACGACGATGACGGGGCAGCGGGCGTGGCGGGTGAGCCAGCCGGGAACCGAGCCGACCAGATGGCGCCAGGCCCGCGACGGGGCGCCGATGACGAGGGCATCCGCGTCCTGCTCCGCCGCCGCGGCGGCGAGTTCCCGGGCGGGGCTGCCCCGGCGGGTGAGCACGTGTACGTCGAGGCCGGCCGGGTCGGCCGCCTGGTTAAGCTCCGCCCGCAGCCATTTCTCCAGGTCACTGGTGCGCTGGGGCAGGCCTATCACCTGGCCGCTCAGCGGTTCGCAGTACATGCCGGCCGGCGACACGTGGACCACGAGCAGGGACCGCCCGAGACGCCGGGCCACGCCCGCCGCGTAGGCGAGCGCGTTGCGGCTGGACGGTGAGCCGTCATAGCCCACGATCACCGGGTGCTCCAGGCGATCCTGGCCGGGTTCGGGCCGCCCGCGCCGCCGCTCAGGCTGGCCGGGAGGGGGGTATGACTCTGCCTGGTCCAATGTCCGCGTCCTTGCGGGAACCGCACCGCCGGTGCGGGGAGCGCCGCGTGGCAACCTGTCTTGTTACCGCTACGTATGCCCGATATCACGCCAGTCATACCTGCAATTAGTTTGTTTGGTATAAGCAAATACCATAGTGCCCGGTTCTAGGCTGGTCGCCATGAACAGCCTGGCGGACGATCTCGCGGCCGCGATCGGGGCGGAGCACGTCCTCGCCGACCCGGATCTGACGGCCGGCTACACCACGGACTGGACCCGCCGGTACCGCGGCGACGCGGACTGCGTGGCCCGGCCGGGGACAACCGCGCAGGTCGCCGAGGTGGTGCGGGCCTGCGCCCGGCACCACGTCCCGATCGTGCCGCAAGGGGGGAACACCGGTCTGGTCGGCGGGTCCGTGCCCAATCGCGGCGGCGTGCTGCTGTCCACCCGCCGGCTCCAGCGGCTCGACCCCGTGGATACCCTGGCCGCGCAGGTCAGCGCGGGCGCGGGGGTGACGATCGCCGGGCTGCAGGCGCACGCCCGCGCGGCCGGTCTCGAATACGGGATCAGCCTCGCCTCCCGGGATTCCGCTACCGTCGGCGGGACCATCGCCACCAACGCGGGTGGCCTGCACACGATCCGCTATGGCGGGACGCGCGCCCAACTGCTCGGTGTGGAAGCCGTCCTGGCCGACGGCAGCGTCGTCTCCCGTCTGGGCGGCGTCCGCGCGGACAACACCGGCTACGACCTGGCGCAACTGCTGGCCGGCAGCGAGGGGACGCTCGGTGTGATCACGGCCGCGCGGCTGCGGCTGTGGCCCGCGGAACCGCACGTCGTCACCGTGCTGGCCGGCGTGGACGGCATCGAGGCCGCGCTCGCCCTGCTGGCCGAGATCCGCCCGCGTGCCCCGGGCGTGCGGGCGGCGGAATACTTCGAGGCCGCCGGCCTCACGCTGGTACGCGAGCACACCGGGCTGCCCGCACCGCTGCCCCGCGCGTACCCGGCCTACCTGCTGGCCGAGGTGGCTGGGCCGGCCGATCAGGCCGAACGGCTCGCGGACCTGCCGCTTCTCGGCGACGCGGCCGTCGCGATGGATCTCACCGGTAGTGCCGCCCTATGGGCCTACCGCGAACGGCACACGGAGGCGATCAGTGCCGCCGGCGTGCCGCACAAGCTCGACATCGCGGTACCGCTGACCAGGCTGGCGGCGCTGCGCGGGGCCCTCGGGGCCACCGTCCGGGGGGCCAGTGCGCCATCCGGCGGCGCACCGCTCATGATCGTCTTCGGGCATATCGGGGTCGGTAACCTGCACGTGAACGTGCTCGGCCCGGATCCGGCGGATCAGGCCGTGGACGAGGCCGTGCTGGGGCTGGCGGCAGCGTACGGCGGCTCGATCTCAGCCGAACACGGCATCGGCCGGGCGAAGGCCCGCATCCTGCGGCTGAATCGCTCACCGCAGGAGATAGCGGCCATGCGCGCCATCAAGGCGGGACTGGACCCGGCCGGCCTGCTCAACCCGGGGGTCCTGTTTAGCTGAGCTTTCGGTGACCCGCAGTGGTGCTCAGGTGGCACCATGAGGGAGTGGTGACAGAGCCAGCGGAGACGATGAACCGGGTCGACGCCACGGCCCGTGCCGTCATCGAGTGCGCCGCCGACGCGATCGTCGCCTTCGGCATCGACCGGACCGTGCTGCTGTGGAACCCGGCCGCGGAGCGGATGTTCGGCTGGCCGGCATCCGAGGTGATCGGCCTGGAGCCGCCGATTATCCCCGAGGAGCTCAAGGCCGAGCACAACGCCGTGCTGGAACGGGTGCGCGGTGGGGGCCAGATCTCCTTCGCGACCCGCCGGATCGGCAAAGACGGCAGCATGCTGGACGTCCGGATCGACACCAGCGCCATGATCGGCGGCGGCGGCGAGGTGACCGGCTGGGTCAGCGTCTGTCATCAGGCTGGTGAAGACGACATGGCCCGGCACTACATGGCCGAGCGGGCCCGGGTCGTGCGCAGGCTGGGTGACGTCGTAGCCGACATGAACGCGCAGCGTGACCTGGAATCGGTGCTCGACCGCATCGCGGCGAGCCTCCGCGAGCTGACCGGTGCCGACGCCGGCGGCTTCGTCCTCATCGAGGACGGCATGCTCCAGCTGGTCAGCTCCTCAGGGCTGCCGGCCCGGCTGCGCGGGCGTACCGCGGTGCTCTCCACGAGCCTGGTCGGTGAGCTGATGCGATCGGGCAAGACGGTCATGATGACCACCGGCGACACCGGCGGGTTCGACGACCTGATCTGGTCCGCCCTGCCCGGGCTGCATACCATCGCCCTCAGCCTGTCGCATGTGGGCGAGCGGCCCTACGGAGCGCTGTACGCGCTCTACAGCCGGCGTAACCTCGGCCACGTCGAGCTGGAGCTGCTGGAGTTGCTGGCCGGGCACGCCGGCGTCGCGCTGACCAACGCAATGGCCTTCGAGGAGGCCCTGCGGCAGCGCGCGCATGAGCGGGCCGTCATCGACGGCAGCGCCGACGGGATCGCCGTGCTGGACGGCGCCGGGCTGGTCCGGCAGTGGAACCCGGCCGCGCACCGGCTCACCGGCGTGGCCGCCGATGACGCGATGGGCAAGCCACCCCCGTTCCCCCAACCGGAACCGGGCGCCAAGCTCACGCACCGGCTGCCGGGCGGCAAATGGCTGGATGTGCTCTGCACCGCGCTGGCCGGCAGCGACGAGCGCGTCATCGACTTCCGTGACGTCACCGCGGCCAAGGAGCTGGAGGAGGCCAAGGACCTTTTCCTCGCCACCACGAGCCATGAGCTGCGCACCCCGATCACCGTCGTGCAGGGGTTCGCCAGCACGCTGGCCCGGCGCTGGGACCAGCTGACCGACGCCGACCGGCGCTCGGCCGTGCAGACGATCGCCGAACGGGCCGGCTCGCTGGGCCGGCTGGTCGAGCAGCTGCTGCTCGGCTCGCGGGCCGGAGCCGATCGGCTGCCGGTCCGGAACGGCCCGTTCGACCTGGGTGGCCTGCTGCGGGCCGCGGCGGTCGCATTCCAGCCCCTGTCGGACAAGCACATGCTGGTGGCTGATATCCCCGGCGACCTGCCGTCGGCCTATGGGGACGCGATGGCCACCGACATCATCGTCGGCCAGCTGCTCGAGAACGCGTTCAAGTACTCACCGGCAGGCGGCCGGGTCACGGTCCGGGCGCGGGCCCGGGATGGGCAGGTCGAGGTGACCGTGGAAGACCGGGGCATCGGTATCGCGGACGGTGACCACGAGCGCATCTTCGAGCGCTTCTTCCAGGGCGAGGCCGGTGATCGCCGCCGGTTCGGCGGGATCGGCATCGGGCTCTACATCGTGCGCCAGCTCGCCGTGGCCCAGGACGGGCAGGTGAACGCGGCGTCGCGGGACGGCGGCGGGACCGTGATGCGGCTCGTGCTGCAGGTCGCCGGCTAAACCGGCTGGCCTAAACCGGACCGGCNNAACCGGACCGGCTGGCCTAAACCGGCTGGCGGGAGCGGCGGTCGCCGCCGGACGCCTCCAGGTAGGCGTCGATGATGCCGGGGACGTCGTCGCCGTCCATAATGATCTCTCCCCGCTCCAGCCAGATCACCCGGTTGCAGGTCTCCTCGACCTCGCCGAGGTTGTGGGCCACGATGAAGACCGTCCCCGCCTCCTGGCGGAGTTCCGCGATGCGCTTGTGGCTCTTGGTCCGGAAGGGCGCGTCGCCCGTGGCCAGCGCCTCGTCGATGAGCAGGACGTCATGGCTCTTGGCCGAGGCGATCGCGAAGCGCAGGCGTGAGCCCATGCCGCTCGAATAGGTGCGCATCGGGAGGTCGATGAAATCACCGACGCCGGAAAACTCGACGATGTCGCTATAGCGGGCCTTGACTTCCTGCGGGCTCATGCCCATCGCCAGGCAGCCGAGCACGACGTTCCGCTCACCCGTCAGGTCGTCGAGCAGCGCCGCGTTGACGCCGAGCAGGGACGCCTCACCCGTGGTGTAGACGGCGCCCTTCTCCGGGGGCAGCAGCCCGGCGATGGCCCGCAGCAGGGTGGACTTGCCCGAGCCGTTCCGGCCGATGACGCCGATTGCGTCGCCGCGGTTGGCCACGAAGGAGATACCCCGGATGGCGTTCACCTCGCGGAGCCCAGGGCGGTTCTGCCGGCGCATCATCCGCATCAGCGCGGTCGCCGCCGTGCCCTTGTTGCCGCCCGCGCCGTAGACGCGATACACGATGTGCAGGTCGTCGACGACCACCATCGGATCTGCCACCGCCGTACCTCGCTTCCGCGTCCCGGGATATGCGCAAGCCTAAAGGCTGGCCGGGACCGGCGCGTTCGGTTGCCTGTCTCTCCACTCGAACCGCAGCCGTCACTTTATGTGGCCTTTATCTGCTCCAGGCGGGAAGACAACCGTTAACCACTCCACGTATCGGCTACAAAATGTGACCGTTGCGGTTTCCCGGCCTGTCCCGCGGGGCATTTTCCCGCTCGTATCGGATTCGTTGATCTCTCGGGCGGACTGCTTCACGAGGAGGTGAGTACATCGGCAGTCGTACTGCTTCCGTACACGCCGTCCAGCGTCTCGGTGGCCCGGCGCCGTCTGGTGGCCGATCTGGTATCGGCGGGGATGTACGAATCTGTCGTGGGGGACGCCGCGCTGATCGTCAGCGAGCTGCTGAGCAACGCGATCCGGCACGCGGCCCCGTTGCCCGGTTCGACGGTACGGGTGGCGTGGACCCTCCACGACGACACGCTGCACGTCGCGGTCAGCGATGCGGGCGGTGGCCCGATGCCTCACGTCACCCAGGCCTCCGCGGCCGCCCCGGGCGGCCGCGGGCTCGGCATTGTGGAAACGCTGTCCGCCCGGTGGGGTGTGCTGCGGGACGAGAGCGAGACCACGGTGTGGGCCGTGCTCGCCGCCGCGCCCGTAGCGGGGGCGGCCGTCCGGGGTGATCCCGGCGGCGGACCCGGCCCCGCCGCGAGGAGTTCGGTGGCCGGCGCCTGATCCCGCGCGGATCGCCCAGCACATCCAGGCCCGGCAGCCCGCGCGCCAGACGGTGCCGCAGACCGCTGCCTGGCTGCACAAGACCCTGTAGCCCTGGCGATCAGATGACGGTATGGTTCGCTCGTGGAACTCAATGTCTCGAGCCGGTCTCAAGGTGATCACACCATTGTGATCGCCTCGGGCGAAATTGACCTTTACACCGCGCCCCGGCTGCACCGCGAGCTCGTCGACGTGCTGGCCGACGACCGGCCCGCGCGCGTGATCGTCGACATGTCCGGCGTGGTGTTCTGCGACTCCACCGGGATGAACGTCCTGCTTTCCTCGCTCCGGCGCGCCCGCGAGCGGGGCGGCCAGCTCGAGCTCGCCGCTCCCCGCGCCTCGGTCCGTAAGATCCTGCAGGTGACCGGGCTTGACTCGGTCTTCACCGTGCTGGACGATTCCGTCGTGGCTTCCGGTCAGTAGGCCGTTACCTGATGCCCTAGGATCTAGCGCATGCTGCCGAAGGGCGATGGAGCGCTGGCCGGCGATATCGCCGTCATTATCCCCGCGAAGAACGAGTCCGACCGGATCCGGGACACCGTCACCGCGGCGTCCGGGCTGCCCGGTGTGGACCTGGTGCTCGTCGTCGACGACGGCTCTCGCGACGGCACCTCCCGGGCCGCCGAGCTTGCGGGCGCGACCGTTATGCGCCACGGCCGCACGCGGGGCAAGGCCGCGGCGATGGAAACCGGCGCCGAGGCGATCCGTCTCCTGGACCGGCAGGAGAACCGCGTCAGCCCGCGTCATCTGCTCTTTCTCGACGCTGATCTTGGCAGCAGCGCGGCGTTCGCGGCCCCGCTGACCCAGCCGGTCACCGCCGGGGAGGCGGACATGACCATCGCCGCCTTCACCTCCACGGTCAAACTGGGCGGCCACGGCATGGTGGTCGGGCTCTCGGGCGCGGGCATCCGCCGGGCCATCGGCTGGGCCCCGGCGCAGCCGCTCAACGGGCAGCGCTGCCTGACCCGCGCCGCATTCGAGGCGGCCCGCCCGCTGGCCGCGGGGTTCGGCGTGGAAACGGCGCTCACCATCGACCTGGCGCGCAAGGGCCTGCGCATCACCGAGGTCGAGGTCCCGCTAGCGCACCGCGCGACGGGGACCGACCTGCGGTCGCAGCTTCACCGGGCACGACAGCTGGCCGACGTCGCGAGGGCGCTGGCAACGCGGCGATGAGCCCGCGGCCGCCCTTCCTGCCGCGGCCGGAACACGTCCGGCGCTCCGGGTACGCCGGGCCGGCCGGTCTGGCGATGATCGGTGCCAGCATCGCGCTGACCTTCACGGTGGCCGTGGCCGGGATTTCCGTGATGGAGCCGCCTTATCCGGGGCGGCCGGGCCAGCCGCCCTGGGCCTTCAGCGCGCACCTCTCCCCGTACCTGGCGGTCGCGCTGGCCGGAACCGCGCTGGCCAGCGGGACGATCGGGCTCGCGGTCACCATGCATGCGATGCGGCGCGGCTGGGCCATCCCCGCGTGGCCCGTCGTGGCGGCCGGCCTCGGCGCGGCGCTGGCGCTCACGCTCGTGCCGCCCTTCGGCTCCTCGGATCCGCTCAGCTACGCCGCCTACGGCCGGATGCTGGTCACCGGGCACAACCCCTACGCGATCGGGCCCGACGTGCTGGCCCGGCTGGGGGACCCGGTGGCGCGCGCGGTGCAGGACTGGTACACCACCCCGTCTGACTACGGGACCGTCGCGACCGGCGGGCAGGCTCTCGCGTCGCTGATCGGCGGCACATCGGCCCGGCTCACCGTCTTTGTCCTGTCCGTGCTCAACCTGGTCGCCTTCGGCGGTACCGGCCTGCTGCTGCACCGGCTGGGACGAGGTGACCGCCGTCGCCAGATCCGCGCGGCCCTGCTCTGGACGTGCAACCCGTTGCTGCTTCAGGTGCTGGTGGCGGGTGAGCATGCCGACAGCCAGGCCGTGTTCTTCGGCGTCGCCGCCGTCGCCGTCTTCAGCCCGCTGGTATCCGGCGCGGTGCCCTGGCCCGGGGGCGGCGCGGACGGCGTGGACGGCTCCGGTAGTACGGACGGTACAGGCCGGGAGGCGCCTTTCCGGATGGCGCTGCGCGCAGCGGCGGCCGGCGCCCTGATCGGGCTCGGGTTCGCGGTCAAGGTGACCATCGTGCTGCTGGGGGCCGGGCTGGCGGTCGCGGCGGTGCAGGCCTTTGCGCCGCGCCGCGGTGCAGGCGGGAGAGCGCCCCGCGGGTGGCCGTGGCTGGTCCCGGTCGCGGGCGGTCTGGCCGCCGGGTTCGCGGTCATCGCCGGCCTGGCCCTCGTGCTCGGGGGCCGGGACGGCTTCCGGCGGACGGTACAGGCCAGCAGCATGGTCTCCATCGGGTCACCGTGGCGGGTCATCCGCACCCTGCTGCATCTCGGCCTCAGCGAGGCCTCGGCCGGCGATGTGGTCAAGGCGGCGGCGGTGGTGCTCGCGGTGATGCTCGCCATCCTGCTGCTGCGGGGCCTGCCGCGCGGAGCGAACGCGGGCGGGCGAGCGGCGCTCGCGTTCGCGCTGGCGTGGCTGCTCGCCTGGCCGTACGTGCTGCCCTGGTACGACGCGCTGGCCTGGGCCCTGCTGCCGCTGGTGGCCGCGTCCACCCTTGACTGGCTGCTGCTGGCCCGCACCTCGGCGCTCGCGTTCGGCTACCTGCCCGCGCGAGTCGCCGGGGTAGTCATGCCGGCCGGGCTCGGCTGGCTCCAGTCGGTGGTCAGGACCGGGGTGACGCCGGCGGTGCTCGCGATCGTGACCGTCTGGGTGGTGGTGAGCATGCGGCGCGGCCGGGCGTCCTCCTCCCGTCCGGACGGGCGGTCCGGGCCCGATGGCGCCGGCGCGCCTGGTCCGGCGGCGTCCCCGACCTCGGCGCGGCAGGGCGCCGCGGACGGGAGAACCGGATGACGCGGGCCGCTGGCCCGCCGCCCGCCGC
>PLRW01000204.1 GCA_003164955.1 Actinomycetota bacterium
CCCTCCGGGTCCGTCCCGCCAACCGGGACATCTCCCGCGCGCCCGACGGCAGCCTCCCGGACTGCTGACTGCTGGCCGAATGGCCCCCCGGAGCCGATGAGCCCACCGATTACTGGCTGTCCACCCTGCCCGCCGGTACTCCCATCGCCGAACTGGCCCGGCTGGCGAAGATCCGCTGGCGGATCGAGCACGACTACCGCGAGCTCAAGCACGGCCTCGGCCTCGGCCACTTCGAAGGCCGCTCCTACCTGGGCTGGCACCGCCACGTCACCCTCACCGCCCTCGCCCAGGCCTTCTGCACCATGATCAGGACAGACCCAAAAGCCCCTGCGCCGGGCTCGCCGCCGCCCTCGCCGGAACCTAACAAAGTACTACTAGGGGAAGCGCGACCAGTCCAGGCGGGCGACGGAAGTACCAAAGTCCCACAGTTCGACATCGACCGTCGATACCCGGTCTGCCCGGTCCGCGGGCTCTGGGCTCACTTCGCCGGGTGACGACTGGGTGAAGCGCACCCGCCGGACGTGCTGGTCGTCGATCCAGACGGCCAGTGCCGCCGTCGCCGGTGCTCCGGTACCTGGGCGGAAGGAGGAAGGCCATCCGTTCCCGCCTGCCTCTACCGCACGGGCCAGGTCGGCTTCGGCGATCAGCCGCTGACAGGAAACGCCGCGTACCGCCTCGGTGCCGACGACGCGGGCGGTCACGGTGCCGGTCAGGGCCCACAGCGGCCAAAGCCAGTGCATGACGATAACCTGGCCGGACTCGCCGCGAGGGCGGCCCAGCCGCCACCCGTGGCGGCCTTGCTCCACTATGCCCTCACGGCACACGAAGCCGCCCAAGCCCCCGCCGTCAATCATGTACCTGCGGGCCGCCGGCTCGGCGAAGCCCTCTCCGGCGATGTGCGTGCCTTCGTGAACGAGGGCTCCCAGCAGCCTACGGGCCAGCCCCTGGACGCCACCACGGCGTTGTTCGGGCGGGGTCTCGGCCGTCTCCACCCAGGGCAGTCCGATCACCACGCGAATCCCCATCCGGGCGCCGGGTTCGCCCGCCGTCGCGCTGGCGCAGGCGGCCACCTTCGCCGCGATCGGGGGTTCCGCGGCCCCGGGGCCGGCGAGATGACGGGCAGCGACGCTGTACGGTTCGCCGCTGGCGGACATGCGGGCCCGGATGCCCTGCTTGCGAGCACGGTCCTTGGTCACGGTGTGTCTTTCCGGCCGGGTCCCACGCACCTCAGCTAGGCATGACGAGACCATCGGCCGAAGAATCACGCGAGTTGAAAACCCTTGTCCTCGTCACCGGGCCCAGCGTGGGTGAGAACCGGTTCGGAGCGGGCAGGCGTGGCTGCCACTGCGGCAATGGTACTTCGCCGGCCACCAGGATGACCAGAACGGCGGCCCTCACCGTTTCTGTTCTCTCCCCGCGACCTTCGATCATCCGTCTAGCTGGCGTTTCGCCGAATAGTTATCGCCTGGCAGGATAACCGGGCACGGTGACGATGCCTCCTGCGAGGGGATGGCTGAGTGCGTGGCTGACCGCCACGCTCCGCCGCGACCCCGACGCCACGACCACCGTCCGGATACCTGAGTCGTTCGACGGCCGGAGGCCGGCGGCCTGGGAAGACGATGATCTCCAGCTTGCCCTCTGGTGCTGCTACGAACTGCACTACCGCGGGTTCGATGACGTAGACGACGGCTGGGAGTGGCACCCGGCCGTCACGGCTTTCCGCGCGGCGCTTGAGCGACGATGGGTCGCGGGCCTGCGCCGGGCGGCCGGTGACGGGGAGTCCGTGCCGCTCAGCGAGGGTCCCGGCCGCGCTCCGGGAGCCGCTCCGCCGCGCTGTTCGAGGTTCACTGAGCGGGCCGGGCGGTGGTGTCCCGGTCCGGCACGCCCGCGGCCCGCAGGATGCCGGCCACTTCCGGGCTGCGGGCCTTGGCATCGTCGGGCGACAGCTCGATGCCCGCGGTGGGGGCGCCGGCCGCCAGCAGGATCCGGACGGTCGCGGCCCAGTCGGGCCGGGGGATGCCCGGGGCCGTTCCCCGCTGCCGACCATGGCCCACACCAGCGGGGTGCTGTCCCAGGTGGTGTCCCTGGCCTCGATGTCGGCGCCGCAGTCAAGCAGCACCCGCACTGTGCCGGGGCTGCCGGAGTACGCGGCGGAGTGCAGCGCGGTGGCGCCGTCGTCACCGACGCGGGCACCGGCCGGGAAGCCGAGGTCCAGCATCAGCCGCACCTGTGGGGTGCCGGAAGTGCGCCTGTAGCGTCTGTCCTGCAGTTTGCTGGATCAGCCGGGGTCTGGCGGAACCCGGCTTATGCTGCGAGTTCCGATCGCCAGGCCGCGTAGAACGCTCGCAGTTCGGCTGCGGACGAGCCGTCGGGTACAGGTATCTCGCTGTCGGTGAACCGGTCGAGGGTGGCCATCATGTCGGCGAGAATCCTGACGTCGAAGCCCGCGTCGATCTGGGCGGCGCGGGCGAGCAGCACCTCCTTGCCGAAGCGGCGGGCGAGAACGCAGATGTCGGCGAAGTCCCGTGCGGCAGCCCGGTCGAACAAGGCGAGGAGCTTGTTGCCCGCGAGCTCTTCAGGGGCGAGCGTCGGCCCGGCCGGGGTCTGGGAGGCGGGAAGGTCCGGTCGCGCGTTCACGGCCAGGTCGATCAGGACCCCGCCGTCAGCGCTGCGGATGACCCTCACGGACGGCGGCGTTCAGCGCTGACCGCAGGGTGGCGCGGACCCGGTCGACCGTAGCTGCGGCGATCAGTGTTCCCTTCTTGATGCGCTGGCGGGCGATCAGATTGAAGCAGGCCTGCAGGCGCCTCCCGGTGAGGTCCGCGAGGGTGACCCGGCCGATGCTGGGGATAAGGTACCGGTCGATGTGGTCGCAGTAGCAATGCAGATCCTGCTGGTCGTGCCGGACGCGCGGCACAGCCTCGAGGCGCTGGAGGCCTCGGCGGTGCTGCTGACGGTCGCCCGGCGACCGTGATCCGGCCACGGCTGGCCTGAAGCGGACACGGCAGGGGAAAGCGAATGACGGCATCGATGGACGAGGAGCAGCCAGGCGTCTCCCCCTTTCCAGCTACATCTCCGGTCACCGGGCAGGAGGAAGCCGGCGACCCGGCCTGCTGGGCGCACCGCGTCTGCCCGGAATGCTGCCGGCCCAACCAGGCCGAGCGCCCGGAGACGTGTGAGGCCTGCGGGACGGCCTTTCCCGCTTACTAGGCACGGCAGAAATACCCGCAGGTCAGCCGGCTATGTCCGGGTCTGGAACCCGATAAGCCGCACGCCTGATGTTGCTCAGCGTTCGAGCCGGGCAAGCGCAATCATCGCCGCGGTCGCGCGCTGAGGCTGGCGTGTGACCTGGCCCTTTCGGCCCAGTCCAGCCTTGGAACCCCACAGGGCCGTGCGGGAAGGCCCGGTATCAGCGCTGAGCATTACTGATACCAGGTGGTATCATGGGGTCATGGCTATGACGCTCAGGCTAAGCGATGAACAGACGGAGGCGCTCCGGCGCAAGGCGGAGGCCGAACATCGTTCCATGCAGCAAGTCGCGCTGGCTGCGATCGATGCCTATGTGCACCAGGCAACCCCAGCGCGCCGTCAGTCGGTTCCGGTCACCGAACTCATGACGATGTTCCAGGACCTGCCTGCGATGAGCGCGGAGATGTTCCGCGCCGATCAGGATCACTACGCGGACACTGAGGCATACTTCGACGCCTACGAGCGCGTCCACGAGCCCGGGGATGGCGAGTGACCGCCCGCTACCTGCGCGGGCTCGGCGACACGAACATCCTGATCTACCTGGAACGGCTGGCGGCCGACCAGCTGCCCGCCGAGCTGCTCACCAGCACGGTCAGCCTCGCTGAGCTGTCGGCAGGGGTGCACTCGGCCAGGGATGCCGGTGAACGCGCCCGGCGGGTCCTTCGTGTGCAGCGAGTCGAGGCGACCTTCAGCCCGCTGCCATTCGATGCTGAGGCCGCCCGGCGATACGGGATCATCGCCGCCGAGGTGATAGCCATGGGCCGCAAGCCCCGCGGCCGCGTGGCTGACCTGATGATCGCCAGCATCGCGGCCGCGAACAAGCTTCCTCTGTTCACCACCAATCCCGCAGATTTCCGCGGGCTTGAATCGGTCGTTACCGCCGTTCCGGTTCCTGTCCCGGCACCCGCTCCCTGATCTACGACGCAACCGGGGTACATCACGGATGGCTCATTCTGACCTGGGATTGTGTCGATTTAAGGCCCCTTCGTGCAGGCCGTTTCCGGGCCATGGTTGCTCCACGGTTGCTCGTCAGCACCACGAGAACGAACGGGCCGACGAGCTTGCCTGCCGGGGCGCCGAAGCGGTTGCCGCTCAGGTGATCGACAACGAGTGGGGCCCTGGGGCGAGCGACGTCTACGGGAGCCTTCTCAGCCAGGCCACGGATAAGCCGGCAGAAAGGGATCCCAGCCAAGAGCGTGCTCCCGGAAAGTACCTGGCCAGGTCAAATCCGGGCGCTGCCAGCGAGGATCACTTATCGTGTCGGCGCTTCCGCCGGACTCGGGCACGGCCAACATGNNGGTCTAGACCTGTGCACGCCGATGTTTGCTCCTTGTTTGCTCGGATGTCCCGGTACGGGCCGGTAGCGGACGGTATCACGCGGCACCCGCTCTCCGGTTCGCCGTACAACTCGGCAGGTCACAGCATTTCCCGGCACTATCTGACACGGCTTAAATGGCAGGCAGCCGACTCTGACCGTGAGAATCT
>PLRW01000185.1 GCA_003164955.1 Actinomycetota bacterium
CGGCCAGCGCCGCGGCCTGCGCCTGGACCATCCCGCCGCCGACGGCCGCCCCCGCTACGTCCTCGGCATCGAGCCCGTCTCCCGCACGGTCACCGTTGGCCCGGCCGAAGAGCTCGAAGTCCGCGACATCACCGCCCAGCGCCCCGTCTGGACCGGCTGCGCCCCGCTCACCGAGCCCCGCGACTGCGAGGTCCAGCTCCGCGCTCACGGCGAGGTCTACCCCTGCGAGGCCCGTCTCGACGGGGACGCCCTCCAGATCACCCTCCGCGAGCCCGCCCGCGGCGTAGCCACCGGCCAGACCGCCGTCCTCTACGACGCCGACACCGTTCTCGGCAGCGCCACCATCACTGCGGCTCGGGCCGCTGTTCGGGTCTGAAGCTTTCACCGGCCGTGGGGAGGGCCCGGCCGTTGGCGCAGGGCCGCGGCCACGGGCCGGGCGGCGGAAATGGCCGCAGCACCGGCCGATAGTCCGGCCGCCACAACGCGGTGCTCCGCTGGAAGAGGGCCCGGGACGGGTAGCCGGGCTCGTCCGCCAGATCACGCAGGCCGGCACCTTCGAAGCCCTGAGTGCGGTAGTACTCGTGCAGGCCATCATTGGTGGTCCACACGTCGACCCGAATCCACCGGGCCCGGTGCACGCGCACCGCGAGGTGGGAGGCCCAGTCCAGCAGCCGGGCGCCGACCTCGAGACCGGCGTAGCGCCGGTCGACGATGACGCGGCGGACGTAGACCGCACGTTCTCTTCGTTTGTCCGTAGGCCAGACGCCGCTATCGGCGAAATCGACGGTGATCGTGGCGGCGACGGCCGTGCCGTCCACCGCCAGCCAGGTCTTGCCATCCACCAGGTCGTCCAGGATGCGGGCGTCACGCCGCTGCTGGTCGGGCCAGGGCTGGGCCCACTGATCGGTGCCCTTGCCCGGCAGCCAGCTGACCGCGTCGTCGATCAGCCGGAGGATGGCTCCGTACTCGCTGGGTGTCGCTGGGCGAAGCGTCAGCGGCAGCCGTGTCACTCACCTATACTCGCCCGGAAACGGACTTTGTGACACCAAATGTCCGCTTCGCCGCACCCGCCGGGTGAGCAGAAGCTGATCGGGGGCACCGCCGGCGCTGCCCTGAGTCCTCGGGGGCTAGGGACGAGAAACAGCGCCGGCGGTACCTAACCGCGTGGATTGTCTTTAGCTCCGTGCCAGCAGAGCGTCGTCGAGGCCATCGCGGAGGTTCGCGACCGACCGGTACGCTTGCCGCGGCTCGCTAGCCCCCGCCAGCACGCGATTCACGATGTCGTTCTCGGCGGGCAGGACGCCGCCGCCGAGGTAGCTCACGTCGGACAGCACGGTGCGAACACCCTGCAGGCCGCTGACGAAGGCGCCGCGGCGCCAGCCGGTGACCTCGTCCCAGACCAGAGCGAGCTTCTCGGCGGAGACGCTGGTGGCCGGGTCGGAGAGGATGATCGTGGCGTCGCGCGGGTTGTACGGGTCCGTCCAGCTGCGCTCGACTAGCAGGTTACCCGTGGCCAGGGCTTCGACAGTGCGGGTCACGTAGCCGCGGAGCACGTCGACCCATGGATCTGGGTGCGCTGCCGGGGCAGGGTTCAGGTGCATATTCCATTCCTTTTCTAGCTTAATTTCCGATTTCGATTACGGGTGGAGCGGTCACCGACATATCACGGTGACGGGGCATGCCTCACTGAACGGGATACGCCCGTCCGCCGCATACATGCGCCGTCCCCGGCCGGTCTGGTGATCCCCGGCCGGGGAGCGTTAAGTTCTTACTCCGTCAGATCTTGGCTGGCTCGGCTAGGCCATCTGGGACGTTGCCGACGTTGATGACGAACTGGTTCCGGTCGCTGGGGAACACACTTTCGGTGAACCGGAAGGGAAAGGGCTCGGTGGAGGCGCCGTCGACGCCGTACGCCGTACGGAGGAGGATGAAGACCGGGATGTTGGCGTCTTCGCGCAGGCCGAAGAACCTAAGCTCGGTCTCGTTAGCCCGCCGGACCGCGATTCGGTCCCGGTAGCCGACCTGCTTCAGCTGGAGTACGTCTCCGAGATACTTGACCGCACCCTCTTTGATGTCCCCCGCCAGGAGCAGCTGCGTCGCGCCCCGGTCTGAGAGGTCCATGGGGTAGTACGACGTCTGCAGCGACCACGGCTGCCCGTCAATGAAGCGCTGCTGATGACGGCTGATGACGTTGGTGCCCGGCGGCACGCGCAGCCGTTCGGACACGTTTTTGCTGGCGAGCTGAATCTCCACGCGAGGCGACAGGAATTTCCCCATCCGGCCGCGAGCCTTTACCTCATTGAAGGCCGCGGCACCTTCTCCCCCGCCGAGTCCGGAGTCGGACTCATCCTCCGAGCCGGGCTTATCCTCCGAGCCGGACTTCTTCTGCCACTCCGAGAGTGTGGTCACGAACGGCTCGTACTGCTTGCGGATGAAGGTGCCCGATCCCGGCCGCTTTTCCACCAGACCCCACCCGTCTAGCAGGTCGATGGCCTGCCTGATGGTGTTGCGGGAGACCTTGTGGCTGACCTGCAGCTGGCTTTCGGTCGGCAAGGGTTTATCGGCATCAAACCGATCCGATTCGATCTCTTCGCGTAGCTGCTCGGCGATCTGCCGGTACATCGGGTCAGGCATTGTTGCTCCCGGGAGTCCGGGCCAGCCCGGCTACGGCCACCGGGCTCGCGTGCTGGGCGGACGCGCCTGAGATCCAGGACACGATCGGTAGATACCCAGAGTGAGTGTCGGCAAGCGAACTCTTCCTACCGGTTGGCACGGGAGGTATCACTGTCCAGAAGGTACCAGTACCGTCGTCTGGCCTACGGCCGACACGCAGATCAAATGGAATGGCATGCGCCATGGTGCTGCCCAGCGCATCGATACGTGGGCGGCCACATCGGAATCGAGGTACAAAGCCGGGCCTTGGCGAGCGATGTGTGGACTCCGGGCAGCGCGTTGAGCTGCGGAGACGGCCTCGGTCCGCCTCGGTCGCCGACTGCCGTCTACCTGTACCTTTAGTTCCAAACCATCTAACCGATCTTGTGGTACCAACAAGTAGAAGATATGGAATCAATTTGGTTTCGCCCTCACAGGGGCGGGGAGACCTAACACTGAAAAGGTACCAGACGTTGGGACAGCTTGGATGCTTGGACAGGAGAAGGACATTCTATCGGGTGGCAAGAAGGATGAGAGTCACCTTGATGGAACATCCTCGTTCGTGCCGCCTGTCCGGTTCGCGCCAGGCGGGACGACCGGATGCGGGCGGTCCTCACTGCGCCGTCCGTACAGGTCAGGGGGGCGAACGTGACGGAACGAGATCGCCATGGTCGGCTCCGAGGCGGTGAAGGGAGTCAGCGGAACGGGTGCCGCTGACAGAGGTGCAGGAGGCCAGCAATGGCCAGCGTTGTCGAGCTAGTAGCCGTGTTCATCATCGTCGTGTTCGTCATCGGCGCCGCGTTCGGAGTGGTCCTCATCGTGGCGTCCGGGGTCAAGGCGGAAGAGAACGTTGCGCGCCAGCGGAGGGCCACCACGCTGCGCGACGAGCCGGACAGCACCTTGACGCGGGGGGTTCGCCGGCTGATGGGCGTCGGCCACAGCTCGGGGGACTAAGGACGGCAGGGCGGACAGGGGAGGCCGTCGTGAGCCAAGTGATAACCGCAGTTGTCCTGATCACCGTCATCTTCATCCTGGGAATCATCTTCGGCTACCTGGCGGCGCTGTTCACCGGCCGGAAGAAGTAGGCCCTGGTCGTCGCGGGGGCGATCAGGGCCTCCGGCCAGGTCGCCCTGGGCGCGAAGATGGCCGCCCCGGGTCCGGCGTTTAGCCGGGCCCGGGCCGGCAGCCGCCGAAAAAGATCTGCAAACGCCAATGCACGTGCATTGGGCATTGCGCATGCACAGTGCATCGAGGCATGATAGTCACTGCACTGAGCAGCTGGCAGCAGGAGGCGCTATGGCCAGACATGACGCCGTGCACCGTACCGTCCTGGTGGTGGACATCGCCGGATCCAGCCACCCGTTCCGCAGAGATGGCGATCGGATCGTCATGCGTAGCGCCCTGTACGGTTCACTGTCGGCCGCATTCGGGAAGAGCGACTGGCTGAAGTGCTACCACGAGGACCGGGGCGACGGGGTGCTGGTCCTGGTGCCGCCTGAGGTGCCGAAGGCCCGGCTGGTGACTGGCCTTCCGGACCGGCTTGAGGCCGCCCTGGCCCGCCACAACGCGGCCATGCAACGGCGCGACGCCGCGCGAGCCGCCGCGACGCAGGTCAGGCTCCGGGTCGCCTTGCATGCCGGTGAGGTCACGTTCGACAAGCATGGTGTCGTCGGCACCGCCATCGACCACACCTTCCGCCTGGCCGATGCGCTGCCGCTGAAGGCGGCCCTGGCCGCCTCTCCCGAGGCCTGCGCGCTGATCGTCTCGGACTGGTTCTATACCGACGTCGTCTATCACCACCAGGACGCCAGGCCGGACAGCTACCGCCACATCGGCTGCGAAGTGAAGGGGACGCAATTGTCCGCCTGGATGCGGGTTCCCGGCCCGCCGCCCCTGGCCCTGGTCGAGACGGCTTAGGTCGTCTCCCGGGCCAGGCCAAATGTCCCGACTGGGCGGCTCTATCGACGTGCCGCGCGCAGTAAGACATCGGGTGAAAGCGATGCCGGTCCCGGCGTCTCCGTGGCCTGTCAGCCACCGGACCGCCCCGCCGGGGCCTAACAAAGTACTACCAGGGCCGCTGGTCCCGTACGGCCCGGGGCCTGACCCGAGGGTGGCGGGCCCCGGGCCCGGTAGATCCAGGCTGGGGCCAATCGTTGCCGTTGACGCTAGGCCTTGCTGTCCTGCCGCCTGACCTTGTACTCCACCGGCGGTACGTCGCCGACGTCAACGATGAATTGATTCCGGTCCGCCGGGAAGATCGTCACAGTTACACGCATCGGAGTGCCTGTTTGATCAAATGCAGTGCGAAAGATTTCGAAGACTGCAATACGTCCATCGCGAGGAATCCGGAAAAACAATATTTCATTCAAATCGGGCGCCCGTATTGTGATCCAGTCGCGGTAGCCAACTTGCTGTAGCTTCAGCGTCTCTTGCAGGTACTTCACAGTTCCCTGGTCAATGTCTTCATCGTCAAGAAGCTTTTCTGCTCCCTGCAAGGCGAATCGCCGAGGGTAGAACGAAGTTTGCAGGGACCATGGCCTGCCATCGATAAGCCGCTGCTCGTGCCGGCTGATCAGTGGCGTTCCTTCTTCAACCCGGAGCCGGGCGGCTATCTCGCCCGTAGCCTTCTGGAGCTCCACCCGAGGTGGTCCTGACGTCGTGGCAATTCTATGTTCGCCGCTTACCTCGAAACGGTAGGCGGCCCCCTCCCCGCCGCCCAGGCCGGTAGCTTTCGAGGCGGATAGCGTGGTGATAAGCGGCTCGGGTGGTCTGGTGACATATGTGCCCTGTCCTGGCCGGGTCTCGACCAGCCCAAGGCTTATGAGCGCCTTGATCGCGTCTCGGATGGTATTGCGCGACGCGCTGAACTCTTTAGTCAGTTCCGTCTCGGTAGGGAGCTGGCTGTCCACGCTGTATTGGCCTGATTCAATCCGGAGCCGCAGGCTATCCGCGATCTGCTGGTACTTGGGTCCGTCTATGGACCCTGTCCCCGGGTCGGCACTCGATGTGTCTTCTGGGGCAACGCTGAGCCCGCCCGGCGGCGCAGGCTTGCGATCTGCCGAGGCGCCGCCCTTGGCCCCTCTCGCCGGGTCGGTCATGACCCCTCCTGTTGAACCAGCCATTGTGCTGTCTCGCTGCTTCCCCTCGGTGCAATGGCTCCGGTGCCGTAGGCACGGGGCCGAGGCGCATCACACCGGGGTACAGCAGGCCTTTGCGGCATGATCTGGAGAGCATGAGACATCGGAGCCACACCAATGACCCCATCAGGCTGGATCCCTACCGGGCCGAGTGGCGTCACGAGTGCTTTCCGCTTAACCGTGATGCCGGCGTGTTCCGTGGGACTTGGCGCGGTCGGTGCGTAGCTACTCGGTCCCAGATAGGGGCTGGTCACAGGCGATCCGCCCGCTGGGGAGATCGCCGGTAGCCGACCGGCAGCGCCCCCCAGCTGTTGAGCTAAGGTCCGCGTGCTGCGGTCCTGTACTCGGCCGTCCGGTTGTCTCCCCCGTATGGAAGACACCCCCGTAACTGATAATGATCACTCCGTTAGTCTAAACGATCCAGGAGGATGGTTTAGTACATTCGGTACTGGTACTAAGACTGGTATGGGAGGTAGGTACCTCTTGGATGAAACCCTCCAGCCCAACCATCGGCGGATCGCTGGCCAAGCAAGCCCGGCGCCGCAGGAACGGGACCGGTGTTGTCGGCAGACCGAGACGGTGACCCGTCTGGCGACAGCAAGCTGGGCATCGGACAGCGTGAGCGGCTGGGTGGGCGACCGTCATGGCCGAAGTCATCCAAGCAGTCGTGCTGATCGCTGTCATCTTCCTCATGGGATGGCCCTCGGCATCATGATCGCCAAGATCATTGGCGAGCGCCGAAGGCAAAGAAGGCCCGGTCTCCAGCGGGGGGCACGTACTGCTGGGATGCGCTGATCTTAGGCTGAGCGCCGGTCAGCCAAAAAGATCTAAGCTCAGCAACGTGCACGATGACACGCTCGGTGCTGCGCGCGGCCCGCGGCCTCAGTTCCCGTGGCTGGCCGGCAGCGCGACCGGCATCGGTTCCATGCCCGGAACGGACCCGCTGGAGGCGGCCCGGATCGTGGCGGGTGAGCTGCCGGACTTCCCCTACCTCCCCGAGCTGCCCAGCCGCGGGCCCGGCGCCGATCTGATCGGCCGGACCGCCGCCCTGCTGCTCGACATGCCGGTGGAGACGACGACCGGCGGGTGGCGGATCGCGGAACGGCCGGGCCGCTATATGCAGGCTGCCCGCAGCATGATGTCGGCTGACCTCGACGCGATCGAGGAGGTCTTCTCCGGTTACGAGGGCCCGCTGAAGTTCAGCCTGTGCGGCCCGTGGACGCTGGCCGCCACCATCGAGCTGCCCCGCACGCTGAATCCGGTGCTCTCCGACGGCGGCGCGGTCGCCGACCTGGCCGCGTCGCTGGCCGAGGCGACGGCCATTCAGGTCGCGGAGATGGCCAAGCGTGTGCCCGGCGCCGACCTGGTGGTCCAGTTCGACGAGCCCGCGCTGGGCGCGGTGGCACACGGCGAGATCCCCACCGCCAGCGGGCTGTCCCGGCTGCCCGCCGTCGACGCGCCGGTAATGTCCGACCGGCTGGGTACCGTGGTGGGCGCGGCCGGACGGTACTCCGTCGTGCATTGCTGCGCGAACGAGGTCCCGTTCGGCATCATCTGGGCGGCGAGGCCGGATGCGATCGCCTTCGACCTGAGCCTGCTACGGCGGGAAGAGGCGGACAGCGTCGCCGAGATGGCCGACGCGGGCGCGGGCATCCTGGCCGGTGCGGTGCCCGCCATACCGCCGGTGGCCCGGCGGGAGGAGCCGGTCAGGACCACGCAGCGGGTGCTGCGGTTCTGGCGGCGGCTCGGCATGGCGCCGGAGGACTGCGCGCAGCAGGTCGTCGTCACCCCGTCCTGCGGCCTGGTCGGCGCGGCGCCCGCGCGGGTGACCGAGGTGCTGGCGCACTGCCGGGAGGCGGCGAGAATGGTCGCTGAGCTGGCCGAAGAGAGCGAGGACACGGAGGGCTGGGCATGAGCGAGCGGGAGGGCTTCAAGGCGCTCTGGACGCGAGCGGGAGACACCGCATGAGCCAGCCCGGGGGTGCCGGGCCGGAGGATCCGAACGAGACGCCCGTCGACGCGCGGCAGCGGCACGCCGAACTGAGCGCGCGGATCACCGAGGCCCGGCACCGGTACTACGTGCTGGACGCGCCGACGATCTCGGACGCCGAGTTCGACACGCTGATGCGCGAGCTGGAAGGCCTGGAGGAGAGCTTCCCCGAGCTGCGTACCCCCGATTCGCCGACGCAGCAGGTCGGCGGGGCGGTCTCCACGCTGTTCACGCCGGTGGAGCACCTGCAGCGGCTGCTCAGCCTGGATAACTCGTTCTCCGCCGGCGAGCTCGACGCCTGGGCCGACCGGGCGGCGCGCGGCGGCGGCACCGGGCCGTACCTGTGCGAGCTGAAGATCGACGGGCTGGCCATCGCGCTGGTCTACCGGAACGGCCGGCTGACCCGGGGCGCGACCCGTGGCGACGGGCGCACCGGTGAGGACGTCACGCCGAACATCCGGACCATCGATTCCGTCCCGGCCACGCTCAAAGGCACCGGTTACCCGGAGACGCTGGAGGTGCGGGGCGAGGTGTTCCTGCCGGTGGCGGCGTTCGAGGAGCTGAACGCGAGCCTGATCGAGGCGGGGAAGCCGGCCTTCGCCAACCCGCGCAACTCGGGAGCTGGCTCACTGCGGCAGAAGGACCCGCGGGTCACCGCGAGCCGCGCGCTCGACGTGATCATGCACGGCGTCGGCCGGGTCGAGGGCTTTCCTGAGGGGGAGGGGCCGCCGGAGACCCAGTCCGGCTGGTACGAGCGGATGCGCGGCTGGGGCCTCCCGGTCAGCGACCGCTTCCGGGTCGTGCCGGACCTGGCCGCCGTGCACGAGTACATCGGCTACTACAACGAGCACCGGCACGACCCGCCGTATGAGATCGACGGGGTCGTGGTCAAGATCGACCGGCTGGACCAGCAGCGGGCGCTCGGCGCCACGTCGCGGGCGCCGCGGTGGGCGATGGCCTACAAGTACCCGCCGGAGGAGGTCACCACCAAGCTGCTCGACATCCGCGTCAACGTGGGCCGCACCGGGCGGGTGACCCCGTTCGCGGTGATGGAGCCGGCCAAGGTGAGCGGCTCGACCGTGGAGCTCGCCACGTTGCACAACGCCGACGAGCTCAAGCGCAAGGGCGTCCTGATCGGCGACACGGTGGTGCTGCGCAAGGCGGGTGACGTTATACCGGAAGTCGTCGCGCCGGTGGCGGACCTGCGGACCGGAGACGAGCGGGAGTTCCAGTTCCCCGCACACTGCCCGGAGTGCGGGACCAGGCTGACCAGGGAGGACGGCGGCGTCGACTGGCGCTGCCCGAACGCGCGGTCATGTCCGGCCCAGCTCCGTGAGCGGCTCTTCCACCTGGCGGGCCGGGGCGCATTCGATATCGAGGTGCTCGGCTACGAGGCGGTGACCGCGCTGCTCGACGACCACCTGGTCACCGACGAGGGCGACCTGTTCGCGCTGACCGAGGAGAAGCTCGCGACCTCGCCGTTCTTCGTCAACAAGCAGGGCACGCTGAAGATCAACGCGCACCGGCTGCTGGCCAACCTCGAGGTGGCCCGGCAGCGGCCGCTCTGGCGGGTCCTGGTCGCGCTGTCCATCCGGCACGTTGGGCCGACCGCGGCGCGCGCGCTGGCCACCGAGTTCGGCTCGCTGGACGTGATCGCCTCGGCCAGCGCCGACCAGCTCGCGGCGGTGGACGGGGTGGGCCCGACCATCGCGGCGTCCGTGTCCGACTGGTTCGGCGTGGACTGGCACGCCGCGATCGTGGACAAGTGGCGCGTGGCCGGGGTCCGGATGGCCGAGGAAGGCTTCGACGGCAGTCGCCCCGCGCCCCGGCTGCTGGCCGGGGTCACGGTCGTGATCACCGGATCGCTGGCGGAGTTCAGCCGGGACGAGGCGGCGGAGGCGGTACGCGTCGCGGGCGGCAAGGTCACCGGGTCGGTGTCGAAGAAGACTGATTTCGTGGTGGCGGGGGAGAACCCCGGCTCCAAGTACGACAAGGCGGTCGAGGTCGGTGTCCCCGTCCTCGATGAGCCCGCTTTCCGCCTCCTGCTCACCGGGGGCCCGGCCGCCGTCCGCCCCGAGCCCGCTGCCGAGGAGGCCGGCGCGGAAGAGGTCACCGGAGAGGGCGCCGCCGGGGAGTAGCCCCCTGCGATCCGCCGCGCAGGAATCCAGGCGTTCCTTTTACACGTAGAGGTGCCATCGCGTACACCCCGGTACACGTAGAGCTGCCATCGCGTACATGGGAAAAGCGGCTGGGGGCAGAGTTGGAGCGCCCGCTCGGGGCCCGGAGCAAAGTTGGCGGCCCAGAGCGGGGTAGCCGACCGTAATTGGGTCGGGGCGGGGTCCGGGGGCTTCTAGGATGGCGTGCATGTCCATTACCCGCGACGAGGTCGTCCATCTGGCCAGGCTGTCGAGGCTCGCCCTCGGCCAGGAGGAGCTGGATCACCTCGCGCCCCAGCTTGACCAGATCATCTCGGCGGTCGCCCGGGTCCAGGAGGTCGCCGCCGAGGGGATCCCGCCGACCTCGCACGCCCTGCCGCTCACCAACGTGTTCCGCGAGGACGAGATCGTCCCGTGCCTGGCCGCCGATGTGGTGCTCAGCGAGGCGCCGGCCGTGGAGCAGCAGCGGTTCAAGGTGCCCCGGATCCTGGCGGAGGACTGACGCATGAGCGAGCTCACCACGATGACGGCGGCGGACCTGTCCGCCGCGTTGCGGAGCAAGGACGTCTCGGCCACGGAGGTCACTCAGGCGCACCTCGACCGGATCGCGGAGGTCGACGGCCGCGTGCATGCGTTCCTGCACGTGGCGGCGGAGGAGGCCCTCGCCGCGGCCGAACAGGTGGACTCCCGGCGTGCGGCCGGCGCGGAGCTGGGCCCGCTGGCCGGGGTCCCGGTCGCGCTGAAGGACGTCTTCACCACCATCGACATGCCGACGACGGCCGGGTCCCGCATCCTGAACCAGTGGCGGCCGCCGTACGACGCGACGATCACCACCCGGCTGCGCCGCGCCGGGGCCATCATCCTGGGCAAGACCAACATGGACGAGTTCGCTATGGGCTCTTCCACCGAAAACTCCGCGTTCGGCCCGACCCGCAATCCGTGGGACCTGTCCCGGGTGCCCGGCGGCTCGTCGGGCGGCTCGGCCGCGTCGGTGGCCGCGTACGAGGCGCCGCTGGCCATCGGCACGGACACGGGCGGGTCGATCCGCCAGCCCGCGGCGGTCTGCGGCATCACGGGGATGAAGCCCACCTACGGCGGCAACTCCCGGTACGGGCTGATCGCGTTCGCGTCCTCGCTCGACACGCCGGGCCCGCTGGCCCGGACCGTGCTGGACGCGGCGCTGCTGCAGGAGGCGATCTCGGGGCACGACCCGATGGACGCCACCTCCATCGACGAGGCGGCCCCCCCGGTCGTGGCCGCGGCCCGTCAGGCGGACGTGGCCGGTTTGCGGATCGGCGTGGTCACCGAGCTGTCCGGCGAGGGCTACCAGCCGGGTGTCCTGTCCCGCTTCAGTCAGGCGGTCGAGCTGCTTGAATCGCTGGGCGCCAAGGTCACGGAGGTGTCCTGCCCGCACTTCCGCTACGCGCTGCCGGCGTATTACCTGATCGCGCCGAGCGAGTGCTCCTCCAACCTGGCCCGTTTCGACGCGATGCGGTACGGCCTGCGGGTCGGCGACGACGGCACCCGCAGCGCGGAGGAGGTCATGTCGCTGACCCGCGAGGCTGGTTTCGGGGCCGAGGTGAAGCGGCGCATCATGCTCGGCACGTACGCGCTGTCCAGCGGGTACTACGAGGCCTACTACGGCAAGGCACAGCAGGTGCGGACGCTGATCGCGCGCGACTTCGAGGCGGCGTTCGGCCAGGTCGACGTGCTGGTCTCGCCGACCACGCCGACGACCGCGTTCCCGCTGGGGGAGCGGACCGACGACCCGATGGCCATGTACCTGGCCGACCTGTGCACGATCCCGTCCAACCTGGCCGGGAACGCGGCCATCTCGGTGCCGTGCGGACTGGCGCCCGAGGACGGCCTGCCGGTCGGGCTGCAGGTCATGACGCCGGTGCTGGCCGATGACCGCGCCTACCGGGTTGCCGCCGCGGCGGAGGCCGCGTTCACCGAGCGATGGGGCCATCCGCTGCTGGCCTCCGCCAAAGGGCTGGATGGGGCCAGCGGGCTGGACGCTGACGACACGAAGGGAGCCGGCCGATGACCACGGCCCCGCCACTGGTTCCGTACGCGGAGGCGCTGGAGCGCTACGAGCCGGCGATCGGCCTGGAGACGCACGTCGAGCTGGGCACGGTGACCAAGCTGTTCTGCGGCTGCCCGGCCCAGTTCGGCGGGGAGCCGAACACGCACGTCTGCCCGGTCTGCCTCGGTCTGCCCGGTTCGCTGCCGGTGCCGTCCCGGGCCGCGATCGAGTTCACGATCCGGATCGGCCTGGCGCTGAACTGCTCGATCGCGGAGTGGTGCCGGTTCGCGCGGAAGAACTACTTCTACCCGGACATGCCGAAGGACTTCCAGATCTCCCAGTACGACGAGCCGCTGTGCACCGACGGCTGGCTCGACGTGATGGTGGACGAGGGCGACGCCGAACCGCAGCACGTGCGGGTCGGCATCGAGCGCGTGCACCTGGAGGAGGACACCGGTAAGTCGATGCACGTGGGCGGGGCTACCGGCCGGATCCACGGGGCCGACTACTCCCTCGTCGACTACAACCGGGCCGGCATCCCGCTGGTGGAGATTGTGACCAAGCCGATCACCACCGCGGGCGCGTTCGCCCCCGCGGTGGCACGGACCTACGTCGCGGAACTGCGGGAGGTCGTCCGGTCGCTCGGCGTGTCCGACGTCCGGATGGAGGAGGGCTCGCTGCGCTGCGACGTGAACACGTCGCTGGCCCCCCGCGGCTCGGGGGTGCTCGGCACGCGGACGGAGACCAAGAACGTCAACTCGCTGCGCTCGGTGGAGCGGGCCGTCCGGTCCGAGATCGAGCGGCAGGCCGCCGTGCTGGACGCGGGCGGCACGGTGGCGCTGGAGACCCGTCACTTCCACGAGGACACCGGCATCACCACATCCGGCCGCAGCAAGGAAGAGGCCGAGGACTACCGCTACTTCCCCGAGCCCGACCTGGTGCCGCTGGCCCCGCCCCGCGAATGGGTGGAGCAGATCAGGCGGTCGCTGCCCGAGCTGCCGTCGGTCCGCCGGGAGCGCCTCCAGGCCGAATGGCAGCTGTCCGACGCGGACATGGCCGCGCTGCGCAACGCGGACGCGTTTGACCTGGTGGCGGGGACCGTGGCCGCGGGCGCGTCCCCGGCCGGCGCGCGCAAATGGTGGCTGGGCGAGCTGTCCCGGCGCGCCAACGAGACCGGCGCCGAGCTGGCCGGCCTCGCGATCACCCCCGATCAGGTGGCCCGGGTCGCGGAGCTGGTGTCGTCCGGCGCGCTGAACGACCAGCTGGCCCGCCAGGTGATCGACGGCGTGCTGGCCGGCGAGGGCACCCCGGACGAGGTGGTCGCCGCGCGCGGCCTGGCCGTGGTCAGCGACGACAGCGCGCTGACGGCTGCGGTCGACGAGGCCATCACCGCTAACCCGGACGTCGCGGACAAGATCCGCAGCGGGAAGGTCGCCGCGGCCGGAGTCCTGGTCGGCGCCGTCATGAAGGCCACCCGCGGCCAGGCCGACGCCGGAAAGGTCCGCCAGCTCATCCTGGAAAAGCTGACCTAGCCCGGCAATCTTGACCGGCGCCATCCGCCTGGGCTGGGTGAAACGGGCGGGCGCAGCAGCCGGGATCTTTCTGACCATGCGGAACGGGCCCGGGCGGGAGCCGTGCTGGCCGCTGCCGCGGCGGCGGAGGCCGCGTCCCGGCGTACGGTCAGGACGGCCAGGATCGCGGCGATCTCCTCCGCGCCGGCGTCTCCCCGGATGACGCGCAGATGCGGCTCGCTGGCCTGGCGTGGCTGATCTGATGGCACGAGGCCAGCTTACCGGGCGGAGCGCGGGCGGCCCAGGCCCAGCCCGCCCCGGCCCGGCCCGGGGCCGGGCCAGGATGACCCGGGCCAGGCGCCCCGGCCTGCGGGGCAGGCTCCCGGCGGCTCAGTCGCGGGAGCGGCCCACGCCGATGCCGAACTCGCGGTGCACGCGGACCCAGAACGCGTCGCGGAGCCATTCGCGTGCCTCCTGGTACGAGCGCAGCGATAGGCCGAGTTCCTTCTCCGCCTCGACCAGCAGCTCCTTGTCGATGACCGGCGGCAGGATCGGGCCGGGGAGCAGGTCGCGGATGTTGTCGGTGCCGCGGGTCAGGATCCACTTCTGTGCCACGTGCTCGCCGGCTTCCTCGACCCGTGACCGGTCTGGCCCGAGCCGCGCCGGGGCCGAGGTGGAGGTGGAGGTGGAGTGACCGGCGCCGGCGCCGGCTGGGCTGGGTGCCTGCGGCCCAGGGGACGCCGGCCCGGCACTGCCAGGTGCAGTCCCGGGTACGGTCGTGCCGGGCGGGGAAGCAGCCGGGTACGGAGGGTGAGCGGACTTGGCGGACGGCCGCGGCGGTACCCGGTCCCCGAAGAGCTGGGCCGGGGAGGGCACGGTACTGGCGGCTGGCTCGTCCGTCCGTACGGTCTCGGCCACGGTGACGGGCTGCCGGGAGAAATAGGGCCTGACGAACGCGCTGTCCAGGACCTCGACAGTGTCGGACTCCCAGACCAGCCGTTCGGCCTGATTCGTGCCGTACGGCGGCTCGATGCCCCAGAGGTGGACGCGCACGCCGTACGCCTGCGCGGCCTCCACGGCCGGCACCATGTCCTCGTCGCCGGCGACGAGGACCGCGTCGGTGATCGCGTGATGCCGGGCCAGTGCTTCCATGTCCGCGCGGATCTGCGCGTCCACGCCCTTCTGCTGGCCGCGCGCGTTGAGGTTCCCGAGCCGCAGTTTGACCAGCGGCAGCTGCGCGATGACGCGCTGGTCGATGGTCGGCACCCGGTCCCGCGCCGCGTCGTACCAGTAGACCCGGAGCAGCTCGCCGCGGACGAGTTCGTCCGCGTGCTTGCTGATCGCCTGGATGAGCGGCACGGCGTCGACCCGGAAGTCGCGGCGCGAGCTGGTCCCGAGCAGCAGCTCGCCGCCGGCAGCGAAAATATAGCCCACGTCGACCATGACGGCGTAGCGGGCCAGCAGCGGCAATGGGGCTCCGTATTCGCTCATCGTGTTCAAGACTCTAGGGCAGGCCGTTGGGTGGCCATGCCGCCGACGCCCCAACAGGAGTCCTGAAAGGCTACCTGATCAGCGCTGATGCTGAAAAAACCGGACCTGCCCGGTCCGGCCGGCCCGGCCGCCATGATTGTTACTGTGAGTGAGGAAGGCGAATGTCGTAGCTGGCCGCGTCGAAACGCCGGGTCTGCCAGGCAAACGCCCAGGTGAAGTCCGGCCACAGCGTGACGTTGCGCCCCGCGGCGTCCAGGTACCAGCTCTTGCAGCCGCCGGTGACCCAGACTGTGCGCTTCATCTTCTTCTGCAGGGTCCGGTCGTAGGCGGCCTGGGCGCCGGGCCGCACCTCGACCCGGACCGCGCCCCGGCGGCGCGCGTGCGCCACCGCGCCGGTGATATACGCCATGCCTATCCCGGCGAACCCCGAGCCGATGATGGCGACGCTGAAGTCGGGCATCATGCGCTGTGCCCGATCAGGCCGGCCGCGCGCCAGATGTACTGGGCCGGGCCGGACATCAGCCCGGCGGCGGTGAAGGTTTCGACGGCCTGGCGGGCGAACCAGATCTTCGACGCCCGCCAGTGCGGGTTGCGGCGCGCGGCCCGGCGGGCCTGTTTCGGGTCCAGGCCGACGCGTGCGTAACAGTCCGGGCTGATCAGGCTGTCGGCCGCACGCGCGGCGACCAGGGCGAGGCTGATCCGGCTGTAGGCGCGGGTGAGCGCGCCGCGCTGCGGCCAGTCCCGGATGAGCTCCTCACGCGCGTAGCGCATGTGCCGGGCCTCTTCGGTGACGTGCAGCCGGGCCACGGCCCGGGCCAGCGGCTCGATCTGGTCGTCGGCCATCATCTCGCGCTGCATCTGGTCGAGGAGTTCCTCGACGAACAGCGCGGCGCTGAACGTGAGCGGCCCGTTGGAGGTGGCCTTGAATACGCGGCCCAGGAACCGGCTGACCGGGTCCAGGCGGTAGTGCGGGGCGCCCATGGCCGCGATGAACCGCGCGAACATGACCGAGTGGCGGCACTCGTCGGCGATCTCGGTGTAGGAGTACTGGACGTGCTGGGTGGTCGGGTCGCGGTCGTACGCGTGCCGGATCAGCATCTGCATGAGGATGCTCTCGAACCAGATGCCGACGCTGGCCGTGCTGGCCACCTCCTGCCGGCTGAGTTCCTTGCGCTGCGCCTCGCTGAGCTGGTCCCACAGCTGGGTGCCGTACAGCGAGATGCGATGCGGCGGGATCGCGTAGACGTCCGGGTTGACTGGCGTGTCCCAGTCGATCTCGGTCAGCGGGTCGTAGGACGCCTTGGCCGATGAGCGCAGCAGCCGTTGCGCGATGTCCTCGCGGTCGGTCGGTCGGAGCAGGCGAGTGGTCATGACTGGTGTTCCTTTGCCGTCCTTTTTTCTGACGTTCTCTGCTTCTCTGGCGGTCTCTGCTCCTCTGACGTTCTCTGTGCCGGCGGCCCGCCGGTGTGCCGGTCACGCAGCCCGGCGGCGAGCGCGGCTCCGTAGCCGAGCCGAACGCGCCCGACGCGCCGGTCACGAGGACGGTGCGGCCGGCCAGCGCCGACCTCCTGGCCAGGCTGGGCAGGGTCTCACGAGCCACGGTGCTCCCTTTCCGCCGTCAGCGCGGGACGGTATCCCGCCGGAGCCGGACGGCGCGCGTAGGCAAACGTTACAATGGATATTGTCTCAATACAATGGAGAAATATCTGGGGCGATGACCGGCCACCTGCGTAAGGTTGATGCCATGGGCGAGTACCGGATTGACGAGCTGGCGCGGCTGGCCGGGGCCACCGTCCGCAACATCCGCGTGTACCAGGACCGCGGCCTGCTCGCCCCGCCCCGCCGGGACGGGCGCGTCGGCATCTACACCGACGCCCACCTCGCCCGGCTGCGCCTGATCGGGCAGCTCCTCAAGCGCGGGTACACCTTCGCCAACATCGGCGAGCTGCTGGCCGTCTGGGAGCGCGGCGGGGACATCACCGAGATCCTGGACCTGGAATCCGCCGTGGGCCTGCCGTGGTCCGACGAGATCCCGGCCTATGTCACCGCGACCAGGCTGGCCGAGGTGTTCGGCGGCGCGGTCAGCCCGGACGAGGTAGCCCAGGCCGTGGAGCTCGGCCTGATCGAGCCCGACGGCGCGCGGTACCGGGTGCCGAGCCCGCGGCTGCTCAGCGCGGGAGCCGAACTGGTGTCCGCGGGCATGCCACTTCGGGCGGTCCTGGACATGGCCGGACGGCTCCGCGCGCACGTGGACGCGGCCGCCGGCGAGCTGGCCGGCACGGTGACCCGGCACGTGCTCGCCGCTCACCTGCGGGACGGCATGCTCCAGGGAGAGGACATCGCGGAGGTGGCCGCCATCACCCGGCGCCTCCGGCCACTAGCCCAGGCCGCGGTGGACGCGATGCTGGCCCACTCCATGTCCCAGCGCGTACCCGAGGCCCTGGGCGATCACTTCGCCCAGGTTCTGGACCACCTCCAGCAGGACAAGGCCGCCACCTCCGCTTGAGACCGGCTCTGGCATGACGTGCTCATCATGTGGCGTTACAGCGGCTCGGTGGTCCATTCCCAGCCGCGGGCCTCATCGCGGACCGGCCGCACGAGGAACGCCCCGGACGCGTCGGACAGCTGGGCGATGATCCGCATCAGCTGGCGGTGAAAGTCGGCTGGCGGGTGCGCACCGTTCTGCCTGCCCTGATCGGCGAGGGTGATGGTCGCGCCCTCGCCATGGCCGAGCCGTGCCGTGATGTTGCCGTTGTAGTCGATGCCGACACCGACAATCGCGCTAGCGCGGACGATATCGCTCCCATCGTCCTTGGATATCCATACGTCGGGCGTATTCATACGCCCACCTCCCAGGCTTCGTATGCATTGTCCCGCACCCTGCCGGCCCGGGGGGGCGACCCCCCGGAANNTCACCGGGCCTGACGGCCCGGTTCGGGGCCGTCCTGACCATGATCGTCGGTTTTCCGCAAATGCTGGAGGCTGTCGCGCAACTGGTCTCAAGCCAGGTCGGGCCCCCACTCAGGGTGCTCAGTCTGACCAAAGGTGGCGTTCGCGCCCCACCTTGGACCCGGTTTTGGCTCAAAGATGGGGCTTGACGCACCACGGCTCGGAGTTATGCGACAGCCTCGCTGCGGAAAAGCGACGCCGATCAAGGAAGACCCGGAGAAGCTGGCGGGTGAGCGGAGGTCGCGGTGGCAGTCCCGGGCCGGGCCATTGCCATTTGGGGTGACACGACCCAGTGAGCCCGGGCCGAAGATCCGGGTGAGTGGCCGGTGCTGACGGCGAGAACCGTAGCGGCCCTACGGCGAGGCGTTCGTAACCGGCCCAGCGACCCCCGGACTACAACGGTATGTTTCCGTGCTTCTTCGGGGGGAGGGTCTGGCGTTTGGTGCGCAGCGCGCGGAGGGCCCGGGTGACCTCCGATCGGGTCTCGGCCGGCCGGATGACGGCATCAACATAGCCTCGTTCGGCAGCGATGTAAGGGTTGGCCAGCGTGTCCTCGTACTCGGTGACCCGCTGGGCCCGGAGCGTGTCCGGGTCGTCCGCGGCGGCCAGCTCGCGCCGGTACAGGATGTTCACCGCGCCCTGCGCGCCCATGACCGCGATCTGCGACGTGGGCCAGGCCAGGCTGACGTCGCCGCCCAGGTGCTTGGACCCCATCACGTCGTAGGCGCCGCCGTAGGCCTTCCGGGTGATGACGGTGACCTTGGGCACGGTGGCCTCGCAGTAGGCGTAGATGAGCTTGGCGCCGCGGCGGATGATCCCGTTCCACTCCTGGTCGGCGCCGGGCAGGAAGCCGGGCACGTCCACGAAGGTCAGGATCGGGATGCTGAACGCGTCGCAGGTCCGGACGAACCGGGCGGCCTTTTCCGATGCGTTGATGTCCAGGCAGCCGGCGAAGTGCATGGGCTGATTGGCGACCACGCCGACCGGTGACCCGGCCACCCGGCCGAAGCCGCAGACCATGTTGGCCGCGAACCCGGCGTGCACCTCAAGGAAGTCGCCGTCGTCCAGCACGTTCGTGATGACCGTGTGCATGTCGTAGGGCTGGTTCGGGGAATCCGGGATCAGCGTGTCCAGGGCCTCGTCGTGGCTGGTGACCTCGTCCGCCGGGCCCAGCTCGTCGGGCTCGATGATCGGGGGGTCTTCGAGGTTGTTGGACGGCAGGAAGGACAGCAGGTCGCGGGCGTAGTCGATGCAGTCCTGCTCGTCCTTGGCCTGGTAGTGCGCGACGCCGGACCGGACGGCGTGCGCGTGCGCCCCGCCCAGTTCCTCGAAGGTCACCTCTTCACCGGTCACCGTCTTGATCACGTCCGGGCCGGTGATGAACATGTGCGATGTCCCGTTCACCATGAGGGTGAAGTCGGTGATGGCCGGCGAGTAGACCGCGCCACCCGCGCACGGGCCCATGATCAGCGAGATCTGCGGGATCACCCCCGAGGCCATCACGTTCCGGTAGAAGACCTCGCCGAACAGCCCGAGCGCGACCACCCCCTCCTGAATCCGCGCCCCTCCGCCGTCGTTGAAGCCGATGATCGGGCAGCCCACCTTGAGCGCGTGGTCCATGACCTTGACGATCTTCTCGCCGTAGACTTCGCCGAGCGATCCGCCGAAGACGGTGAAGTCCTGGCTGAATACCGCGACGGGGCGGCCGTCCACGGTGCCGTGCCCGGTGACGACGCCGTCGGCATAAGGGCGGTTCTCGGCGATGCCGAAAGCGGTGGCCCGGTGCCGGGCGAACTCGTCGAACTCCACGAACGAGCCCGGGTCCAGCAGCTTGTCGATCCGTTCCCGCGCGGTCAGCTTGCCCTTCGCGTGCTGCTTCTGCACGGCCTGCTCGGAGCCGGCGTGCGTCGCCTCCTGGCGGCGCCGCGCCAGATCGGCGATCTTTCCCGCGGTGGTGTGCACATCCTGGTCGTTGCCGCTGGGGCCGGCGTCCGGCAGTGCGGAGGCTTCACTGGTCATGAGGCCAAGGGTAGCCACCGGGCGGCGCGTACAGGAGGGGGCGTTTCGCTACGCTGGCGACGTGAAACGGGAGATGGTCAGCCGGGAAGACGACCGCTACCGGATGCCGGAGCCGATGCGGCGCGACGTCCGGTTGCTGGGCAGCTTGCTCGGCGGCGTGCTGAGCGAGGCCGGCGGCCAGCATCTCCTGGACGATGTGGAGCAGCTCCGGCACGCCGTGATCGAGTCGCGGCGCGCAGACGCAGCGCAGCCGAATGGCGAGCCGCCGGAGCCGGGCAGGTCACTCGACGACATCGCCGCTCTTGTCGCCTCCTGGCCGCTGGACCGGGCCGAGCAGGTGGCCAGCGCCTTCACCGTGTACTTCCACCTCGCCAACCTGGCCGAAGAGCATCAGCGCATCCGGGTCCTGCGCGAACGCGACGTGATCGGGCATCCGTTGCCGGAGTCCCTGGAAGCCACCGTGCGGGAGATCCGCCGCTCCCGGGGCGGTGACCAGCTCGAGGAGCTGGTCGCCGGGCTGCGCGTGCACCCGGTGTTCACCGCCCATCCCACCGAGGCGCGGCGCCGCGCGGTGGTCGCCTCGCTGCGGCGGCTTTCCGTCCTGCTGGACGTGCTCGACGACCCCCGGGTCGCCGCGACGGACCGCACCGAGACCCTCCGCGAGCTGCGCGAGCAGATCGATCTGCTGTGGCGGACATCACAGCTCCGGGTCAACGCCATGGACCCGATCGACGAGGTCCGCTCGGTGATGACCGCGTTCGACGAGACCCTCTTCCGGGTCGTGCCCGCGCTTTACCGCTCGATGGACCACGCCGTCGCGGGCGCGGACAGCGGAAGTGTCCCGACCGATGTGCCCGCGTTCCTCCGGTTCGGCAGCTGGGTGGGTGCTGACCGGGACGGCAACCCTTTCGTGACCGCGCGGGTCACTCGCGAGGCCGCGACCATCCAGGCCGATCACGTGCTGCGCGCGTTCGAGCGGGCCGTCACGCGGGTGGGCCGGGCGCTGACCCTGTCCGAGGCCACGACGCCGGCGTCGCCGGGCCTGCGGCGCGCGCTGAACGTGGCCAGATCGGCGCATCCCGAGCTGCTCGCGGAGATCACGGCCCGTTCTCCGCAGGAGCCTTACCGTACCTACCTGCTGTACACCGCGGCCCGGCTGGAGGCGACCCGCAATCGCCACGCCGACCTGTCCTACTCCCGCCCGGAGGAGTTCGTCGCCGACCTGAGGCTGGTGCAGGAATCGCTGGCCATTGCGGGGGCCCGCCAGCAGGCGTACGGCGAGGTCCAGCACCTCATCTGGCAGGCGGAGACGTTCGGCTTCCACCTGGCTGAGCTGGAGATCCGCCAGCACAGCGCGGTACACGCCCGGGTCCTCGCCGAACTGCGGGCCGCGCCCTCCGGCGAGCCCGCGTCGGCGGAGGCCGAAGAGGTGCTCGCGACGTTGCGGGTGGCCGCCTGGATCCAGCGGCGGTTCGGCCCGGAGGCGTGCCGGCGGTACGTGGTCAGCTTCACCCGGTCGGCTGGCGACATCGCGACCGTGTACGAACTGGCGCAGCTGGCCATGCCCGACGGCGATGCCCCGGTGCTGGACGTGGTGCCGCTCTTCGAAAGCGGCGAGGACCTGGCCAACGCGCCCCGCGTGCTGACCGAGATGCTGGAGCTGGCCCCGGTCACCGAGCGGCTCGCGGCCAACGGGCGGCAGCTGGAGGCGATGCTCGGCTACTCCGACTCGGCCAAGGAGCTCGGGCCCACCAGCGCGACGCTGCGGCTGTTCGACGCGCAGGCCGAGATGGCGGCGTGGGCCGCCGAACACGACGTGCGGCTGACCCTGTTCCACGGCCGCGGCGGCGCGCTCGGCCGTGGCGGCGGCCCCACCGGGCAGGCGGTGCTCGCCCAGGCGCCCGGCTCGGTCGCCGACCGGTTCAAGGTCACCGAGCAGGGCGAGGTGATCTTCGCCCGGTACGGCCGGGCCGTGATCGCGCGGCGGCATCTGGAGCAGGTGACGTCGGCCGTGCTGCTGGCCTCCTCACCCGCCCGCACCGGGAGCAACAGCGAGGTCTCGCTGCGGTTCCGCCCGGTCGCGGACGTGATCGACGAGGCGGCGCGGCGGGCCTTCCGTGCCCTGGTGGAAAGTGACGGCTTCGCGGAGTGGTTCGCCCGGATCAGCCCGCTGGAGGAGATCGGCGGCCTGCGGATCGGTTCCCGCCCGGCGCGGCGTGGCCTGTCCCGGTCCGCCGTCAACCTGGATGACCTGCGCGCCATTCCCTGGGTGTTCGCCTGGTCCCAGACGCGGGTGAACCTGCCCGGGTGGTTCGGCCTGGGCAGCGGGCTGGCTGCCGTGATGCAGTCGAGCGCGGACAGCGATGGAGCGGGGCTGGCGGAGCTGCAGCGGGCCTACACGGAGTGGTCGCTGTTCAACGTGCTCATCGACAACGCGGAGATGAGCCTGGCCAAGACCGACCGCAGGATCGCCGAGCGGTACCTGGCGCTGGGCGGCCGGGACGATCTGTCCGCCCGGGTGCTGGCCGAATACGACCTGACCATGAAGCTCGTCCTGGCCGTCACCCAGCACGGCCGCCTGCTCGCGGACCGGCCGGTCCTCGCGCGCGCCGTCGCGCTCCGCGACCCCTACGTGGACGCGCTGTCGCACCTGCAGTTGCGCGCCCTGGCGGCGCTGCGCGGCCCGGCCGGGGACGATCCCGCCGAGCGTGAACGGCTGGAGCGCCTGCTGCTGCTCACCGTGAACGGCGTCGCCGCCGGCCTGCAGAACACCGGCTGACCAGTACCGCCAGCTCCTCCTCCCGCCGCTGCGGGTGTTACTCCGAGAGCGTGGGCACGCGTCCCGCGTTCGCCCGCCGTATGATGTGCCGGCGGAACAGGTCGGCGGCCGGCAGCAGACGCCGCTCGGCGGACCACATGAGGGTGATCTCCCGTACCGCCCCGGAGTCGATGATCTCGCGGTACAGCACTGGCCCGCTCGCCGCCTCCGGTGACCCCGCGCGCGGGGCCGGGACGATGGCTACCCCCAGGCCCGCCGCGACGAAGCCGCGGACCGTGGACAGGTCGTCACCCTCGAACACCACATCCGGCTGGAAGCCGGCCTCGTCGCACAGGCTGTCGGTCAGCCGCCGCAGCGCCGACGTCGGGCGCAGGCTGACGAAGGGCTCGTCGGACACCTCCGCGAGCCGCAGGCGCGGCTGCCCGGCGAGCTCGTGGTCGCGCGCCAGCGCCAGCCGCAACGGCTCCAGGGCGATCCGCCGGATGTGTATGGCCGGATCGTGCGAACGGCGCGTTCCGATCTCGAGGTCGGCCTGGCCCCCGGCCAGCGGCGCGGAATGGAGCTCGTCGCGGACCTGGGTGAGCTGAAAACGGACGTGCGGATGCGCCGTGCGGAAGCTCCGGACGAGGTCCGGCACGAGCCAGGTACCCAGGGAGTGCTGGAAGGCGAGGGCCACCGTGCCCGTGTCGGGCTCGATGAGCTGGCTGACGGCGGCGATCCCGTCGTCGAGCTGGTGCAGCATCGCGTCGACGTGCCGCTTGAAGACCGACCCGGCGTGCGTCATGCGCAGGATGCGGCCGGAGCGCTGCAGCAGCGGGGTGCCGATCTCCGCTTCCAGCCGGGCCAGGGCCCGGGACACGCCCGACTGCGTCACCGACTCGAGCTCGCTGACCTCGGTCACGGTCGTCCCGTCGGCGACCTGCTGGAACCAGCGCAGAGAATCCGTCTCCATAACCATGACGCTAGCTCATAAATCGAATGAGTTTTTCTCATTGGACGCATAGGTCGATCACGGTGAGACTGATGAGCGAAGGATCTCCGATGCTGAGGACAGGAAAAATGGAAACCACGACACGCACTCTCGGCCGGCGGTGGATGGCGATCCGGGACGAACTTCGCGACACCCGTGACGCGCGCGCCGCCCGCAAGTCACTCGCAGATGAACTGGCGACCTACACGTCGCCCAGCGACCTGAACGACCTGGACGCGATCCTCGACCGTTACAGCGACGAGGAGACCGCCGACATCCGGCGCATTCTGGCCACCGCCCGCCGCGTCGCCTGACGCCTCTGCCCGGCACCCCGCACCGTCGCGGGGTTAGGGCAGAATCGGCGGCATGAACGAGTCCGCTGATGGCTCATCCGTCACGGTGACGTTCGCCGGATCGGGTGACGCGTTCGGCAGTGGCGGCCGCTACCAGGCGTGCATCCACCTGCGCGGGCAGGGCCGCCCGCCCGTCCTGCTGGACTGCGGGGCCACATCGATGAGCGCGCTCAGGGCGGCGGGGCTCGACCCGGGCGAGATCGCCGCGGTGTTCGTCTCGCACCTGCACGGTGATCATTTCGGTGGCCTGCCGTTTCTGGTCCTGGACGGCCAGTTCTCCGGGCGCCGGGTCCCCCTGACGGTGGCCGGGCCTCCCGGCCTGGAGCGCCGTCTGCCCCAGGCGATGGAAGCGATGTTCCCCGGGTCGTCCACCGTCCGCCGGCGCTTCGATCTCAACGTGGTGGAAATGAGGCCGGGCTCCACCGTGGGCGTAGCCGGCGTCGACGTCAGCAGCTGGGAAGTAGATCATCCGAGCGGGGCCCCGTCGCTCGCGCTGCGCCTCGGGTTCGGCGCCCGCGTCATCGCCTACACCGGCGACACCGCCTGGACCGGCAGTCTCCTGGCCGTCGCGGACGGCGCGGATCTGCTGATCGCCGAGGCCTACTACCACCACAAGGCCATTCCGTATCACCTTCGCTACACCGACCTCGCCGGGCATGCCGGCGAACTCACCAGCCGCCGGATCGTGCTGACGCACCTGTCGGCCGACATGCTCGCGCGCGGGGACCGGAGCCGGGCTGAGCGCCGCGATGAATTCGGTTTCGAAACGGCTCACGACGGGCTCATCATCCGGCTCTGAACGCGGCGCCATCCTGCCGGATCCAGCCGGATCTGCGGCCAGGCGGCCGGCGTACGGCCGCAGTACGCTGCTCACGTGGCTGAGACTGAATGGCGAACGCACCGGCTCGAACTGGATGATCAGACGCTGCGCGAGTGGGACGCGACCGTGCTCGCCGCCGGGCCCGAGGGGATCGTGCTCGACCGTTCCGCGTTTTACCCGGGCGGCGGAGGGCAGCCACCGGACCAGGGCGTCCTGCTCTGGGGCGGCGTGCAGACCCGCATTGAGGGCGCGCGAAAGGGTGACGATCTCTACCTCATCCCCGCGGAGGGGGACCCGATCCCGTCGCCCGGTACGACCGTCCAGGGCGCGGTGGAGGACGCGCGGCGGACGGCACTGATGCGTACCCACTCCGGGCTGCACGTTCTGTGCGGTGTCGTCTTCCGTGACTTCGGCGCCCTGGTCACCGGCGGCAATATGGAGCCCATGACCGCGCGCATGGATTTCAACCTGCCCGCGGTCCCGGACGGATTCCGCCAGGCTGTCGAGGACGCCTGCAACACCGAGATCGCGGCCGACCGGCGTATAGACGTCCGGTCGCTCCCGCGGGACGAGGCGTTTGCCCTGCCGGACATCATCCGGACCGCCACCAACCTGGTGCCGCCCGAGGTCAAGGACGTTCGGATCGTCGACATCGTCGGGCTGGACCAGCAGGCCGATGGCGGCACGCACGTCGCCTCCACCCGGCAGGTGGGCCGGATCGAGGTCGTGAAGATCGAGAACAAGGGCAAGGGCTTCCGCCGGCTCCGCATCCGCATCGGCGGTTAATGCTCCGTGACCAGACTGTGATCCCTGAGCGTCGAGGGGACGTCAAAGTGGCTAGGACCAGCGGGAACGGATGACTTGCCCTAGTTTAGGCATCTACGCCATGGGAAGCTGGGCGCCGTGCCAAGCACGGGCCATCCAGCCAACGACGGAAGAGGGGGCACTCATGCCAGACTTTGGTGACTTTGCCGATGACGCCAAGAAGCTCGCCAGCGAGCACCCGGACCAGGCCGACCAGGCCATAGACAAGGTCGGCCAGTTCGCCGACCAGGAGACGGGGAACCGCTTCGACAGCGAGATCCAGAAGGGCGAGCAGGAGGGCGACAACTACCTCGGCGGCCAGGGCCAGGACCAAGGCCAGCAGCAGCCGGAGCAGCAGTAGCAGAGCCAGGACCAGGGCCAGTACGGCGGCGACCAGGGGCAGGGCGGCGGCCAGTACGGCGACCAGGGCCAGGGGCAGGGCGGCTACGACCAGAACCAGGGTGACCAGGGCGGCTACGGCGACCAGAACCAGGGCGGCCAGTACTGATCATTCATTAACGAACGGTCCCGGGCTATCCGGTGCCGTCCGGCCGGAAGGGCCCCGCCTGCGCGGGGCCCTTCCGTTTTCCCGGGCCGCGAGCTGCGGGCCGCGTGCCCGCCGGGGCCGGGCACCGGGGACAATAGGCGTCGAGATGAGACAGGACCAGCCGCCGTCCCGGCCCCCGCTCAGCGCGGCGGCGCTGACGGAGCAGATCGTGCGGCCGGGCAGCCTGTGGCGCGAGGTTTCCGTGGCGACGCGGACCGGTTCCACCAACGCCGACCTGGCGGCGCGGGCCCGGGACGGGGCGCCGGAGGGTCTTGTCCTGGCCGCCGAGGAACAGACCGCGGGCCGGGGCCGGATGGGCCGCAGCTGGCTGAGCCCGCCCCGGGCCGCGCTGACGTTCTCGGTCCTGTTCCGCCCGGTGAGCGTGCCGCCGGCCCGGCGTGGCTGGCTCCCGCTGCTCGCCGGAGTCGCCACGGCCACGGCCGTCCGGCAGGTCTCCGGCCTCGACGCCCAGCTGAAGTGGCCGAACGACGTCCTCCTGGGACCCGGCAAACTGGCCGGCGTCCTGGCCGAGCAATCCGGGGACGCGGTCGTCGTCGGGATCGGCATCAACGTGTCCACGGCCCGGGACGAACTGCCCGCCACCGGCGCCGCCTCGTGGCCGGCCACCTCCCTGCTGCTGGAGGGTTCGGCCAGCCTGGACCGCGAACGGCTGCTGGGCCGGATCCTGGGCGAGGCCGAGCGCTGGTACCTGGCCTGGCGTGGCACAGACCCTCCGGGGGATCCGCGGGCCTCCGGCCTGCGTGCCGCTTACCTCAGCCTGTGCGCGACCGTCGGCCGCGACGTGCGGGTCGAGTTCCCGGCGGGAACGGCCTGCCACGGCACGGCCACCGGGATCGACGCGGACGGGCGGCTGGTCGTCGCCGCACCGGACGGGCAGATCACCGTCGGCGCGGGCGATGTCCGGCATGTGCGCTGAAGCGCCGGTACGTGCGTGCCGTGAGCCCGGCCCCGTGCCACGATGAGGCCCATGGTTGATGAGGCGCCATCGGGCGGGCCGGAACGCAGCGTCCTGATCCTGCACCCGCACTGGAAGGTGCTGCTATGGCCGGTGATCTTCGGGATGCTGGTCGTGGCGGCGGCGCTCGTGACGGCGACGGTCATCCCGTCGGGATCGGCGGCCGGCACGGAGCGCCTGATCACCGCGGCCGCCGCCGTGCTGCTGCTGCTGATCTGGGTGCTGCGGCCGGTGCTGCGCTGGAAGACGACGACCTATGAGCTCACCACGGATCGCCTGCGGCTGCGCGAGGGCATCCTGACCCGCCGCGGCCGTGACATTCCGCTGGCCCGGATCAGCGATGTGTCGTTCACCCGCAGCCTCCTGGACCGGCTGCTGGGCGCCGGCCGCCTCGTGGTGGAGTCGCCCGGCGAGCACGGGCAGATCGTGCTGGCCGATATCCCGAGCGTTGAACGCGTCCAGGCCATCTTGTTCGGCCTGGTCGAGGACGAGCAGCGCCTCATGGGCGAGGATCGCTGATCGGCCTCACCGGCGTGGGCTCCGCGCCCGGGGCCGGCCCGCACAGGTCCGTTCGGGTCCTGGATAAGGTCGTTAACGGGAGCCCTGATCGGTCGTACTCCGGGGAGTGTCATGCGTTTCACGAAGCTTGTGCACGCTTGTGTCCGGCTCGAGAAGGACGGCGCGGTCCTGGTCGTCGACCCGGGTGTCTGGAGCGAACCGGATGCCCTGGACGGGGCGACCGCGGTCCTGGTCACCCACGAGCACTTCGATCACCTCGACGCGGACCGGGTGCGCGCCGCGCTCACGGACCGGCCGGAGCTGACGCTGTGGACAAACGCGGCCCTGGCCGGGCAGTTCGGGGAGTTCGGCGGGCGGGTGCACGCCCTGGATGAGGGGGACGCGGTCGAGGTGGCGGGCTTCGGCATCCACGTCTACGGGGCGCGGCACGCGCTGATCCACCGGGACATCCCGATCGTGCCCAACACCGGGTTCCTCATCGATGGGACTGTGTTCCACCCCGGGGACGCTCTCACCGTGCCCGAGCAGGAGGTCCCGGTCCTGCTGCTGCCGGCCAGCGCGCCCTGGCTGAAAACCGGCGAGATGATCGACTACGCGCGCGAGGTCAGGCCGCAGCAGGGCTTCGCGATCCACGACGCGATGCTCAGCGACAAGGGCCTGGCCGGTCTCACCAACTGGCTGAATCTAGCCGGGGATCCGGTCGGCGCACGGTTTGAGCGGCTGGAGCCGGGCCGTACCGTGGAGCTGTAAGGGCCGGGCGGCCAAGGTACGCTCGCCAAATGTGAACGCTCATTCTGCCGGCCCGGCCACTGGCTCCACGCCCGCCGCGGCCTCTTCTTCTCCCGCGGCGTCCCCCTCCACAGGCCCCTCCACAGGCCCCTCCACCCTGGGCTCCTCCATCCCGGGCTCCCCGGCACCGGGCTCGCCGTCCACCGCCGAATCCGTGGCGGAGACGCGTTCCCGCATCGAGCGCGGCGGCGCGCCGCGCTACCACGACGCCGCGGCCGCGAAGGGCAAGCTGTTCGCGCGCGAGCGCATCGGCCTTCTCGTCGACGCCGGCAGCTTCACCGAGGACGGGCGGTACGCCAACGCGCTGGCCGGCGGCCTGCCCGCGGACGGCGTGATCACCGGGACGGCCGCGTGCGGCGGGCGGCCCGTCGCCCTGATGGCCAACGACTCTACGGTCAAGGCCGGCTCCTGGGGCTCCCGCACCGTCGAGAAGATCATCCGGATCATCGAGACGGCGTACTCCTCGGGCCTGCCCATGATCTACCTGGTGGATTCCGCGGGTGCGCGGATCACCGACCAGGTGGAGATGTTCCCCGGCCGCCGGGGGGCCGGGCGGATCTTCCACACCCAGGTCCGGGCGTCCGGGTCGATCCCGCAGGTCTGCGCGCTGTTCGGGCCGTCGGCCGCGGGGGGCGCCTACATCCCCGCATTCTGCGACTTCGTCGCGATGGTCGAGGGCAACGCGTCGATGTACCTGGGCAGCCCGCGGATGGTCGAGATGGTCGTGCGGGAGAAGACCACGCTGGAGGAGATGGGCGGCGCGCGGATGCACTGCACCGTGTCCGGTTGCGGTCATTTTCTTGCCGCTACCGAACGGGACGCGCTGGATGCCGTCCGCGGCTATCTGTCGTACCTCCCGGGCAACTGGCAGCAGTCCCCGCCCGCGGTGCCGCCCCGCGACCCGGAGGCCGCCGATCTGCGGGCGCTCGTGCCGGTCAGCGAACGCCAGGCCTTCGACATGCGCCGTTACGTCCGCGGCCTGGTCGACGAGGGTTCCCTGTTCGAGCTGCACGCCCTGTGGGCGCGCGAGCTCCTGGTCGGTTTCGCGCATCTCGACGGGCAGGTCACCGGCATCGTGGCGAACAACCCGATGCACAAGGGCGGCGTGCTGTTCGTCGACTCCGCGGACAAGGCCACCCGGTTCATCCAGACGTGCGACGCGTTCGGCATCCCGCTGCTGTTCCTCGCGGACGTGCCCGGCTTCATGGTGGGGACGGCGGTGGAGCGGCAGGGCATCATCCGGCACGGGGCGAAAATGATCAGCGCGGTCTCCGACGCGACGGTGCCGAAGATCTGCGTCGTCGTCCGGAAGGCCTACGGCGCGGGGCTCTACGCCATGGCCGGGCCCGGTTTCGAGCCGGACGCCACGCTCGCCCTGCCGACGGCCAAGATCGCGGTGATGGGCGCGGAAGCCGCGGTGAACGCGGTCTACGCCGGGAAACTGGCCGAGATCGCCGACCCGGACGAGCGCGCGGCCGAGACGGCGCGGCTCCGGCGGGAATACGACCGCGACATCGACGTCATGCGGCTCGCCGGCGACCTCGTGGTCGACGACATCGTCGAGCCCGAGGACCTGCGGGCCGAGCTGATCCGCCGGTTCGCCGCCGCGCGGGGCAAGGACCGCGGCGCACCGCGGCGGCGGCATGGCATCGCCCCCGTGTGAGCGGCCCGGCCGGCCCGGCGACCTGGCTCAGACGGGCAATCTTCGTGCGCGACGGCGGCACGGGCAACCGGGATGGCGCGCCACGCTCTACGATCAACGCATGACCAGCGTTTTGCTCGCTGAGGACGATGAGTCCATCTCCGAGCCGCTCTCCCGTGCGCTACGGCGTGAGGGATACCACGTCGATGTGACCGCCGACGGCCCCAGCACGCTCGAGCGTGCCCTCAATGACGGCATCGACCTGATCGTGCTGGACATCGGGCTGCCCGTGCTGGACGGGCTGGAGGTCTGCCGCCGGGTGCGCGCCGAGGGGCACGGCGTGCCCGTGCTGATCCTCACCGCCCGGGCGGACGAAGTGGACACGGTGGTCGGCCTGGACGCCGGCGCGGACGACTACGTGACGAAGCCGTTCCGGCTGGCCGAGCTGCTGGCCCGGGTCCGGGCCCTGCTGCGCCGCGGCACGGCCGACAACTCCATGGTGATGGGCGTGCGCATCGACCCGGAGGCCCGGCGGGCCTGGCACGGTGACGTGGAGCTGGAGCTGACCACCAAGGAGTTCGACCTGCTCTGGATCCTGTTCCGGGACGCGGGGAAGGTGATCACCCGGGAGCAGATCATGCGCGAGGTCTGGGACGCCAAGTGGTGGACCTCGACGAAGACACTCGACATGCATATTTCCTGGCTGCGCCGCAAGCTCGGCGATGACGCGCACAGCCCCCGGTACATTACGACCGTGCGCGGAGTCGGATTCCGGTTTGAGCGCGGCGACTGACCGGCAGGACGGCTGACCCATGCGGCGCCGGCTCCTGCTGACCATGCTCGCCATCACGGTGGCGGCCGTTATCGTGGTTGGCGTGCCCTCGGCCGCTGTGGCGGGGGGCGGCCTGCGGGTACTCGTCCTCGGCCTGTGCGCCGCGGCCATCGTGGCCGCCGGGATCATGGCGTTCCTTCAGTCGCGAGCGCTCGCGCGTCCCATCGAGGAGCTCGCGGAGGCGGCGGACCGGCTCCGGTCCGGTGACCCGCGCCCGATCGGCCGCCGGTACGGGGTGGCCGAGCTTGACCAGGTGGCGGACGGGCTGGACAGCTCGGGGCGCCGGGTCACCAGCCTGCTCGCCGCCGAACGGGAACTGGCCGTCGACGCCTCTCACCAGCTGCGCACCCCGCTGACCGCGCTGTCGATGCGCCTGGAGGAGGTGATCGCCGCCGCCGACGACCCGGACGCGGTCCGGGAGGAAGGCGGCGCGGCGCTCGCCCAGGCCGAACGCCTGGCCGACGTGGTCAATCAGCTGCTCGACCCGGCCCGCCGCGGGGCGGCCGGGACGGCCTCGCTCACCGGCATCGACGAGATCATCGACCAGCAGGTCGTCGAGTGGGATCCCGCGTTCCGCCGGTCCGGCCGCAAGCTCGTGGTGACCGGGCAGCGGGGGCTTCGTGCTCACGTCACGCCCGGTGGCCTGGCCCAGGTGCTGGCCACGCTGGTGGACAACGCGCTGATGCACGGGGCCGGGACAGTGGAGATCCGCACCTCGCAGAACACCAAGTCCGCGGTGATCGAGGTGGAGGATCAGGGCAGGGGCGTTCCGCCGGAGCTTGTGTCCCACATCTTCGAGCGCAGCGTCAGCGGGCGCCCCGAGGGAACCGGGCTGGGCCTGCCGCTGGCCCGCACGATGGCGGCGGCGGACGGCGGACGCGTCGTGCTGGTCCGCCAGCGGCCCCCGGTGTTCGCCGTCTTCCTGCCCCGGCGGCCGCCCGCCTCCCGCAGCCAGCCGGTCCGCAGCGGCCCGGCCTGACCGCGTTCCGCCTCGGGTGGCCGGCCGCCGTTGGGCGGGCGCCGTCAGGTGGGTGCTGTTGTCCGGCGGTCGCCGTCCTCAGGCGGTGACGGCGGCCGGGCGCCTGCGCTCGATGAGGCGCCAGGCCAGGTAGACGGCCGCCGTGATGACGAAGCCGGCCTCGAACGTCAGGTCGCCGACGGACGGGACATGGGTGGGGACCACCCCGACGTATTCGGTCTGGTTGGAGAACAGCCAGATCGACAGGCCCATACCGGCCAGCATGGCGACCGGGCCGGCCCAGTTCGTGTACTTCCTGTCGAACAGCAGCGGCTCGATCGTGCCCGGCGTCTGGCCCCGGCGCAGCAACTGGTCGCAGAAGAACACCGCCAGCCACGGCGCGATCCAGTAGGCGATGATCAGCAGGAAGTTCTCGTACTTGGTGCCGGCGTCGTTCAGCCCGGTCAGCGCCAGGACGAAGCCGATCGCCCCGAACGCCAGGGCCACGATCGCCCGCCGCATCGACAGCGGCAGCCTGATGCCGAGCGCGGTGAACGACAGTGCGCCGGAGTAGATGTTGAGCACGTTGGCGGACACGGCGCCCAGCGCGATCGCCAGCAGCGTCAGGTCGCGCAGCGGGGTGGCCATCAGCCCGGTGAAGGCGCCGGTCGGGTTGCTGCCGAGGGCCGCACCCGGGCTGAGCACGGTCGCGGCGCCCGCGCCTACGATCTCCAGCAGCGCGCAGGACAGGAACAGGCCGAGGCCCGCCCAGAGGGCGATCGCGCGCTTGCTCGCGTGGCGCGGGAGGTACCGGGTGTAGTCGGAGGCGTAGGGGTTCCAGCCGACGGCGTAGCCGAACGACGCGCCCACGGTGAGCAGGAAGCCGCCGATCCCGCCGCCGTGGCTGGCGGCGCCGGGGTGTGCCTTGGACAGGATGACCCCGGCGGCGATCAGGAAGATGATCGTCAGGACCGGGAAGGCGTAGCGCTCGAACACGTGCACCAGGTTGTGACCGAAGAAGGCCACCGCGACCTGGAGCACGACGATGATCACGAGGCAGGCGGCCTTCGGCAGGTGCGTGAGGGCATTCAGGGCGAACGCGCCGCTCACGCTGTTCACCGCGAACCAGCCCACCCCGGCCGTCACCGCGTTCAGCCCCGCGGGCAGCACGTTACCCCAGTAGCCGAAGCCGAGCCGGCTCAGCACCATCTGCGGGACCCCGTAGACCGGGCCCGCCTGGGACAGCAGGCCCTGGGTGACGCTGCCGATCGCGGTCCCGACGATAATCCCGAGCGCCGCCTGCCAAAAGTTCAGGCCGAAGGCCGCGACCGCGAGCACGCCGACGAAGACCGTCGCGAACTCCATGTTCGGCGAGCTCCACGTCCAGAAGAGCTGCAGCGGCTTGCCGTGCCGTTCGTGCAAGGGGATGAACTCCGCGCCGCCGGGCTCCACGGCGACGACCCGCTCGCCGTACGTACCCTCGCGCACGATCGCGCCGGGCGGCACATCGGGTTCGGTCAGCACAGCAGCGTCATGGTCGGGCATGGCCATGTGGTCCTCCGGCTCGCCTGCTGGTAATCGCGCTGATCATAGGCCTTTTGCCGGATAGGAAATGTATCGGGCAGGTTAAATCTGCCCAGTAAGGGCCGAACCGTGACACGGTGTGCGGGCACACCTTCGCTGCTCATAAGCTACGGGCCGTGAGTGAACAGCTCGGTGACCGCCCGGCACCGCCACCTGCGGGAGAGCCGCCCGCGGGCCAGCCGCTTACGGGAGGGCCGCTCGCGCGGAAGCCGCCGGAGGCCGGAATCCCCACCGTGGGCATGGTCGGCGCCGGCCAGCTGGCCCGGATGACCTGCCCCGCCGCCACCGAACTCGGCGTCGGCTTCCGCGTGCTGGCTGATACCGCCGGCGACAGCGCCGCCCGGGTCTGGCCCGGCGTGCAGCTGGGCGATTACCGGTCGCTGGATGATCTGCGCAGCTTCGCCGCGCGCTGCGACGTGGTGACGTTCGACCACGAGCACGTGCCGGGGACCGGCCTGGCCGCCCTGGAGCACGAGGGGTTCGTGCTCCGCCCCGGCCCGGCCGCGCTGCACTTCGCGCAGGACAAGCTGGCCATGCGCGAGCGGCTGACCAAGATCGGCATTGCCTGCCCCCGGTACGCGCGGGTCAGCGACCCGGCCGATATCGAGCGGTTCGCCGAAGGCTCCGGCTGGCCGCTGGTGCTGAAGACCGTCAGCGGGGGATACGACGGCAAGGGCGTCTGGGTCTGTGCGTCGCCCGGCGAGGCGGCGGGCGTGCTGGCCGAGGTGACGGGCCGGGGTCTGCGGCTGCTGGCCGAGGAGCACGTCGCCTTCGACCGTGAGCTGGCCGCCCTGGTCGCGCGGTCGCCGCACCGGCAGGGAGCCGCGTACCCGGTCGTGCAGACCGTGCAGCAGGCGGGGATCTGCCGCGAGGTGATCGCGCCCGCGCCGGGCCTCGCCCCGGACCGGGCGGCCGACGCCCAGCTGATCGCACTCCGGATCGCGTCCGAACTGGACGTGACCGGCCTGCTCGCGGTCGAGCTGTTCGACACCCCGGGCGGCCTCCTGGTCAACGAGCTCGCCATGCGGCCGCACAACTGCGGGCACTGGACGATCGAGGGGGCGGCGACGTCCCAGTTCGAGCAGCACCTGCGGGCCGTGCTGGACCTCCCGCTGGGAGCCCCCCGCATCCTGGCCCCCTACGTCGTGATGGCGAACGTGCTGGGCGGGACCGACCCGGACGTCTACGACCGGTACATCCACGTGATGGCGGCCGACCCCGGCGTGAAGGTGCACATGTACGGCAAGGCGGTCCGGCCCGGCCGCAAGATCGGGCACGTAACGGTGCTCGGCGATGACGTTACCGAACTGCGGGAGCGGGCCCGCCGCGCCGCGAATTTCCTGCGCTGGGGAGACGAGGACGCCGAATGAGTAACCAGCCGCTGGCCGCCGTCGTGATGGGCAGTGATTCGGACTGGCCGGTGATGCGCGCGGCCGCAGACGCCCTGGACGAGTTCGGCGTCGCCTACGAGGCCGACGTGGTGTCCGCGCACCGGATGCCCCGGGAGATGATCGAGTACGGCTCGGCCGCCGCCGGGCGCGGGCTGCGGGTCATCATCGCGGGCGCGGGCGGGGCGGCGCACCTGCCCGGCATGCTGGCTGCGGTCACCCCGCTGCCCGTCATCGGCGTGCCCGTGCCGCTGGCTCACCTGGACGGGCTGGACTCGCTGCTGTCGATCGTCCAGATGCCCGCCGGGATCCCCGTCGCGACCGTGGCGGTCGGCGGCGCCCGGAACGCCGGGCTGCTCGCGGTCCGCATCCTGGCCGCCGCCGACGAGGATCTGCGCCGCCGGATGACCGAGTTCCAGGAGCAGCTCGCCGCCACCGCCCGCGCCAAGGGCGAGGCCCTCCGCGCCCAGCGCCCCGCCGGAACCGGCCCCGCCTGAGCCGGGCGGGCCGGAGGTAGCGCAGCGCCCGGGGGCAGCGCGGCCTCCAGGTCTTAGCCGGCCGGGGTGCCTGAGGTCGCTCCGGCGCCGACGCCGAGCGCGCGGTAGTGCCAGGACGCGGCGCGCCAGCGGGCGGCGTCGAGCGCGTTGCGGCCGTCCACGATGTTGCGGTGGGCCACGGCCTGGCCGAGTTCCTCCGGATCAGCCTCGCGGAACTCCCGCCATTCGGTCAGCAGCAGCGTTACGTCGGCCCCGGTGACGGCCTCGATCGCCGTGCCCGCGTACGTGAGCTCCGGGTGGGCCCGGCGCGCGTGCCTGACCGCCGCCGGGTCGTACACGGTCACCGACGCGCCCAGTCCCTGGATGGTGGCCGCGACGTCCAGGGCCGGGGAATCCCTGATGTCATCGGAATCGGGCTTGAACGCGATACCGAGGACGCCGACGGTCCGGCCGTCGAACGACCCGCCGGCCAGCTCGCGCGCGAGATCGACCATCCGGGCGCGGCGGCGCAGGTTGATGTTGTCCACCTCGCGCAGGAAGGACAGGGCCGGCTCGACCCCGAGCTCTTCCGCTCGCGCCATGAACGCGCGGATGTCCTTGGGCAGGCACCCGCCGCCGAAGCCGAGTCCCGGGTGCATCGCCGCGCTGCCGATCCGCGGGTCGTGGCCGAGCGCCTCGGACAGCATGGTGACGTCGGCGTGCGCGACCTCGCACACCTCCGCCATCGCGTTGATGAAGGAGATCTTCGTGGCCAGGAACGCGTTCGCGGCCACCTTCACCAGCTCCGCGGTGGCCAGGTCGGTGACCAGGAAAGGAGTGCCTGCCGCGATCGGATCCGCGTACACCTCGCGCAGGACGGCTTCGGCGCGGGCGGAGCGGACACCGGCGACGATCCGGTCCGGCCGCAGGGTGTCCTGGACGGCATGACCCTCGCGCAGGAACTCCGGATTCCACGCCAGCTCGCACGCGCTCCCGGCCGGCGCCATCCGGGCCAGCCGTGCGGCCAGGATCTCGGCCGTGCCGACCGGTACCGTCGACTTGCCGATGACCAGGCAGGGCCGGTCCAGCAGCGGGCCCAGCGCGTCGACGCACCCGTCCACCTGTGACAGGTCGGCGGCGTAGGAGGCTTCCCGCTGCGGGGTGCCGACGCAGACGAAGTGCACGTCGCCGAACGCCGCCGCGTCCGCGTAGGACGTGCTGAAGGCCAATCGTCCGGACCTGAGGCCAGCTTGGAGCAGCGGCTCGAGTCCCGGTTCGTAAAACGGCAGCTCGCCCTGGGCCAGGACCTTGACCCGGGCCGGGTCGACGTCGACACCGAGCACCTCGAAGCCCATCTCGGCCAGGCATACGGCGTGCGCCGTCCCCAGGTAACCGGTGCCGAGTACGGTGATGTGGCGCCGGGTGGCATGTTCTGCCGGGGCCATAACCTTCCCTTCCGGAGCTCAAGCAACGGTACGGCCGGCTGACGGGCCACGCATCGGGGTGAGCCGCCCGGGCTGGAGCCTGGGGGGCCCGAATCCGGCCCGGAACACCGGGGTCCTGACTCCGCCGCTGGACCGGGGGGCTAGAACCCGGGGAAGAGCCGGCGCAGCGCGGCCAGATCCACGTTCTCGGTCTCGGCCCCGGACGTGTGCTCGTCATCGAGCCGCCCGAGGAGGAGCCGGATGAAGGCCTCCGCGGGCAGCCGCAAGACGGCGCTGCCGGGCGGCAGCGGGCTCGGGGCGGCGGGGGACAGGCTCACACTTTCCGGGGTGGCGTCCAGCTGGAAGCGCCGCTCCGGATCGTACGTGGTCACGTAGACGCGCAGGCTCTCACCGGTCGGCTTGCCGACGCGGGGAGCGTACCCGGGCAGGGTGCCGAGGATCAGCTCCACGGCGTCCTCGGCCAGCGTCGCCTTGCTGTCCCGCGCCACCACGACGTCCCAGGTGTGCACGGCGTGCTCACCGAGGCGCATCTGAGCGATGTCACTCAGCCGCTGCTCCCCGCCGAAGAACGACAGCCGCCACGCCTCCCGCTCCGCCGGATTCAGGTGGCCGAGACTGGCCAGGAACGCCGCGTCCGCGGCCACGCCGTCCCGCGCCTGCTCCTCCGGGCTTTTGGCGTTCCAGCGGTCCCATACCTGCTGGAATTGCTCCATGCCGGGGGCGTCCTCGCCGCGCCGTCCGGCGTCCAGGATCAGGCCGAAGATCTCCGCACCCGATCCCAGGTGGGACAGCACCTGCGCGATCGACCAGTCGTCGTCGTAAGAGGGTCCCGCCGCCTCCTCGGCCGTCAGCGGTCCGACCACGGCGGCCAGCCGGGCGTGCGAGGTACCCAATGCGGCCAGCACGGTCTCTAGCGGGTCAGTGCCAGTCGGGTCAGTGCCAGTGGTCACCGTCGCTCCTCGATCCGGGGAAGACTCGCGGCCGCTCGGGCACGGCCCGGGACTGAACGACAGAGTATCCTCCCCGGCCGCCCGTCACGCAGCGGGAACGAGCCCCGCACCACGCTGGTGCGCGAGTGCACCGTGCCGCCGTTGAACGCCTGCAGCGAGACGTCCACCCGCGAGTCGCCGGCCGGAGCCGAGCCTCGGCCGGCGGCCGCGGCGAGCCATACAGCCGGGGCCGCAGCCGGGCCCCGGCGCGATCAGGGGTTCTTCAGGTCGCTGCGGACCTGGTCGGCGATTTCGTGGATCTTCTGTTCGGTGGCCTCGAGGTTGGCCTCGGCCCGGGCGGTCCGCTCGGCGGCGCGCCGCTCGCGCCAGGTCGGCTTGGCGCTCACCCGGGTCGTCCGTTTCGGTCGCTTGAGCAGGCTCACGATTCTCACGGCTCCATTTATGTCGCGTTGCACACGTTGGCGACGGCCGAGATACCCTCTGCCGGCCGTCTCAATCTCGTGCCGCGGGAGCGTTGCCGAAGCTTTACGGCCGCCTGGCCGGCCGCTCAGCGGATGGCGCTTCAGGGGTACCGGCTCACGGCGACGGCTCAGGGGGCGTCGGCGAACCAGGACAGACGCCGCGAGATCACGCCGCGCCCGATGTCATGGCCGCGCCAGAGGATGAAGCTGTCCCCGGCGTCCAGGTAGTCGGGGACGTCGCTGCCGACCACGGTGAGCGTGAGCGGGATGCTGCGGTCCGCCTGCGCGGAACTGTCCTGTACCAGGATGATCAGGGCGCTGAACAGCTTGCTGCTGCTGGTTTCATGGTGCCGGGCCCGCACCGCGACCCGGGCGCCGGTCTTCAGCGACGGCGGGTCCGTACCCGTGGCGCTGGGCTCGTTCAGCTTGACGAGGGCGCTGTATTTGTAACGCTCCATGTTCCCACCGTCCCGTCTCGGCCGGACGCGTGCGACACGCATGGCCTCGCCGCACTTCCCGCCGGCCGGATGGTTCACCGGCCGGGAACGCCGGGGTCATGCCCTCGCGGACACCGTAACGCGACTGAATCCGGGCCACAACTTCGTGGGCCCGCGGGCCGGGCGACACGGTTCGCGGCCCGGGGCGGAGCTGCGCGGGCCGGGTCGT
>PLRW01000198.1 GCA_003164955.1 Actinomycetota bacterium
GCTACGCCGCCTGCCCGCTACGCCGAAGGGATCGCTGGGATGAGCCGTGTCGTTGTCGTCGGAGCCACCGGGCACATCGGCAGTTACCTGGTGCCGCGGCTGGTGCGCGGTGGGCACGAGGTGGTCGCGATGAGCCGCGGGACCCGCGAGCCGTACCACGCGAGCCCGCAGTGGAGCCCGGTCACCCGGGTCACGGTGGACCGGGACGCCGAGGACGCCGCGGGGACCTTCGGCGCGCGGGTGGCGGCGCTGCGTCCCGATGTGGTCATCGACCTGGTCTGCTTTACCGCGGCGTCGGCGCGGCAACTGGTCGAGGCGCTGCGCCCATCCCGGCCGCTGCTGGTGCACTGCGGCACGATCTGGGTGCACGGGCCGGCGCTACGCGTGCCGGTCACCGAGGATGAGCCGCGGACCGCCTACGGCGAGTACGGCACGGGCAAGGCGGAGATCGAGGCATTGCTGCACCGCGAGACGCGGGCCGGCGGCGTGCCGTCGATCGTGCTCCACCCGGGGCACATCAGCGGGCCCGGCTGGCCGGTCATCACGCCGGCCGGCAACCTGGACCCCGGAGTCTGGACCGCCCTGGCCACCGGCCAGCCCCTGGCGCTGCCCGATCACGGGCTGGGCGTCCTGCATCACGTGCACGCCGACGACGTGGCGCAGGCCTTCGAGCGGGCACTGTCCCGGCCCGCCGCGATCGGGGCCAGCTTCCACGTGGTGGCCGAGCAGGCGATGACGCTGCGCGGGCTGGCGGCCGGCGTGGCGGGGTGGTTCGGCCGGGAGCCCAAGCTGGACTTCGCCGACTGGGCGGAGTTCGAGCGCCAGGCCGGCTCGGGGCACGCGGAGACCACCCGGGAGCATACGTTCCGCAGCATTACCGCCAGCATCGCCCGGGCCCGGGAGATCCTCGGGTACGCGCCGCGATACAGCGCGCTGGACGCGCTGCACGAGGCACTGACGTGGCTCGTGGCCAACGGCCAGGTCGATGTGGGCGGCCAGCCGTTCTGAGCGCCCGGGCGCTCGCGTGGCCCCGGCTCCTTTGTGCGCAATGGCACCTCTGCTGCTAAAGACTACGGGCCCCGGGGCTGGGGGACTGAGAGTCAGGGGCCGAACGACCCTTACCAGGGGGGCCATCCGGCCATTGCTGGAAGTCAACGGGCCGAACGACCCTCACCAGGGGGCCATGCGGGCATAGCCAGGGGGCCATCCGGCCATAGCCAGGCAATTTTCAGGGGTGATTTAAGTTACGTATGCGTAAATTAAGTTACGCATGGGTATACGTCCGTTAGCTGACTTTTAGCTTGCGCGCCGGTGCCCGGCCGGGGAACCGGGCCGGCGACGGAGGGAATCTACATCATGGCTGCCACCTCAGCTGATGCCGTCGTGCGCCCGTCCGCGGACGGGCGCACGATGGGTGAGGCGATCACGCTCGCGTCGGCCGGCGGCGTCACACATCGGCAACTGCTCGTGCGCGGGCTGCGTATCCACGCCGAAATCCACGGCGAGGGTGAGCCCCTCCTGCTGCACTCCGGCCTGTGGGCCGAGGCCGCGCTGTGGCGGCCGTTGCTGCCGTACCTGCCCGGGTACCAGGTCATCGCGTTCGATCCACCGGGCGTCGGCCGCTCGGACATGCCAGACCTCCCGATGACGATGTCCGGGCTGGCCTCGGTGGGCGCCGGGGTCCTGGACGAGCTCGGCATCGAATCCGCGCACGTGCTCGGCACCTCGTTCGGGGGAGCCGTCGCCCAGCAGATGGCCTTCTCCCATCCGCGCCGGGTGCGCCGCCTGGTGCTGGTCTCCACCTCCCTCGGCGGCTTCTCCTGGCCCGGTGACCCGGCGGCGCTCCTGCTCTTCATGCAGCCGGGCACGTTCGAGCAGTCACGGCTGGAGCAGGTCGCGGGCACCATCTTCGGCGGCCGCATGCGGACCGAACCCGGGCTCATCCGCTCCATGCACATCCGCCGCCCGAACAGCATCCAGGCGGCCATATACCGGATGGCCCCGCTGTTCGGCTGGACGAGCCTGCCGTGGCTGTGGACGATCCGCCATCCGACGCTGCTCATCTGCGGCGACGACGACCCGATCACGCCGCACGTCAACCACGCCATGATGGCCATGATGATGCGTAACGCACGGCTGTACACGGTCAAGGGCGGCGGGCACCTGGCCCTGGTGGACAGCCCGGCTCAGGTCGCGCCGGTGATCGCCGACTTCCTCGGCGCCCGCGTGGCCGGGGAAACGCTGGCCGGGCCCGTGGTGGCCCCCGTCGCGGCCGGGGAATCCGCAGCCGCCTGACCGGGGCGGTCGCCTGACCTGACCGGCGGGGCGGCCCCGGCTGGCACCCGCGCGGTCATCAGGTAACCGCCGCCGAATCCGACCTCGCGGACGCGGACGTCCTCGGTGAGACGCTCCAGGTGGCGCCAGGGCCGGTCGAATCCGTCAAAGCTCCGTACGTACGGGGCGTGCTGGCTGCGGATGTAGGCGTTGGCGGCCAGCATCAGCCGCGGTGCCCATTTGCCGCCGCCGGCCGCGACCCACGCCCCGGGGCGCAGGCTCCCGAGGATGTTCCGCAGTGCCTCCGGGGACTGCAGGATGTCGTGCACGGCGCAGAAAAGCGCGGCGTCGGCGCGCTCCGGGATCCGGGCGTCCTCGGCGGAAGACTCGACGAGCGAGACGTTGCGCCAGCCCGCGCGCGTTGCGTTCTGGCGGGCCACCGCCAGCATCTCGGGCGACTCCTCGATGCCGACGACACCTCCCCGCGCGCCCACCTTTTCCCGCAGCAGGCCGCAGCACAGCCCCGTGCCGCAGCCCACGTCGAGCACGACGTCCCCCGCCGACAGCGGGAGCGCGGCCACGACGGTCCGGCGGTAGGTCTGGAACACGCGCGTGGTCCGGCTGTAGGTACAGGCGTGCTCCTGGTAAGCGGGCAGCCGTTTCCCGTGGCGGCCCGGCACATTTTTGTCAGCTGTTCTTGGCATACGCCGTGGCCTACCCGGGCTCACCGCGCCTGACCCCGCCACTCCGGCTAGCAACGCCGTTATTCCGGCCAGCAATGCCTTACCCGGGCGGCACCATCCACGGCGCCGCCCGGGCAAGGATTACCCGGCTGCCGCTAATCGGCGCTGATCAGCACCGGCCGGAGCGCGCTGAGGGCATCGAGGTTGTCGATGGTGGACGGGATGGGCTCATCCTCGCCGTTCGCGATACCGCGCATCGTCTTGCGCAGGATCTTCCCGGAACGGGTCTTCGGCAGGGCCTCGACCACGTCGACCCGGCGCAGCGCGGCCACCGGGCCGATCCGGTCGCGGACGAGCGCGACCAGCTCGGCCGATAGGCTCGCCGGATCCTGGCCGACGCCCGCCTTGAGCGTGACGAAACCGCGCGGGACCTCACCCTTGACCGGATCATGGACCCCGATCACGGCACATTCGGCGACGGCGGGATGGCCCGCCAGCACCTCCTCCATCTCCCCGGTGGACAGGCGGTGACCGGCGACGTTGATGACGTCGTCGGTGCGGCCCATCACGTACAGGTAGCCGTCCTGGTCGCGGTAGCCGCCGTCGCCGGTGACGTAGGCGCCGTCGTGGCGGGACAGGTAGGAACTCACGAAACGGTCGTCGTCGTGCCACAGCGACGGCAGGCATCCGGGCGGCAGCGGGAGCCGCAGGACGATCTCGCCGGTAACCCCCGGCGCGACCTCGTTACCGTCGGGGTCGAGGATGCGCACGTCGTAGCCGGGCATCGGGACGGTCGGGGAACCGGGCTTGGTCGGCAGGGCTTCGAGGCCCATGGGGTCGCCCGCGATCGCCCAGCCCGTCTCGGTCTGCCACCAGTGGTCGATGACGGGAATGCCGAGCAGGTCCTTCGCCCACCGGTAGGTCTCCGGGTCCAGCCGCTCCCCGGCCAGGAAGAGGTACTTCATGCCGGACAGGTCGTACTTGCGGGCCAGCTCGCCGTCCGGATCCTCCTTCTTGATCACACGGAACGCGGTCGGCGCGGTGAACAGCGCCGTCACGCCGTACTCGGAGATCACCCGCCAGAAGGCGCCGGCGTCCGGGGTACCGACCGGCTTCCCCTCGTACAGGACCGTCGTGCATCCGGCCAGCAGCGGGGCGTAGACGATGTAGGAGTGCCCGACCACCCATCCGACGTCGGAGGCGGCCCAGAACACCTCGCCCGGCTTGACGTCGTACAGGTTGTCCATGGTCCAGCGGAGCGCGACCGCGTGGCCGCCGTTGTCACGGATCACGCCCTTGGGCCTGGCCGTGGTGCCCGACGTGTACAGGATGTACAGCGGATCGGTGGCCTTGACCGGTACGCAGGCGGCCGGCTCGGCGCCCGCGACGGCCTCGGCCCAGTCGACGTCACGGCCCTCTGTCATGAGGGCCACCGCCTGCGGGCGCTGCAGGATCACGCACCGGTCCGGCTTGCTGGTGGCCAGCTCGATGGCGCGGTCCAGCAGCGGCTTGTACTCCACGACCCGGTTGACCTCGATGCCGCATGAGGCCGAGACCACGACCTTGGGCGCCGCGTCGTCGATCCGGGCCGCGAGTTCCGGTGCCGCGAACCCGCCGAACACCACCGAGTGAACCGCGCCGATCCGCGCGCACGCGAGCATGCTGATGGCCGCCTCGGGGATCATCGGCAGGTAGATGACCACCCGGTCGCCCTTGGTCACGCCGAGGCTCTGCAGCACACCCGCGAACCGGGCCACCTGGTCCAGCAGTTCCCGGTAGGTGTACCGGCGGGAGGTACCGGTCACCGGGCTGTCGTAGATCAGCGCCGCCTGGTCGCCACGCCCGTCGCGGACGTGCCGGTCCAGGGCGTTGTCACAGGTGTTCATTTCCCCATCGGGGAACCAGCGGTAGAAGGGCGGGTTGGAGGAATCCAGGATCACCGTCGGTTCCCGGTACCAGTCGATGGCCCGGGCGGCATCCGCCCAGAAGGACTCGGGGTCGGTGATGCTGCGTTCGAATTCGTCGGCGTATCGGCCCATGGCGCACTCCTTTGGTCGCACGGTTACGGTACGGCGCGGGTCAGGCCTTGGCCAGGGACCAGACCGGCAGCACCGAACGCTTGTAGGTCGCTTCGCATACCTCGGCGCAGGACAGGTAGGCGGCCAGCGCGGCCGCGATCAGGCCCAGGTACCCGCCGGCGTGCACGACCGTCACATTGCCGCCCCAGTTGCCCGCACCCAGCACGAAGAACGTGGCGACCAGGTCGGCGAGCGCGAGGACGACCACGGCGTTGGTCCGGAACGAGGCGACGAGGATCCACACGGTGAAGATGCCGAACGCGTACAGGAACAGCCCGAGCGCGTGGCCCTGCTGAGCGACCGGGATGTCCTTCAGGAAGAACTCGGCGATCGCGAACAGGGACAGCCAGAACGCGCCGAACGAGCCGAACAGCACGCCGGCGAACGTGTTCCCGATGCGGAACTGGAGGAACGCGGCGACCAGCTGGGTCAGGCCGCCGAACATCAGGGCGACCCCGAAAACGACGGGCAGGACGGCGATGTTGACGATTCCGCTGTTGACCATGCTGAGTATGAACGTGGTCACCGCGAACGCGGCCAGGGCGAGTGGCGCCGAATTGCCCCACGTGCCGATGTCGCCGGCGGCGGGCAGGTTCGCGACACCGGACGGGTGCAGGCTTTCGTCGATGGAAGCCATGTGATCCCCCTCACAAATTAGCGGGTGTTGGCGGCCAGCATGAATCGGGCTGCGCATGAGCGAAAAGCGGCAAAGGTCCCGTTCTGCGGCCGCCGAAGGTCCCACCCACCAGGGCTTATGCCGACGGTCGCACCGATCGTAAGGCCGGGGGGCGCCGAGCGTAAGGCCGGGGGGGCGCCGAGCATCGCGCCGAACATCCGGGCGTAGCGGAGCAGGTGGATATCGCCGAGGTAGTTCTCGCGGATGAAGTCGTGCGCGGCCGCGCCCATCCGGTCAGCGACCGCTGGCTGGTCGAGCAGCGCGCGGACGGCCACGCCGAACGAGCCCAGGTCGCGGGCGTCCGGCAGCAGGATGCCCGTGCCCCCCGCGATCTGGTCCCGGATACCGCCGACGGCCGAGCCGACCACCGGGCGCCCCTTCCACATGCCCTCCGCGACGGTCAGGCCGAATCCCTCGGCCAGGCTCTTCTGCACGATCACCGCCGCGTGCCGCTGGATCGCGTTCACCATGGCCGCGTTCTCATCGACGTCATCGAGCGGCAGGGTGACCAGCACCACCCGGGCCCGGGTGGTGGCGGGCAGGGCCCGCCACTGCTGTACGCACTCCGCGTAGACCACGGCCCCCTCGGGATCGTCGGCCACGTTGGCGACCGACGGCCCGGCCAGCATCAGGTAGCCCGGGCCGCCCGGCGCGACGTATTCGGCGAAGCCGCGCATCACCCCGGCCATGTCCTTCAGGTGGTCCCACCGGGACACCTGTACGGTGACCAGATCGTCCGGGCCGGGCAGGCCCTCGCCGACCACCTCGGCGGGGCGGGTCACCTCACCGCGGCTGCCGTCGTCCCGGACGAAATGACCGGGAGCGGCCGGCGCATCAAGCACGCCGATGGTGGCCAGGATGGCCCGCACGGCCGCGTCGCCGAGGTCCTGGTTCTTGGCGGAGAACGGGTCGATCGACGGCGGGATGATCGCGGTACGCGCCGCGGGCATCCACGACGGGACGTAAGCCTGGCGGCTGAAGACGAACCCCTGTGCCGGTTCGAGGTGGGGGCGCAGGAAGTTCCAGGCCGCCCGGGTGGCGTCGTTCTCCCACTCGACACCGACGTGGCAGCGCCACACCACGTGCAGGCCGGCCCGGGCCAGCGGCGCCGTCAGGCCCGCGGTCTGCGGATCGTGCAGCAGCACGATGTCGCCGGACCGCGCCAGGTCCAGCAGGTCCCGGGCGTTCGCGGCCAGCACCTCCTCGTAGTGCCGGGCATCCGCGGCGCCAAGGTCGCCCTGTCCCGGCGCGCCGTGCAGCTTGTTGTGCAGCCGCTTGGTGAGCGCGAAGAAGCCCGGGTCGGCGCCGAGCACCAGCCACCGGGTCCGCCATCCGAGGTCCTCCGCGTAGCCGAGCAGGGCGGCGAGCATCTCGGCGACCCCGCCGCCGGCCGCCGTCGAGTTCACGTTCCAGATCGTCCGGTCACCCATCTGGTCCCGGAACCGGGCCGCGGTGTCCAGCAGGTCCGCATACCGCGGCGCCCCGATGACCGCCTCGAGCGCGGCGGCCGGGCGGGACGTAACGGGCACTTCCTCCAGTGAGGTCACGCTGCCATCAAACGCCTCAAAGCCTGACAAGCA
>PLRW01000133.1 GCA_003164955.1 Actinomycetota bacterium
GCAGCTTTCCTGCCGCACCCAATCCCGGCCCGCTAGAGGCCAATGTCCTTGGCCGTGCTAGTGCCCTGTGACCTCGAAGACGTATGTGCCCCAGTTGTCCAGCGGGTCCTGGTCGGCCGCCGGCGGGATGTACTCGGTCGCCAGCCAGACGCCGCTGCCGTCCGGGTCCGGAACGGCGAACGAGTAGTCGCCCCAGCGCGCCGTGTCGTACGGAGGGGCGTCAGAGAAGCTCACGTGCGGGGCTGCCCCGGCGGCCACAGTGGTGATCTTGCCGGAGCCCAAGGTGGTGTAGGCGGCGCTGGGGTTGATGGTCTTGCTGGTGATCGTGAAGACCATCGCCGGCGCGCCATACCGCTGCGGCTGCACGGCCGGGTAGAGCAGGTTGGCCCCGTTGGCCACCACGTATCCCTGGCTGACGACCCGGGCGCGGTTCGGATCGATGGCGAACCACGCGGCCGCGTCGGTGGAGACGCCGTGGACCGTCACCGCGGCGTCCAGCGCGGTCCACACCTGAACCCCGCCGTTCGACTGCGTGACCGCGACGGGCGCGCTCATCCGGCTGTCGTCGGGGTTGAGGGCGGTCTCCGACGTGACGGTGAACGTGCCATCGGAGTTGCTGACCGTGGCCGTCGAGCCGTTGCCCGTGCTCGTGGCGCGGCCGCGATCCTTCCTAGGCAACTAGGGTCGGCTGCATGAGCCGCACTAGTCCGCGTACTACCCCGGCCCGGCTACGCGAGCTCGCCGTCAGCGAGCGAGCCGAACTCGACCGCCTGCTGGACGAGGTGCTGATCGCGCACGTCGGCCTGTCCGCCGGCCGCGGGGGTCCCGGGCACGACGGCCCGGGCCAGGAAGACACGGGCCGGGAAGACACGGGCCGCGGGAACGTCGTCGTGATTCCCACCGCGCTGGCGCGGGACGGCGACTCGATCCTGATCCACGGATCCACCGGATCGGGCTGGATGCGCCTCGCGGCCGACGGGCGCCCCGCGTGTGTCACGGTCACGGCCCTGGAGGGCATCATCGTCGCGCGATCGGCCTTCGAATCATCGTTCCGCTATCGCAGCGCGGTCCTGTTCGGCGCCTTCAGCCCGGTGCCGGACGAGGCCAAGGAACATGCGCTTCACATCATTACCGAACGGATCTTGCCGGGACGTCCCGGCGAGCTGCGTGCCCCCCGGCCCCGCGAACTGGCCGCCACGCTGGTGCTCCGGATGCCCATCGGTGAGTGGTCGTTGAAGGTGTCCGCCGGATGGCCCGACGACCCCGCCGACGATGCCGCCGGGGACGCGTGGGCCGGCGTGATCCCGTTGTCCCGGCCGCGCCCCGGCCCCCCGGAACCCGCCCCCGACCTGCGGCCCGGGATTCCCGTGCCCCGTTCGGTGCGTGACGCGGCCCGGCGGTGATCCCGGGGGCCCAATGTTCGGCGGAACCCTTGCGCAATCTTGTTACCCGCTAGTAGCCTCCGGGTTACCCTTGAGTAGCTTCGGCAAAGGAGCCGCTATGTTCCGTTTGTCACGAAGACCGTCCCGCCCCCGCTTCCTCGCCGTCGGCACCGGCCTGCTCAGTGTGGGCCTCTTCAGCGCCGTCGGCCTCGCCGCGACCGCCGGACCCGCGTCCGCGGACAGCACGATCAACGTCCACTACGCGCTGACCGGCAGCACTTTCCTCAAGAAGCTGAACACCACGGTGAACCTCGGCTCGGGCACCCTGTCCTCCAGCGTCGATCTCACCACCGGCACGGCTTCCTCCACGCTGACCCTGCCGCCGGCCACCGCGTCGGTCAAGGAGTTCGGAATCGTCCCGGTCACGGCGACGACCGAGCTGATCCAGAACGGCCCGGCCACGGGGCCCGTCAGCCTCACCGCGAACACGATCACCAGCACGGCGAACGTGACGCTGAAGATCACTCACCTGACGATCTTCGGCGTCAGCCTGCCGGTTGGTAACAGCTGCGAGACCACGCCGTTCAGCATCACCCTGAGCTCGGGTTCCGGGTTCACGGTCGGCGGCGGCGGGCCGCTCACCGGCACTTACACCATCCCCTTCTTCCACGAGTGCGGGCTCAACACCGGCCTGCTCAACCTCACCATCCCCGGCTCCGGCAACACCATCAGCCTGACCCTGGGCGCCCTCCAGCTCGGCTAATCCGGCTGGTGGGTTAATCCGGCTGGCCCGGCCGGCCCGGCACCCGGGACGCGGAAAGTCCTGTGCCAGGCCGGCCTCACGGGCCCAAGATCCCAGGATCAGTCCTGCGGCGGCCAGACCGGTATCTGGCCGCGTCCGGACGGGAACCGGATGTTCTTCGAGCGGACGAACTCGTGCAGCGTCTCCACCGCGTTCTCGCGGCCGAACCCGCTGGCCTTCACGCCCCCGAACGGTGAGCCGAGGAACGCGCGGCGCATGTAATTGTTAACGAAAACCATGCCGGCCTCCAGCCGCTGCGCGATCTGCCCGGCCCGCGCAACGTCGGTCGTGCAGATGGCCGCGGTCAGCCCGTAGGCCGTTCCGTTACAAATTTCAATGGCCTCTTCCTCCGTGGAAAAACGCATCACGCACGCGATCGGCCCGAAAATCTCCTCCTGCGCGAGGGTCATGCCCGGCGTGACATCGGCCAGGACCACCGGCGCGACCCAGTAGCCGTCCTTGAGCCGCTCATCGCCCGGGAGCTTGCCCCGGATAACCAGCCGGGCCCCCTCATCCAGCCCGGTCTGCAGGTAGGCGAGCACCTTGTCGCGCTGGGCCGCATCGACCATCGCCCCGATGTCAGTGTCCGGGTCAAGGCCGTCGCCGACCACCAGCTGGCCGGTGGCGCGGGCGAAACGTTCCAGGAACTCATCATGGATCGAGTCATGGACGAGGATGCGGGCGGTCGACGTGCAGGCCTCGCCCTGGTTGTAGAACATGCCTTCCAGCGCGACGTCGACCGCGGCGTCCAGGTCGGCGTCCGCCAGGACCATTACGGCGTTCTTGCCGCCCAGTTCCATCGTCGCGTACGTCAGGTTGTCCGCCGCGCTCCGGAGGACCCGCTGCCCGGTCACCGTCGCCCCGGTGAAGGTGATGCGCTCGACCCGCGGGTGGGCCGTCAGGGCCGGGCCGGCCGCGGCGCCGGGAACGGCGTTGAGGACGCCGGGCGGCAGTACCTCGTTCGCCAGTTCGACCAGCCGCAGCACGGTGAGCGGCGCCTGCTCGCCGGGCTTGACGATCACGGTGTTGCCCGCCGCCAGCGCGGGCGCGCATTTCTTCGTGAAGTGGATCGGCGGCCAGTTGAACGGCAGGATCGCAGCGACCACTCCGTACGGTTCGTAGATCACCCTGGCCTCGATGGGACCCTGGTCGATGATCTCGCCGTGCAACGTGTCCGCGAGCCCGGCGTAGTAGTCGTAGCCCGCATGGCAGTAGGAGAGATCGAAGCGCAGCGCATCCCGGCGTGGCTTGCCCACCTCGCGGCTTTCGAGTTCGGCTAGTTCCTCGACGTGCGCACGGATCTTCGCGGCCACGAGCCGCAGCAGCCGGCCTCGCTCACGGGGAGGTGTGTCGCGCCATGGCCCGTAGGCGCGCCGCGCGTCGGTCACCGCCCGGTCCACGAGCTCAGCGCCGCCGCTGACGACCCGCGCGATCGGCCGTCCCGTGGCCGGCTCCATGACCGCGAACGTCTCGGCTTCCCCTGACTCGACGAACGCGCCACCGATAAAGGCGCCCCAGAGGGGACGCCCGGTATAGCCCGCCGTAACCGCGCCGGACGCGGCTGTGCCGGACGTAGCTGTGCCGGACGTAGCTGTGCTGGACGTGGCTGCGGTCATGGAAACTCCATTGGATAGGAGGCGTAAGGGGAAGCCGCGCCGCGCGCCGGGTCGTACAGCGCCACTTCGTCGTCGCACAGCGTCACTCTGCAATCGATTGCTGCCATTATCCGGCCCGGCCTGGCTGCCCGTCAAGCACGCTGGCACTCCCCCGGCTGTGCTCCGTCGGTTCATGTTAGGCAAGTGGACCGGTGCGGCTGCCGATCTTGTCGGTGGTCTCGAGTGGCACGTCGAGGATTGACGCGGAGCGCAGGATAATCATCTCGCGGTGCCTGTCGTTTATGTCGGGAGTGCCGAAGATCGCTCGCACCATGCCTGCTAACGCGGGGTAAAATTCCCCGGTTCCGGCGAACATCTTAATGACGTTGAGCGTGGTGCCGGGGTCGTAGTCCTCGCCGATCACCGCGCGAACGTCGCCGTCGGAGGGCAACGGCACGGCGGCTGACTGCTTATAGGCGCTTGGTGCACTCATGCGCGTTCCTTCACTTGGCGGCACCATATGCCGTCAACGGTAGGCCATAACCCCACCTCGATCCACCGCGTACAACATCGACACGGCGCTCGCGCAGGCGTAATGTCTGCCCTGTGCAGGGAGCTGCGCATGAGCATGCCCAAGGCGACACCCTCGGCAGCCGGACCATGGCGACCATCACCCTGCGGCTCGCATCATGTACGTACCCGGCTCTGTCCGGAACTCGCCCGCGCGCACCTCCTTTATCGCGAGTGGCTGCGCCCTTTATGGCCCCGATACCCACGTCCGGTTGATGTCTGCGGGCTTCTCGCTCGCGTCCATTGCTGGGTCTTCTTGGGTCGGGGCCTAAGGTTCGTGACCCATACCAGGGACCCGACCAGTGCGTCGCCCTGGTGTGCCGGCGGCCTCCGAACGCGACCGTAGGGAAAACGCGACCGTAGAGAACAGGACTTAACCGGCGGCCTGACCCCAGACCGCCGGCACCAGAAAGGAGCAGGATCATGAGCAACACCCTCACCGACCAGCCCCTCACCTACCGGCAGATGGGCACGACGGCCCGCGGCCAGACCCACGCCCTGTTCGCGCAGACGATGGGCTACGTCGCCGCCACCGCCGCCCTGTTCGCGCTCGGCGCCTGGCTGGGCCGCACCCTGACCGGCGGCGTCGGCATCATCGCGTTCATCGCCGCGTTCGCCTGCCTAATCGGCATGCGGTTCGCCGCCCGCCGGTCCGCCCAGCTCACCGTCGGGCTGCTGGCCGCGTTCGGGCTGCTGATCGGCCTGGCCGTGGCGCCCGTGATCGCCTACTACGGCAGCATGGACCCGCGGGCGCTGTGGGAGGCGGGCGGGGCGACTGCGCTGTTCATCGCCGGGTTCGGCGCAGCGGGCTACGCCACCCGGCGTGACCTGACCGCGATCGCCCGGGTGTGCTTCTGGGCGCTGCTGGCGCTGATCGTGGCCGGGATCGTGCTGATCTTCGTACACATCCCGGGCGCCGACCTGGCCTACTCGGTGCTCGGCCTGGTGATCTTCGCCGGGTTCACCATGTTCGACTTCCAGCGGCTGCGCACCAACACCGACGTGGCCACCGCGCCGTTCCTGGCCGCGTCGATCTTCCTGGACGTGCTGAACGTATTCCTGTTCTTCCTGGAGATCTTCTCCGGGGGGCAGGGGGAGCGGTGATGGCCGCGCTACATAAGCGTGGAATTGTTCACCTAGCAGATTGTTCAGCTGGCAGCGGAAGCCCTGCGTATCGAGCCGGGCAACCTCGGACAGCGTGTCTGACAATCCGGCGGATGAGAACATCTGACCTGAGAAAACGGGTCGGTACGAGATTTTTGTTTGCTGATTATCCAGCAATCTCGCACTGATCCGGAATTGGTTTTCCTGGACATTCAGCAGAACATGCGGAATCGTTGAACTGGCGCAGGATAGCCGGTGCGCTGACGTACAACATAACTATGGCATTTATCCGGCCGCCGACGGATGTGAATGGCTAATCACGTGCGCCGTGCGCTCGAAGAAAGGTCACGCCACCACAGCCGGCACATGCACTTCCCCACCGCTGTCCGACCTGACCAGCCAACCAAGGACGGGTATGACGATGAAGATCGCTCTTGATCCCTACATGTTGCGGCGGGTCCCGCTGACGGAGCTGCCCGGGCTGGTCGCCGATCTGGGCTACGAGTACATCGAGCTGTCGCCGCGCGAGGACTTCCTGCCGTTCTTCTTGCATCCCCGGGCCGACCGGGCGCGGATCGCGTCGTTCAGGCAGGCGCTGGCCGCGGCCGGGGTCGGAATCGCCTCTGTGCTGCCGCTGTACCACTGGTCGGGGCCGGGCGAGGAGGAACGCCAGGCCGCGGTGCGTAACTGGAAGCGGGCCATCCAGATTGCCGTTGATCTCGGCGCGGACGTCATGAACTCCGAATTCAACGGGCGGCCCGAGTCCCCGGAGCTCAGCGAGGCGCAGTTCATGCGGTCGATGGACGAACTGCTCCCGGTGTTCGAGCGCGAGGGCGTCCGCTTGGTGCTTGAGCCGCACCCGGACGACTTCATCGAGGACGGCCGGGCCGCCGTCGACCTCATCCGCGGGCTGGACCGGGACTTCGCCTCTTTCCTGTACTGCGCACCGCACACCTTCCACCAGGGCGGCGACATCGACGGGATCATGAAGTGCGCCGGCCCGCTGCTGACCCACGTGCACATCGCCGACTCCTTCGACCACCGGGCCTCCTCCGGCCTGCGCTACATCGTGAACCCGCCTGGCTCGGCCGCCCGGATCCACCAGCACCTGGACATCGGCCAGGGCGACGTGGACTGGGACGTGTTCTTCGGCACCTTGGCCGAGGTCGGCTTCGACGGCATCGCCACCGTCTGCGTCTTCGCCTGGGAAGAACGAGCCCGCGAGTCGTCCGTCTACAACCTGGAGCAGATCCGCCACTACCTGGCCAAGCACGCACCGACCCGGTAACGGCCGGACCCGAACCTGTACACCCGCGTCATCCGTCCCCGGGCATTCCACGAGCACTGGCCGGGCTGGAGGCGCCGATCGCGGCGGCAAGCAGCACCCGGCAGGCGGCAACCATCGATGGGTCACACCAAACCGAAAATCACAGGAAGCTGTTGCGGTACTAGTACTACAACGGTGGCCTGTGATGGTGTCCGGCGTGGCTGCGTGATCTGTGATCTGCCTCGAGCATTCCGGACACGCTCCACGCCCTAAAGCTCGGCCTCATGCGGTCTGCTAAATGACGTGACCGCCCGCACGAGTCGACTCCTTCTCTGCCCGGCCGTTTATATGAAGTACGTCCCCGTGCACCGTGCGCGCTAGCTGCACCAATGGCACACGCCATCGCACTCACGGCAATCGCTGCGCTAGGGATGGACCCCCAGAGCATCGTTCCACGAACCGTTCCAGGCGGACGGCAGGCATGGTCCCGTGAATGCAACCGAGCGTAGTGACTGGAACCCGCCGCGACGGCACCTCAACTTAACGACATAGCCGAAAGGGACAGGACGCCGTTTGGGTCCGCTTGTCTAAAGCGCCTATCCAGAAGTCCTGCGAGCAACCTGCTTTCGGCGTACCTGGTCGCGCGTGGCGGCGTACGGGTAGGCATGTAGAGGTCGTGGTGGCAATCCAACGGATTCCGGATGTGCGGTGCAGGTTTATGGCATGGCGGGTGGAACGTCGAAGACCAGGACGTGATCGTGGTCGTATCCAGGGCCCGCCTGTGTGTCACCGGTGTTGACGCGGACAAGGTCCTCCCGCAGCGGGAAGATCTCGTGCAGGACGGCGCCGAGTTGCCATACCAGCGGAAGCGTGCGATTGCCCTGTCTTAGCTGGGATACCTCCACGGCGACCGTGGCGCCTGGGCGCAGTAGGCGCGCAAAGCCGGAGAACAGGCGACGGGCGTCTGCGAGGTAGGTCTCGCCGTTGCCGTCGGATCGGAAGCTCCAGTAGGGAGGACTGGTGAACAACAGCGCAAACGGTGGCCACTGCGCCGGTGTGAGGTCCTCGCAGCTGCCGTGCACCACCCGATCCGGGTTACCCACGCGTGCGGCGCTGAAGGCGGCGCGGCGCTCGTCGACCTCGTAGCCCACCGCGTGACGGCCCAGGCGCTCGGCCACGACCAGAGTGGTGCCGAAACCGCAGAACGGGTCCATGACCCAGTCCCCGGGTGCGGAGTAGCGCTCGATGACATGTTCGGCGACGGCTTCCGGGAACCGGAAGAACGACAGACCGTCATAGCTGATCGGCTCCAGCGATCCCTCCACCGCGACCCACGAACGGCGGCGACTCACGATGCCTCTTCTTCTGGCGCGACCCGAACCGGACTGCCCCTGCGCATTTGCCCGGACATACCTCTTACGACCGCCCATGCCGCGCACGCGATGATGACCCGATCACCGTCAGCTTAGCGTAGTCGTGGAACTGGAAATGCACGTATCCCCTGGTGCCGGGGAAGACGGCCTGGCCGATGACCACCAGCAAGGCGTCTGCGGCCAGGGACCCGGCGACGGCGGCGAGGGTGGCCATCACCACCCGGGAGATTCTCGGCTGGGCGTGCCGCGGGCGGAAATCGATCCCGTTGATAGATGCGAGCTGCTTGACCCTGCTTGGAGGGTAGGCGGCACGGCCGCCGCGAACGGCCCGTTGTCATCCTTCCTTCATGATCAGCGCGCGGATCCGCGTCAGGGCATCCCGCTGACCCGGCGCTTAAGGTCTCTTTCAATGATGCCCGCCTAGCCTCGCCTTGCGTATCGCACATAAACCACAGCTCACCTACGAATGAGCTCCACCAGCGGGTCGCAGCCCGCGAAGAAGGCCAGGCCAGGGTGGGCACCGGCCATGCCGATGGCGGCACCGGTCAGCCCGAATCCGCCTCCGATGAGCCTGCCGTTTTTCTGAACGTCGATGTTCTTCATCGTTAGCGCCAGGGTGACCGGAGAGAACTGGTACGCCCACGGCTGGCTCCTGCGAACGAGCCGACTGGCTGACTTGATCTGGATCATCTTCTCGCCCGGGTCGCTGGGAGACAGGAAGTCCACGACGTACTGTCCCGTGGTCGGAGTCCTCTTGCCCCATCCTGACGCGAGCAGGATTTTGGCCACGGGGAGGTTCAGCGTGGTGCTACTCATGATGTGTCTTCCTGCTGGTGTGCTGATGACCTCATCAGGGACGGTGAGTGTTATTGGGGTGATGCCCTTCGGGTTGCTTGTTTTCCCTGGCATTCACCACTTTCCGCGATCAGCCGATTACTCAATAGGGGATTCGGGCTTTATTCCGGCGGGCAGTTCGGCCCATTCTTTAAGACACGGGGAAAAGGTCCGGTGACAATTACCCGGGGAGAAAGGCCCCTGCGTTAATGAGCTAGACCGGGCCGAAGGACCCAGGCCGCAGCGACCCCGGCCCGGAGCCGGTCACTCAGCTGGCTCCATCTCGGCGCGCTGTTGTAGTACTAGGCGGCGAATTCGCCATCTATCGAAAGTTCACGCCGCGATCGCGTGCCGGGTAAAGGTGACGCTGGCTCTCGTGCTATTGGCTTGGGCTATTGCGGCCGCGCGGTGGCGTGCCACAGTTCCCGGGTGATGACCTGCAGGGCGCCCGCAGCCGGGATGGCCAGCAGGGCCCCCACGAAACCGCCGAAGAAGCCGCCCACCCAGTCGCCGATCGACGTCCCGACCAGGAGTGAGAGCAGAACGAGGAGCGGGTTGACGTTGGCCGTGCGGCTCATGACCACGGGGTTCAGCACGTGGTTTTCGATCTGCTGGTAAATGAGGAACGCGGCCGCGGTGACGATACCCGCGGTGAGCGAGTGGCCGAGGGCGAACAGGACGGTGGGGATGCCGGCCAGCGTGCCGCCGACCATGGGCAGGAAATCGACCAGGGCCACCCACAATGCCCACAGCAGCGGGAAGGGAACCCCGAGCACGGTGAGTGTGACGAAGACGACCACGCCGGCGATCAGCGACGTCAGCAGGTTGCCCAGCGCGTAGCCGGTCGCCGACTGGCTGATCTCGCGCGCCACCCGCGTGCAGTACGCCGCCCGCTCCGGCGGCATCAGCCCCAGCAGTCCCCTGCGCATCTTGGGACCCTCGATCAGGAAAAGCACGATCAAGGCGAAGATGGTCGCCAGCGTGGCCAGCAACGACGCTGCGCCCTTCCCGGCGGTCAGGGCCGGTTTGGCCAGGGTCGTCCCGAGGCTCTGCAACTTAGGTGCGTTGCGGTTGACCCAGGCCTCCAGGTGAAAGCGGATGACCAGGTGGCCGATCCAGCCGCGGCCGTGCTCGGCGGCCTGCACGTAGGACGGCAGGCGCTGCGAGAAGTGGGCCACCCCGTGCGCCAGCGGATAGCCGAACACCGCCAGCAGGCCGATGAAGACGAGCACCGTCCAGGTGGCCACGAAGGCCACCGCCCAGCCATGGCGCCGGATCCCCCACCGCTGCAGGGCCACCACCAGGGGGTTCAGGATCAGGCAGACGAACCCGGCGACCGCGATCATCAACAGGACATCGCGGATCCGGTAGGCGAGTTTGCCCGCAAGATACGTGAGGACCACGACGGTGACGGTCACGAGGATGGTGGCCAGCGGGACGCCGCGCCGGGCCGCCGCGTCCCGCAGGCGCCCGTGCCGGACCCGCACGTTGTTCGCGGCTTCGGCCGGGGCGGCCCTGCGTGGCCCGACGGCGCTCATCGGATGCTCGCCCTCCTGCGACGGGAAGGCCTGAACCGGGCGCTCAGGCCGCGCTGCGCAGTTCCGACAGCGACCTCACGTCGCCGCCCAGGTGGCGGACCTGGACGCCCACCGTGATCTGCGAGACCCCGTAGATCAGGGCGTACAGGCCGAACAGCAGCGCCAGGGTGACCGCGCCCACGCCGGGCCGGGCGAACAGCAGCACGCCGAACGCGACGGACACCAGCCCGGACAGGATGAACAGCGCCCGCGTGCCCGCGGTCTCCCCGATCTGGAAACCGGCGAAGACCTCGGCGACGCCGCCGGCCAGTGCCCACGCCGCCACGACGATGACCAGGACGAACGCGGTAGGCGCGGGCCAGACCAGGGCGAACACCCCGGCCGCCAGGTCGATCAGCCCGAGCAGCAGGTGACCGACGACCGGGCCGGCGGCCCGGCTGCCGAAGGCCCGCCCGGCCTGCAGCCCCGCGTCCATGAACGCGTAGACCGCGAACAGGATGACCAGCGCGAGAATCGTGACGCCCGGCCAGGCGATGGCCAGGACACCGACGACGACGGCCAGAATGCCGAGCAGGATCAACGAGGTAGATGACGACTTGAACATGACGGGTATTCCTTCCGCTTGCCTCAGCCGGCCCACTGTTAAGTCCGTGGTCCGTGGTCTGTTCAGCAGACACGACAGCCAACGATTCCGGCCAACATCTGCCACCTATAGAGGCATGGCGGCCGGCTACGCAACGGTCTTTCGTTTCCACGTCGAGAGCGGGAAAATTGCCGCTTACGACGCTTCCATTCGAAGTACAGATCTGACCTCCGCTACGTGCCAGGAGCCACTGCCTATTGGGCTATCGACGGCATCTATCGCACCGGTGCTGCTTCGTCTATAGGCCTGGCCTATGACACCAAAGCCGTCATGTCTTTTGCAATCACGGGATTGCCCGCTTGGTCAGGTCGGCCCGGGATGACGATATCCCGCTTCTGGATCTTGCCGGTCGGGCCCTTGGGCAAGGCGTCGACGATCCACACGTGGCGCGCGTACTTGTAGGCCGCGACCTGGCTCTTGACGTAGTCTCGGAGCTCCCCGGCGGTGATGGCGGCGCCCGGCTTGAGGGCCACCGCGGCACCGACCTCTTCGCCCAGGGCCGGGTGCGGCACGCCGATCACGGCGGCCTCGGCGACCGCGGGATGCTCGTAGAGCACCTCCTCGATCTCTCGCGGGCAGACGTTGTAGCCGCCGCGGATGATCAGGTCTTTTTTCCGGTCCACGATGGAGAAGTAGCCGTCGGAGTCCACCCGGGCGAGGTCACCGGTGTGGAACCAGCCGTTGCGAATCGCCTCGGCGGTGGCCTCGGGGCGCTGCCAGTAGCCCTTCATCACGTTCGGCCCGCGGATGACGATCTCGCCCACCTCGCCCGGCGGGACCTCGTGGTCTTCGCCGTCCACGACCCGCATCTGCACGCCCCGGATAGGCGTCCCGATCGAGCCGGGCTTGCGCTCGCGGCCGGGGTGGTTGAACGAGGCGACCGGCGAGGTTTCGGACAGGCCGTATCCCTCCAGCACCGGGACGCCGAACGCCTCCTCGAACCCGCGCAGCACCTCGACCGGCAGGGCCGCGCCGCCGGAGATGCACGTCCGCAGCGCGGAGGTGTCGTAGTCCGCGCGGTCAGGCTGGTGCAGCAGGGCCACATACATGGTCGGCACGCCTTCGAAGACGGTGACCCGGTGGCCGGCGATGATCCGCAGGGCATGCTGGGCGTCGAACCGTGGCAGCAGGGTCAGGCATGCCCCGGCCGCCACCGCGGCGTTGAGCGCGACCGTCTGCCCGAACACGTGGAACAGCGGCAGCCCGCCGAAGATGACGTCGTCGGGGCGCGCCCGGACGATATCGGATCGCGCCACCCCGGTATTGCTGATGAGGTTGCCGTGGGTGAGCTCCGCGCCCTTCGGGTGGCCGGTCGTGCCCGAGGTGTAGAGGATCACCGCGGTGTCCTCGTCGCCGGTGTCCGCGACCTGGGAGTCCGGAGTGGCGGAAGCCAGCAGGTCGGGAAAGCTGCTCCCGTCCACGACGATGGGTTCGGCCCCGGCCTGCTCCGCGCCGCCACGGGCCTGGTCCGCGAACGCGTGCCAGGCGAAGACCAGCCCGGCCCCGGAGTCGCCGAGGTAATAGGCGACCTCCCGGGCCTTGAGCAGCGGGTTCATCGGGACGACCACGCCGCCGGCCCGGATCACGCCGTAGTACACCACGGGGACCTCGGCGACGTTGGGCATCATGATGCCGACCCGGTCGCCGGGTTTGAGGCCGCGCTCGCGCAGCAGCCCGGCGACCCGGGCACTCGCGTCGTCCAGGGCCCGGTAGGTCATCGCCGCGTTGTCCACCCGCACGGCCACCCGTCCGGCGTGCGCCCGGGTCGTGTCCGTCAGGTTGCTGGCCAGGTTCGTCACGCTGCTCATTGTCCGGCCGCAGGTCCGGGCGGTCCTCGGTCCCCGGTATCAAGCCTGTCCCCCGGCGTTGGTACGGCGGCACAACCGTTGGGCCCGCTTCCCGGCCGCGGGAGACCCAGCGGACGGAGCAACGAGATCCTGGCCATCAAGGGCGGCCGGTACCTGGCTGACGGCCACGGAATTTGACATACTGATCGAGATTTCCGAGGTTGAAGCATCCTGGCATTGCCCGCGGAATTCGGCGCCAGGCCTAGGTGAAGGCGGCCCTGCCCGGCCGCATCCCCCAAACCCCTAGTCCTCAGGTGGGTTCGTGCGCGCGGCACGACGGCCATCCGCAACATCGTCCCGCTCGCCCGATGCCCGGCGTCGGCCGCCACGGTAGCGTCAGGTGCCCGATCAAGGAGAGAGCATGACGGCACCGTACTCGGACCGCCAGCTGGAGCCAGTGAAACTGCCCACGCCGGCCGGGCCGCCACTGGCCATCGAGCTGCGGCAGCTGCGTTACTTCGTGGCCCTCGCCGACGCGGGGAGCTTCACCCGGGCCGCGGAGCGGATCTTTATCGCCCAGCCGGCCCTGAGCCAGCAGATCCGGCGACTGGAAGAGATCATCGGCACGCCGTTACTACGGCGTCGCCGTGACGGCCTGCGGCTCACCCGATACCGCGGAGAGGGTCCCCTCGCCCGGCCCAGCCGGGCGGGGCGAGTCGGAGCTGAAGGCTATGTGCTTGTCGGTCACGCATCCTGGCCAGGGGGCATCGGCCCGGCGTTCACTGGTCCCAAGCCGGGCGGGCTCATATCGTGCGGTTGCCGGTGACCACCGTGCTTAAAAAACGTGGCGGCCCGGTCCCGGGCTCCCGAGGGCCTCGGATGACCCATAACGGTTATGCCACTGCCGACCTCACCGCCGGAGGGAGCCAGCAATGACACAGGTCGCTAGCAAGCATCTCGGGGAGGCGCTCGGCACGGACTTCTTCTTCGTCCGCGAGCAGTTTTCCGACGAGGAATGGTCGCACTTCATCGCCGTCCGCCGGTTCGTCGACGAGGAGGTCGTGCCGGTTGCCGGCCAGTACTGGGAACGGGCCGAGATCTGCTGGCCGCTGGTCAGGCGGCTGCCCGAGCTCGGCATCGTCGGCGAGGACATCACCGGCTACGAGTGCGCCGGGATGAGCCCGATGGCGTGCGGGCTGGTCACGATGGAACTGCACCGCGGCGACGGCAGCCTCGGGGTGTTCCTCGGCGTGCACGCGGGCCTGGCCATGGAGGCGATCGCGATGTGCGGCTCGGAGGAGCAGAAGGCGCGCTGGCTGCCTGACATGGCCCGGATGGACAAGCTGGGGGCCTTCGCGCTGACCGAACCGGAGCACGGCTCGGACTCGGTCGCCCTGGAAACCTCGGCCCGCCCGGTAAAGGGGGATGGGGAGGCGGGCGGGGGCTGGGTGCTGAACGGCCGCAAGCGGTGGATCGGCCTGGGCAGCGTGGCCGACCTGATCGTCGTCTGGGCCCGCAACACCGAGGACGGCCAGGTCAACGGGTTCGTCGTGGAGCAGGGATCGCCGGGCTACCACGCCCGGGTCATCGAGGGAAAGCTGTCGGTGCGCTCGGTGTGGCAGGCCGACATCACGCTGGAGAACGTGCGGGTGCCAGCCGAGAACCGGCTGCCCGGAGCGCGCTCGTTCAAGGACACCAGCCGGGTCCTGGCCACCACCCGGAGCACCTGCGCCTGGGCGGCGCTGGGCCACGCCACCTCCGCCTACGACACCGCCTTGCAGTACGCGCAGGAGCGGCGCCAGTTCGGCCAGCCGCTGGCCAGCTTCCAGATCATCCAGCAGCGGCTGGTATCGATGCTGGCGGACCTCACCGCGATGCAGCTGTACTGCCTGCAGATCGGCCGCCTGGCCGAGGCCGGCCGGCTGACCCCCACCGTGGCCGGGCTGGCCAAGATGCACAACACCCGCAAGGCCCGCGCGATAGCCGCCGAGGCGCGCGACATGCTGGGCGGCAACGGCATCCTGCTCGACTACCAGGTCATGCGGCACATGGTGGACCTGGAGGCGATCCACACCTTCGAGGGCACCGAGACCATGCAGACCCTCATCGTCGGTCGCGCCATCACCGGCATCGGGGCCTTCACGTAGCTGAGCTCGCGTTCCGGTGCGCCGCGATGCCCTTGGTCCGGCTCATCGCACGCGTCCTTCCGGTGACTAGCCAGGATTTACATTTCTCAGCTGCCAGTCCACCCAGTCGGCCGGGAATTCAGAGGGCCCGCAGGACCGGTAGCGGGAAGCATTGCGGGCCGCAGAATATCGACCTCGGCGCCGCTGTGCCAGCTCGCGAGAATATGAAAGAATTCGCAGGTGGACATGGATCGTCCCGCGGTCGCCGAGCTGATGTCCCAGGTCGCGGCGGCAGTAGCCTGCCGGGCCGCCGCGGTGCGCGCGGATGTCTACGAGGTGATTATCCGGGAGATCCCGCAGCTACGCGACGACAAGCCGCTGCTCGCGCTGCTCGCTTCCAGCGTCGACAGCAACGTCGACACCTGCCTGCAGATCATGCAGCACCGGATCGGCCTGGCCGCCGTGCCAGCCCCGGCCGCGGCCGTAGAGTACGCGCGCCGGCTGGCGCAGCGCGGCACGCCGCTGACCGCGCTGCTGCGCGCCTATCGGGTCGGGCACGCGTGCTTCTCCGACTGGGTGCTCAGCGAGCTGGCCCGGCAGGCAGACGGCGCCGAGATGATAAGCGCTACCACGCGGGGCATGGCCGGGATCGTCGCCGGGTACATCGACCAGACCTCCGAGGAGATGGTCGCGGCCTATACGCAGGAGAGGGAGAACTGGCTGCGGAATCGGAGCGCCGCGCGGGCCGCCCGGATACGTGACCTGCTGTCGGGTGAGCGGATCGACGTGAGCGCGGCGGAGGCCACCCTGGGCTACCGGCTGCGCCAGTACCACGTGGGCCTGGTGTGCTGGGCGGGCGACGCGGCGAACCAGGCCGACGAGATCACCCGGCTGGAGCAAGCGATCGCTTACGTCGCGGATCAGGCAGCCTGCTGCGGCGAGCCGGCGTTCCTGCCTCATGACGAATCGAGCGCATGGGCCTGGCTGCCGCTGGGGATCCGGGACAGGTTCGAGGGCGTGGCGGCCAGCACGGCCGGCGCGGACGCCGACATCCATTTCGCCTTCGGCGACACGGCGAAGGGCACGGCGGGGTTCCGCATCACCCACCGGCAGGCGGTCGCCGCTCAGGCGGTCGCGCTGGCGGCAGCGCCCCCGGTGCCGCGGGTGGTGACGTTCAGCGAGGTCGCGCCCGTGGCGATGATGCTCGGCTCCTCCGACCTGCTGCGGGCCTGGGTGCTCGGCACGCTGGCGGCCCTGGCCACGGACGACGATCACCACGCTCGCCTGCGCGCTACCCTGCTCGTCTTCCTGCAGACCGGGGGCAGCTACAAGACGACCGCCGAACAGCTGACGCTGCACAAGAACACCGTTCAGTACCGGATCCGCAAGGCGGAGGAGAGCCTCGGGCGTCCAGTGGGCGATAACCGCCATGACGTGGAACTCGCGCTGCAGGCCAGCCACTGGCTCGGCTCGGCGGTGCTACGGCCCGCTGGCACGCCGGCCGCTGCGGGCCATAACCGGTAACACCGGATAACTGTGCCGGACAGCGGACCGGCCAGCCCCACCAGGACGCCGGGCTGCTCCCACCAGGTTGCCGCTAATGGCACGGTGGCCAGCATGGATGGTCAACTGGACGGTGTTTTGCCTGGTGGGCGCAACTGGGTTCGAACCAGTGACCCCTCGCTTGTAAGGCGTACCTAAGTTCGAACATTGCCCCTCACCTGCTCGAAGCAACGTCCATCAACGTCCACAGGAGTACCCTCCAAGTCGCTGCGGTTGTCAGTCAGTTAGTCAGGCACCCACCAGAGAGCTCATCCCGCTGCTGCAGATCGCCCCGTCCAAGACCGACGCCGAGCGACTCCTGGTCATCAGCCCCGAGCTCGCCGATGTCCTGTCGGCGATCATCACCCGGATCCGCAGCGACGGCAGTGCCGTGCCGCTCGTCGTGTCCTACGACGACAACGAGAAGCCCTGGAACCCGCCGATGCCGCTGCTGTTCCAGCGCCGGCTCCGGTCAGAGGACCGTCCCGTCACCGCGCAGGCGATCCGGGAGCTCCTGAACGTCGCCCTGGAAGCGTCCGGCCTCACCGACGCCGCCGGGCAGCCGCTCCGGTCCGCCCCGCACGACTTCCGCCGGATGCTGATCACCGACGCCATCATGCACGGCATGCCGCCGCACATCGCCCAGCTCGTCGCCGGGCACCGGGACATCAACACAACCATGGGATATAAGGCCGTCTACCCCGAGGAAGTCATCACAGGGCACCGCACGTTCATCGCCCGCCGCCGGGCACTGCGGCCCGGCGGCGAATACCGCACCCCGACCGACGCCGAATGGGAAGAGTTCCTCGGCCACTTCGAGCGCCGCAAACTCGCCCTCGGCGACTGCGGCAGGGCATACGGAACCAGCTGCATCCACGAGCAC
>PLRW01000193.1 GCA_003164955.1 Actinomycetota bacterium
GCCGCCCGCTCTGGGCCGCCCGCTCGCCGCATCATTCGCCCGGCCGGAAGATCAGGCAGTTGCTTGTCGCCTGCGCGAACAGTTTCCCGTCCGAATTGACCAGCCGGGCCCTCGCCAGCGCCGTCCGGGCGCCGATGTAGTCGACCGTGCCCTCGCACAGCAGCCGCCCGGTGCCGGAGGTGATGGGCCGGATAAACCGTGTGTCCAGGTCCAGCGAGGTGTAGTAGGCCCCGGCCGGCAGCATCGTATGCACGGCGCAGCCGCATGCGGAGTCGCAGATCGTCGCGTAGACGCCGCCGTGCACGGAGCCGATCGGGTTGTAGTGGTACTCGGCCGGCGTGACCTCGAAGACCGCCCGGCCTTCCCCGAATTCGACCCCCTTGATCCCGAGCGTGGCCATGATGGGCGGCGCAGGCAGCCGCCCGGCCATGATCTCCCGGAAGAACGCCAGCCCATCGAGCTGTCGCGCGGCCGCCGCCGCGACCAGGGGGTCATCCCACTGATACGTGCGCCGCCGCTGGTGCGATCCGGCCCCGTTCCGGCTCGCCGGGTCAGTGCTCGCCGGGTCAGTGCTCGCCGGGCCAGCGGCAGCCAGGTCAGCCGAGCCCGGCGAGCTGTCGTTCCCCGTGGGTTTCGTGGGCCCGGTGGGCCCCGTCGGGCCCGTTGGGCTGGCCAGCGGATTCACGTGGCTGTTCCTCCTGAGTGAGCGGCAGCGGAACGTAGACGGTGACGTAGGGCCCGGCGTGCCGGCAACGGGCGGCCGGGAGGTGGTTCCTGATCAGCGCCAGCATCTCCTGGTTCTCGGCCAGCACATCCATCATGAGGGTGGTCGCGCCGCGGGCTTCGGCCCGGGTGGCCAGCGCGCGCGTCAGGGCTGACCCCACACCGTGCCGCTGCCACCCGTCGGCGACCACGACACCGATCTCCGTGACCGCGGTCCCGGCCGGGTCGCGCGCGTCGGTGGCCATGCCGTGCCCGATGATCGCCCCGGCCTCGGTGACGACCAGGGCGTCGACGTGATCCTCACCCGGAAGCCGGGCCCCCACCATTCGGCGGAGCATGGCCGGGGTCGCGCGTGGCACCCCCGCAAAGAAGCGGAGGTACCGGGTCCGCAGCGACAGTGCGCCGATGAACTGCTGCAGCGCGCCGGCGTCCCCGTCCCGCGCCGGCCGCAGCCCTAATGTCTGAGTTCCGTTCATGAACCCAGCATGGCCCCGCATTGCTGAGTCTGTCAACTGGACTTAGCATACGGGGATGAGTCATTCGTGGGCCCTGGACTACGACCCGGCCAACTGCACGGTCGGCGCCGCGATCGGCATCATCGGTGAGAGGTGGACGTTCCTCGTCCTGCGGGAGGCGTTCAACGGCGTGCGCCGGTTCGCCGACATGCAGCGGCGCACCCACGCGCCCCGCCAGGTCCTGAGCGACCGGCTCTCCCGTCTCGTGCACCAGGGACTGCTGTACCGCGCTCTCTATCAGGAGGAGGGCCAGCGCAGCCGGCATGAGTACCGGCTGACCGACAAGGGCCGCGACCTTTACCTGGTCATGGTGGCGCTGCTGCAGTGGGGCGATCGGTACGCGGCCGCGCCGGACGGCCCGCCGGTTGTGCTCACCCACCGCGACTGCGGCGAGCCGGTCCACCTCGAGCTCGCCTGCTCCGCCGGTCACGTCGTCGGCTCACCGCACGAGGTCACGCCGCTCCCCGGTCCCGGCGCCCGCCGCATCGCCTGACCGGGCCGCCCGGACCGTATTCGTGACGATCTTTCCGCGCATGCTGCGGAAAGATCGTCACAAATCAAAGGCAGACGCGGGGCTCGGTGCCTCTTCCGTCTCACAAGCCGTAATAGCCACAAGGGCCACGCCCGACGCCATAGATGCGCCCATCGGGCTCGCCAGCGGGGCCCGGTCCATCGGGTCAGGTCAGCTGGGCAGGAGGCTCTTCGCCCGGCTCGCCGCGGCGCCGGTCTTGGCCCCGGCCCTGGCGGACGCCTGGGCGGCCTTGGCTGCGGCCTTGACCGTCTTGGCCTGAGCCCTCGCGCTCTGGCCGGCCAGGGTTATGTCGTGCCGCGCGGACTTGACCGCGTGCCGGCCGCGCCAGGCCAGGGACGGGTGGCCGGCGGTGTCGCCCGCGGCGATCAGCAGGCCGCCGAATATGGTCAGGTTCTTGAGGAAGTGGATGCGCTGCTGGGCGCGCTCCTGCTTGTCGTCGCTCTCCCAGAAGCGGTGCCCGGCGTAGGTGGTGGGCACCAGCGTCGCGGCGATCGCCAGGGCCGACAGCCTTGGCCAGCGGCCCAGGGCCAGCATCGAGCCCGCTATCAGCTGAATCGCCCCGTTGATGCGGACGGCCTGCTCCACCCGGTCCGGCACGACGGGTACCCGGTCGGCGATGGGCCGCACGACGGGCTCCGCGGCCGGGACCACCCGCTCGGGGCGCATCAGGGTGTCGGCCCCCTGGACGATGAAGATCGAGGCCAGCATCGGTCGTGCGACAACTCTCAGAACAGCCATGACAGGCGGGTGCCCGATCGCCGGCGTTTCTAACCCCTCCCCGCTCTAACCTCCACCGGCATTTATTGCGCCGGTACCCGGGGCCGTGGGCGGGAGTCCGGCCGCCGGGCCCGGCCATGAGCGGTGGCCGCGACCGGGCCAGGGCGTGAGTTTCCCCACCGTATCCAGGTCACGGCTGCGAGTTTTGCGGCCGGAAGTTAAGGGATTTATGGACGTGAATAACCATCCAGCGTTAGGCCCGGGCCTTTACTGATCACCCGGAGGTAGTGCCAGCGCCAAAGTTTTGGGACAAACTGGGTCGATGAACATTGAGGTAACGCGCATCCTTGGGGATGGCAGCATCCGCCGCGCGCGGATCGAGCCCGAGGAGCGCCCGGACGCTCCCCGCTGGCGTGATCTGGTCAGCCGGGCCAATTTGGATCTCCCCCCGCCCTACCGCCCTGATCCCGGACGGCCGGTCTACCAGGTCAGTGACGGGGAGCACTCGATTCAGGTCGCCGAACGGGGCCTGGTGGGCCCCCTGCGGGACCTGGTCGTGGCCGTCCTCGCCGAGGGCGCGGACGCGGACTGAACCAGGCCGCGCTGGGGGCGGCCATAACAGGCTGGCGATATCGGGGACCAGGGGACGCGGGGAATCGCGCCGGGAGCGGCCGCCATCCGTGGCGGGCTGAATGTGCGCGTTCGGGGGCGGGTTTGCTTCGTGCACGGCCCGCTATGTTGGCGTGCGCCGGCAAATGATTTTCCGGTATATTTTTTCGACTTATTCTGGGTGCGCGTTAGAAGTTATGCCCATCCAGCCGGCGCGGTAATCGGAGCCCCCGTGGCCGGTTGGCCGTACCGCCGGGGGCCCAAATATCACCTGGCTGCGGCAGCGCCTGCGTCTTCCCTCACTCATTGGGCATCGCCCACTCGTTAGGCATCGCCGAGATTCAATGCCAAGCTGAGACCTAGACGCTCAAATGAGCGTTAGCTACGATCCGGGAATGGGGAGCACTATGCCTGGACTGTCCGTTGACCGGCCCTCCGAGGTGGTCCTGGCGGCCCGGGTCGCCCGGCAGTTCTACCTCGAGGGCGCGTCGAAGGTCGACATCGCCGACCGCCTGGGCATCAGCCGTTTCCGCGTGGCCCGGCTACTGGAAGCGGCCCGGGAGAGCGGGATGGTGCGCATCGAGATCGGCCTGCCGGGGGGCAACCTGGACGCCGGGCTGTCCGCCGAGCTGTGCTCGGTGTTCGGGCTGAAATACGCCTTCGTGTTCAACGTGCCGGACGACGATGAGCCCGCGCTGCGCAAGCGCCTCGGCGAAGCGGCCGGTCAGGCGCTGATGGACATCATCACCCCGGATGACGTGCTGGGCATGGCCTGGGCGCGGTCCCTGAGCGGCCTGACCGCGGCGCTCACCCGGTTCCCGCCATGCCCGATCGTCCAGCTCACCGGGGCCGTCCCGCAGCCGGACGGCAGTGATCTCCTGGACCTGGTCCGCGGCGTGGCCCGGGTCGGCGGCGGCCGCGCGCACGTCTTCTACGCGCCCATGATCGTCGCGGACCCGGAGACGGCGGCCGTGATCCGGCGCCAGCCCGACGTCGCGGACGCCTTCGCGCTGGTCGAGTCCGTGACGATCGCCATGGTCAGCATCGGCGCTTGGGCCCCCGGCCTGTCGACGATTTACGACTCGATAACGCCTGCTGAACGCGACGCCATGACGGAGTTCGGCGTTCATACTGACATGGGTGGTGCGCTTTTCGACAAAGAGGGAAACCCGCTGGAAACGCCGCTCGACACTAGGATGATCATCACGCCAGGACCGGTGCTCGCGTCGATCCCGACCGTGCTCGCCGTGGCGTACGGCGCCGCCGCCAAGAGTTCATCGGTGCTGGCCGCCGTCCGAGGGAAGGTCATTAATGGCCTGGTCACCCACACGAGCCTCGCCCGTGCTGTCCTCGAGGAGGCCCGGGATGCCGGCGGCTGACCTGAGCGTCCCACCGGCCACGGACGGCCCGCTGCTCGGCGGGACGGCCAACCGGGGCCTGGTGATCCGCGTGGGGCACACGGTCCGCCGGCCTGCGGCGCCGTACCGCGCCGCCACCCACGCCCTGCTCGCGCACCTGGCCGCGGTGGGTTTCGACGGCGCCCCCCGGATCCTGGGCGCCGACGCGACCACCGACACGCTGACCTACATCGACGGGCGTGCCGCGACGCCGCCCCTGGGCGAGGAGATGCTCACCGACGCGGCCCTGGTCGGCATCGCCGACCTGCTACGCCGCTATCACCAGGCGGTGGCCTCGTTCGACCCCGCCGGGTACCGCTGGCCCCGCCGCCTGCCCGCCCGCTTCACGGCCGGGCTGGTCAGCCACAACGACGTCTACCCGGCCAACTTCATCTTCCGCGGCGGCCGCGCCGTGGCCCTCATCGACTTCGATCTGGCCGGCCCGGGCAGTGCCATCTGGGACCTCGCCGCCGCGGCCCGGTACTGGTGCCCGCTGCGGGACGAGCGCGACATCAGCGACTCCCGGCTGGGCGGCTCCATCCGCCGGTTCCGCCTGCTGCTCGACGCGTACGGCCTGGCCGCCGCGCAGCGCCGGGAGGTGGCCGAGGCGATCATCGCCAATCACGACTGGGACTGCGCCGTCATCGCCGAAGGGGTCAGGGCCGGGCACGCCGGTTTCATCGACGCCTGGAACGAGAACGGCGGCACCATGATCCGTGCCCGGCGCTGGTGCGAGGCGCATCAGGGCGAACTCGCGGCCGCCGTCGCCTGACGAAGGCGCCGGCCTGCGCTGTGCCGGCCTGCGCTGTGCCGGCCTGCTCTTCACCGGAAACGTCAGCGGGCCAGTTTGGTCCCCCGTCGCTTGCCGAACCGTACGCCGGCGAAGACCAGGTTGGCCAGGAACAGCACGATCGCGATGATCAGCAGGTAGAAGAGGCCCTTGAGCACGACGCCCAGGATGCCGAGGGCAATCGCGATGATGATCAGAAACAGAAATAGCCGCATGCCTATATCCTTCCCCGCTACGCTCCGTCAATCCGTTTACCGGCTGACGGTCTTGCGGGCTCGCGGGGTCACGCCGTCCCTGCTGGGCAGGCCGGCTCCGGAGTCCCGCGATCCGGGGGCCGCTTACCGACGGGCCAGCAAACGCTCCATCTCACCCGCATCATATGGCAGCTCATAATGGCTGAATATGGCGGGTTCGTCGGGGGCCAGCAGCTCCCCGTCGGTGTCGATGGACGGCGCGTCCCGTACCAGTTTCTTGGGGAAGGTCACCTTGAGGTACCCGGGGCCTACCTTCGCTCCGGCCGTCGGCACGAACACCAGCCGTGACCGGGAGAGCAGCCCGATCTTCACGGTCGCGAACATGTACTCGTCCGTCCGGGTATCGACGTAGAGGGCCTCCAACTCGCCGATCTTTGACCCTGAGTCATCGACGACATGGTGGCCCCGCCACTCCCGAATATCCTCGGCCTCAAACACCGGTGGGCGCCTCCGTCCGGTCCGCGATCATGGGGCGGCGCTAGCCGGCGAGGCTAGCCCACGTGACATTATGCTCGCTGTCCGGGTCTTTCCGCGCGAGCGGTACGGCTGCGGGCGGCCCTACCGCGACCGCGGCGTCCCCCGCCCGCCGTCCGCGGTTACCCAGCGTGCGGGCAGGAGGTGAACACCGATGTGCCGGTTGTTCGGTCTGCACGCCGGCCGCCCGGTCGATGCGGAGTTCTGGCTGATCGGCGCGCCGGATAGCCTGGCGGCGCAGAGTCACCGCAATCCGGACGGTGCCGGGATCGGGGCGTTCGGCGCCGGGGGCCGCCCCGAGGTGTCCAAGCAGCCGATCGCGGCCTGGCAGGACACCGATTTCGCCCGCACCGCGCGGCACCTGCACGGCACCACCTTCGTGGCGCATGTCCGCTACGCCAGCACCGGCGCGCACACGCTGGCCAACACGCACCCCTTTCTGCAGGACGGCCGGCTGTTCGCCCACAACGGCGTCGTGCAGGGCCTGCCCGAGCTGGACCGCCGGCTCACCGAGCTGGGCACGGCTGACCTGGTGCGCGGCGAGACCGACAGCGAGCGGGTGTTCGCCCTGATCACCGGGGAGACCAGGCGGCACGGCGGCGACCTGGGCCGGGGCATCACCGCGGCCATCGGCTGGATCGGCGGCCATCTGCCGGTGTACGCCGTCAACCTGATCCTGGTCACGGCGACCGACCTGTGGGCGCTGCGCTTTCCGGCCACGCACGAGCTGTATGTGCTGGACCGCCCCGCTGGCGGCACCGGGGCCGGCCCAGTAGGCGGCCCGGTAGGCGGCGGCCCAGTAGGCGGCACTGGGGCCGGCCGTGCCCTGGAGGTGCGCAGCAGCCGGATCAGCGCCCGGTCCCCGCACCTGGCGGCCCTGCCGTCGGTCGTCATCGCGAGCGAGCGGATGGACGACGACCCGGCCTGGCGCCTGCTCGAGCCGGGGGAGCTGCTGCACGTCGGACCCGATCTGCGGGCCGACCGCAGCACACCGTTCCCGCCGGAGCCCCGCCACCTTCTCCGGCTCTCCGACCTTGAGCCGGCCGCGGCCACGTCCCAGCATCCCGCCTGATCGAGATCCCACCGGCCCGCACCCAGAGCCCGCCCAGGGCCCGCCCGCCCAGGGTCAGGGTGGTCAGGACAGCAGTTCGAGCTCGCTGGACGTGAGGTGGGCGTCGATGTGGCGGGGCGAGCTGGCCGACTGCGGCACACCGACCTTGATGTACCCCCATCGGACCTGGGAGCTTATCTGATACTGGAGGCCGGTGGCCGGCAGCCGGATCGTGGCCTGCGCCGACGTCAGCGTGACGCTGATCCGCTGCGGTGCCCCGGCGAACGAGGCGCCGAGATGCGCCGACCGGAGCGTGGCGGTCAGCGACGGCGAGCGCAGCCCGGTCGCGCTGATACTCGTGCTCTCGGCGGTGATCCGCAGGGCCGCATCCAGTCCGGACACCACCACGTGGCCGGACGGCTGCGTGAGGGTGACAGCCGTGTGCGCCGGTACGGCGAGCCGGTAGTTCTCGGTGCACGGGCTGTCCGTGGCGCAGCGTGAGACCAGGTACAGCACGCCGTCGCTCGCCCGCGCCGAAGCCGTGCCGGCCCGGTGATGGTTCCTCCAGGCGAGCTGCCCGGTCAGCCGGACCTGGTCGCCCGGGGTCGTGGTGACGATCAGCTGTCCTGGTACGCCCTGGAAGTCGACGGCCCTGATCGATCCGGCCGTCTCGGACACCGTGTCCGACGGCCTGCCGGTGGGCTGGGCGCCGCCGGCGGCGACGGCGATGGCCACGATCACGACGGCCACGGCGACGACCGCCGCGACGATGATCGCGGTCCGGCCGTACCGTGCCCGCAGCGGCCTCCCGGCCGGCCCGGGGAGCGGGCCTGGGCCGCTGGCCTCTGCGTCTGATGTCATGGCTCGATCCTGCCCGCCGGCCCGCCGCTGATGCGTTCCGGTAAGTAAATGGTAACGGCATCGTCACGGCCATCCCGTTGTCAAACCGTAAAAGCGCAGGGGGGCGGGTCCGCGGCCGCTGATATTGACGAGGGTGTCCCGCCCTGCGGTGACGGCGCCAATTCCCTTACATCCAGTCACAGGTTAGTGACCGTTTTTGCCGGGTAAAACCCGGCCGTCTCATTGTGAGACAGCCCGCCATGAATTGAAAAACGCAGGCAGCTGGTGGCCGGGACGGTGCGGACCATGCGTTTACCGCGCCGTTGTTCTCGTTCCGGCTTTCGCGGCCTGATTACCGGAAGGACCTTTCCATGCTCGCCATCGTCGCGGCCATCCTCTTCGCCATCGCGTTCATCCTCAACGCCGCGGGTACGGCCACCAGCGCGGTCTTTGACCCCACCAGCCTGCTGCTGGCCGGCCTGTTCTGCCTGGCCCTGCACCTGGCCGGTATCGGCAGTGGGTGGTCCTGGCGCCGCTAACCGCCCGGCCGCGGGCCCCGGCGGCCATCCTCCCGCCGGTGCCCGCCCCGGCCCGTCTCATGACCGGCGCCGGTTTTCCGCAAATGCCGCGGAAAACCGGCGCCGTACCGCATGCGCAGCCCTCACGGGGGTCGATTCCGATGACCACGCTCAGGAGATATATGTCCGTCCCGGCTGGCCGGAAGCGTCCTATTCAATTTAGTGATCGTGATCGGCCAGCAGGGCCCGCGCGCGGGAGATGCGGGCGTTCAGGTCGGCCAGGAAGGCGTCCAGCGCGGCCCGTTTCACTTCCACGGTGGCGCGGAGGTCTTCCTGCAGGGCCAGGCACTCGCGGGTGAGCTGCCGGCGCTCGTCCTCACTCGTGCGCTCGTCGTGGTAGGTCAGCCGGATCTGCGCGATCCGGTCCTCGTTGCGCAGCACCAGCGCGATCTCGTCCAGGTTGAGGCCGAGCAGGGTCTTCAGCTCCACGATCCGTTCCACCCGGGCGACATCGCTCTCCGAATAGCGCCGCAGGCCGCCGGGCGTGGTGCTGGCCGGGACGATCAGGCCTATCTGCTGGTAGTAGCGCAGCGCCCGTTCGGACACGCCGAGCCGCTGGGCCGCCGCGCCGATCCCGAGCAGCCGCCCGCCGGTTTCCTCATCATGTCGGGCCGGGGCCAGGCCGGCCACCCCGTTCACGCCCCTCCGCGCGGGACGCCGGACCCCTCGCCGGGACTGGTCACGGTCGGCGTCGTTCCGTTCGCTGGCTGCCCGTTCGCTGGCTGCCCTTTTGCGGGGCGTCCTCGGTCGCCGGTCCCGGCCCGGAGCCCGATGGTGTCGACGGCGTCCTGGCCGTCGGTCGCCAGCGGCTCCAGGCCCATCAGGCCCCCGGCCTCGGCCGCCCCCTCGGCCAGTTCCTCGGCCAAGGGCTCAGGGATGTGCATGTAACGCTTCCCGCGGACGGCGGAGGCGATGATCGCGATCGCGGTCGCGATGGCGGCGAAGGTGAAGGCCAGGTGCAGTCCGTCGGCGAAGGGCTGCTCGATCAGCTTGGGGAAGAACGACCGGCCGGTGATGTAGGCGGCCTGGGCCGGCGACAGATGCTGCAGCGCGCCGGTCGGCCCGAGGAGCTGCTGGATCGGGTTGTACCCGAGGAACGCCGAGAAGAGGCTGCCGATCGGCGGCTCGTTGGCCACCGTGTGCGCGGCGGCGGACGGCACGCCCGCCGCGACCAGCCCGCTGTACAGGTGCTTGGGCAGGTGGGCGGCCAGCCCCAGGGTGACGATGGTGAAGAACAGGCCCATCGACAGCACCGTGGCGGAGTTCTGGAACGTGTTGAGCATGCCCGCGCCCGCGCCGCGCTGCTCGGGCGGCAGGCTGTTCATCACCGACGCCTGGTTCGGGGAGAAGAACAGCCCCATGCCGACCGCGAACAGGAAGATGAGCACGGCGAACCAGATGTAGCTGAAGTTGATGGGCAGCAGTTCCAGCAGCAGGAAGCTGGCCCCGGAGACGATCAGCCCGGTCGTCGCGAACAGCCGGGCGCCGTAGCGGTCGGACAGCGCGCCCGCGAGCGGGCCCACGATCAGGAACCCGATGGTGAGCGGGACCATGGCGATGCCCGCCCACAGCGGGGTCTGGCTGAAGCTGTAGCCGTGCTGCGGCAGCCAGATGCCCTGCAGCCAGATGATCAGCATGAACTGCAGACCGCCGCGACCAAGGGCGCCCAGCATGCCGGCGATGTTGCCCGCGGTGAAGGCGCGGATCCGGAACAGGCCGAGCCGGAACATCGGCTGTGGCACCCGGGTCTCCACCCAGGCGAACAGGGCCAGGATCGCGATCCCGCCGATGACGGCGGTCAGCACAAACGGGCTGGTCCACCCGGTGGGGTGGCCACCGTAGGGCAGCAGGGAGTACACGATCCCGGTCAGCAGGGCGACCAGCCCGATGGCGAACAGGGCGTTGCCCAGCCAGTCGATCTTGGCCGGAATGCGGATCCCGTTGTCGCGCAGCTTGAGGTAGGCCCAGACCGTGCCGAACAGCCCGAACGGGACCGAGACCAGGAACACCAGCCGCCACTCGATCGGGGCGAGCACGCCGCCCAGCAGCAGGCCCAGGAAGGAGCCGGACACCGCGGCGATGCCGTTGATGCCCATCGCCTTGCCCCGCTCGTCCTCGGGGAAGGCGTCGGTCAGGATGGCGGTGGAGTTCGCGAACAGGAACGCGCCGCCGACCCCCTGGAAGATCCGCATGATGATGATCCACAGCGCGCCGGCCGGCCCGGTGAAGAACGTCGCGGACAGCGCGATTGAGAAGATCGTGAAGATGGCGAAGCCGAGGTTGTACATCTTGACCCGGCCGTAGATGTCGCCCACCCGCCCCAGGCTGACGACCAGCACCGCGGTGACCAGGACGAAGCCCATGAACACCCAGAGGAAGTACGAGGTGTTCGACGGCACCAGCGGGTTGAGCTTGATCCCCCGGAACAGCGCCGGCAGCGAGATCAGCAGGATCGACTGATTGATCGTCACCATCAGGATGCCGAGCGTGGTATTCGACAGGGCGATCCACTTGTAGTGGACGCTGCGGCCCGGCGGCGCCGTGGGCGCAGCCGGCGGATTTCCAACTACAGACATAGAACTCCCCAGGGTCGCTCGCAAGCTGCCGTCCGCATAGTGAATCGTAACGGATCTTAACGTCAACGTCAGGTTTGGGGACCCGCTGCGGCCCCGCGTGCCAGTTGCCCTCGCAGACGATCGTGGTCCCCGCTATGCACGGCGGCCTGCTCGGCAACACGGGCGTTCAGCAGGCGGTGCGCAGCTTCCTCGGCGGTGGCGCCGTCCGCGCCCAGCCGCCCATGCAGGCCGCGGCCGAGTTCGTCGCGCAGGCGGCCGCGGCGTGGCGGATGCCGGAACTCGTCACCCCGTCGCCGCCCTGCCCCGCCCGGCTGCCCTGAACCTGGCCTGAACCTGGTCCCGGGCCGGGTCCGTACGCCCGCCGGGCGGCCTAGTGCGTATGGACGACCGCCAGCGGGCAGGGTGCCTGCCACAGCAGCGTGTGGGTCACCGAGCCGAGAGGCATGCCCCGCGCGCCCCCGAGCCCGCGACCGCGGCAGCCCACCACGAGAAGTTGCGCGTCCTGGGCCGCGGCGAGCAGGGAGGCCCGCGGCGACTCGATCGTGATCCGCCGGTGGACTTCGACGCCGGGGTGGTCCTTTTCCCAGCGGAGGATCGTCTGCTCGGCGTCGTCCGCGATGTCGTGGGCCACGGCCAGGCTGCCCGGAGCATCCGACAGCGCGCAGACCACCATGAGCGGAACGTCCCGCCGTGCGGCCTCCGCCCCGGCGAACGCGAGCGCGTGCTCCGCCGCCTTCGACCCGTCCACCCCGACCACAATGGGACCGGGCTGGTACTGACCGGCTGGGCGCCAGTGCCCGCGGACCACCACGACGGGCGCGGACGCGCACGCCGCCACCTGAAGGCTGACCGACCCGAGCATCAGCCCGGACAGCCCGCTCAGGCCGCGTGAGCCGACGACGACCACGTCGGCGGCGTCGCTGTGCTCGCACAGCACCGCGGCGGCTGGCCCTTCCGCCAGCAACAGGCGCACGTCCGGCGCGACGACGCTCCGCCCTCCGGTCGCCAGAATCCGTTCCGCGCTTTCCCGGGCCAGATCTTCCGGTTCCCCGGCCAGCGGTGGCCCGGCGGATCCCGGGATCCAGGTGTGGCACACGGTGAGGAGCACGCCGCGTGCCCGGGCCTCGTGCGCAGCCCAGCTCAGTGCCTGGTGGCTGCTCGATGAGCCGTCGTATCCGACGAGGACCCCATAGTCGGTGCTAGCCATGGCAACCTCCATGTCCCTTACCCGCAACGATCGCTCCTCCGGGGGGCCGAAGGCAGAGTCGGGGGTCCGTCCGAGGCGGGACGTTCGGTCTGCAGCGAGATTCGGGACCTTCGGCCGTGGAGACCATGTGCCCGCGGCCCTGGCACGCCGGTACCCGCGGCGGCAGTCTGGGCCCGGAACCGCCCGAGCGGGCAGTGGCCGGTGCCAGTTCAACGACGGGCTGGCCAACGGCGGGCTGGGCCGGGCGGTCCATGCCGGTGAAGGAGGCAGGACGATGGTGACCAGGCCGATTGTGGTGGGCGCGGACGGCTCGGAAGAGTCCATGCACGCCGTGGAGTGGGCGTGCGCGGAGGCCGCGCGCCGGAAGGTCCCGCTGCGGATTGTCTCGGTGACCCCGGCCCCTTCCCGGGCCGGGGCCGCGGAGGGCTCCCCGCTGACCGTCGACGACGCCCTGCGGAACGTCTACGCGCAGACGCTGACGACGATGGCCGAGTTCGCGGCCGGCCTGGCCCCCGATGTCGCCGTCGAGACGGAACTGCTGTCCGGGGGGCCCGGCCGGGTGCTGGCGCAGGACGCGTCCGGAGCCTTGATGCTCGTCGTGGGCGCGTTCGGGTTCGGCGGGTACGGGGAAATGCGCGCGGGCCCGGTGAGCCGGTCCGTGGCGTCCCGCGCCACCTGCCCCGTCGTGGTCGTCCGCGATCAGGGCCGGACCGTGCACGGCGAGATCGTCGTCGCGGTGCGGGATCCGGACGAGGCCGCCCCGGCGCTCCGCTTCGCCTTCGAAGAGGCCGCGCTGCGCGGTGCCCGGGTGCTGGCCGTGCACGCCTGGCACTGGCTGCCACCGTCCTCGCTGGCGTCCCCCGCCGCTCATGGTGGCGCGGGTCATGATGGCGCGGGCGCCCCGAACGGCCGGGGGCTGACCCGGGTGCTGACCGCGCCGGTGCACCATCCCGGCACGCGGGCGCAGTCCGCGCAGGCCGCCGCGCGGCTCGCGGAGGCGCTGCGCGACTGGCAGCAGCGGTACCCACGGGTGCCGGCCAGCCCGAAGGTCATCCACGGGCATCCGGGCCGGGTCCTGGCGGCGATGTCCGGCCTGGCCGACCTGACCGTGATCAGCCGCCGTGACGGCCACGAGGGCCCGCTGCTGAGCAGCGGCGCGGTCCTGCAGGCGGTGCTCAACCACGCCCAGGGACCGGTAGCGGTCATCCCGCCCGGCTGACCGGCCTCAGCTCGCGGCAGACCGCGACCCTGCTGTCGCGCGCCGCGGGTACCGCACCTGGCCGCGCCGCTGCCCGCCGCATCCGGTTCCGCCGCGCCGCCGGTACCCGCACTGAGCCGGCGGCTGGCCACCTGCGGCTTCAGCGTGCGCACCTCCCGCTGGCGGGACCGGGAAGAACTGGTCATCTGCAACATCCCCGGCGGCCGGTCCTGCCTGACCCTCACCAGCACCGGGCTGGTCCCGGCATCCGCCCGCTCAGCATCCCCAGCACAGCTGGCTGACCGGTTGCCGGTCAAGGCGGCCCGGAAGGGGCACCCCGGCCCCGCCGCCGCCCCCGCCCTCTATCCCCGCGTTTTCCTTGATCGGCGTTGCTTATCCGCAGCATGCGCGGAAAACCGACGATCGCCCCACGCTGACCGACGGCCCGACGGCGCCGCGGGGACGCGTGTCCGGCCGGCGCCCACGGGGGAGGCGCCGGCCGGAAGGGGAGGGACAGTGAGCCGGGGAGGCCGGCTGCACCGTTAGGCGGCCTTGGTGTGCTGGGCCTTGGTGGCGAAGATCTCCGCGTCAGCGGATGCGCGCCGTCCGCGGACGATC
>PLRW01000177.1:0-12021 GCA_003164955.1 Actinomycetota bacterium
AAACGGGCAGGGTCAATGAAACTGGAAGCAACAGGCCCGGGCCCGCCTCGCGAGACGGGAAACTCCCCCGGGCCCAAAATCCGCGCCCGGCTCAAGGCCGGAGGCGGCGCAGCCGCACTCAACGTCGGCTGTCTCCATCGGTACCGGCCAGCTGCCGGTCCACTGTCTGGCCAACCGGACGGACTCCCGGCGGCACCTCACTGGCATCTTTCGATTGCTAGTTCGATAGTAACAGGACCCGCCGACATTCCTGGGACGTGACAGGGAAACAAAGAAAACGTCCCCGCCGGATGTACCGAAAGCCGGCGCCGATCACGGTCAGGCCGGCCTCGGTCAAGGACGGCTGTGACTGGTGCGTCCACCGGGACGGGCGGCGGCTGGCTGGCCTCTTCCAGCGTGGCTCCGTGGGCCTCGCCGCCGGCTCCTACCGCCGGCTCCCACCGTGGATTCCTGCGATGTAGGGGGCGTTCTCAGCGCTGTTCACTGACGCACCGACGGCCGGGGCTTCGGGGGCGGCGGCGCGCACCGGGCCGGTCGAGGGGCGGCGCGCACCCGGCCGATTGAGGGCGCCGCGTGACGCGCTCACGGCTGACGACACGGCCGGGGTTTCAGTCGCCGCGGAGTTCGCGCCAGATCTCGCGGGCGTCGGAGCTGATCAGGGCGTACGGATTGCTGCCATCCCGGCTGACCGCCTCGAAGCGGGGTTTCTCGCCCCACCGGGTGATCACGTTGACGATGTAACCGGGGAACGCGGCGCGCAGCGCGGCGGCCTGGGCGTGCGCGGACGGGCCAGCCTGGTCAGCCGGGTCGGGCCAGCCGATCATGCCCCAGTCGGTCATGACCCAGCCGATCGTGATACTGCCTCGCGGGAGACCGGCTCGGCGGCGTAGTCGGCCCCGATCAGCTCGCGCAGCCCTTCCGGGCTGTCTGCGACCAGGGCGCGGTTGTTGTCCAGCCGCTTGGCCACCCACCCGGACCTGGTGACGGCGAGGTCGTAGGCCCCGCCCCAGCGCCCATCGAGGTCATCCAGTGCCCGCGACTCGGACTCATCCAGTGCCCGCGACTCGGGGTCGTNNCTCGGGGTCGTCCAGTGCCCGCGACGTCTGCATTATCATCGTGATCACTTCCATTGCCACATCGGGCTTTCCGATGCTCTGCTGACAGCATGCGGCGGGCGCGTTACGTTCGGAAGGGTCAACACCTCGCCGTGAGCGGGCACCGGGAGGTGTCCGGCTGTCCTGCCTGCCGTGAGGGGTTGTGAGCGATGCCAGCCAAGCGTGACCCGGACCGTTCCGCCCTCGCGCTGTTCGCGGATGAGCTGCGCGCCGCCCGCGAACGCGCCGGGCTGACGCAGGACGAGCTGGCCGGTCAGCTGAATTACTCGGGAACGCTGGTCGCCATGGTCGAATCGCTGAAACGGGTGCCGCAGGCCGACTTCGCCGGCCGCCTCGATGCCGCGTTCGGCACCACCGGCACCTTTGCCCGGCTGCAGGAACGGCTGCGCGCGCTGCCCTTCACCGCCTCGTTCCGGCCGTTCGCCGCGTTCGAGGAGACGGCCACGGCGCTGCGGACGGCCGAGCACGCGCTGGTGCCCGGCCTGCTGCAGACCCCGGACTACGCCCGCGCGGTGCTGGCCACGGTGCCGAACATCGCCCCGGGCGACCTGGACGAGCGGGTCGCCGCCCGGCTGGCCCGGCAGGCGATCCTGGACCGCGACGACCCGCCGCTGCTGTGGGCGGTGCTGGACGAGGCGGTGCTGCACCGGCCGATCGGGGACGACCCCACGGTGATGCACGGCCAGCTGCTGCACCTGGCCGACACGGCGGCCCGGCGCAACGTCACGATCGAGATCATTCCCTACGCCGCTGGCGGCCACATCGGGCTGCTGGGCGCGTTCGTGGTGGCCGAGTTCGGGGATGCGCCGAGCGTGGCCTACCTGGAGACGGCGGCCGACGGGCAGACGGTCGAGGACGCCCCGACGGTGGCCGCCGTCGTGCTCAAGTTCGATACCCTGCGGTCTGAGGCCCTGCCCCGCCGGGCCTCCCGTGAGCTGATCATGAAGGTAGCTGAGAACGAATGGACCTGACCCCGCGCACCTGGCGGAAGTCGAGCTACAGCGGCGCCAATAGCGGAAACTGCGTCGAAGTGGCCGGTGCCCCATACGACGGCGCGGCCCGCACCGTCGCCGTCCGCGACTCCAGGGACCCGCACGGCCCGGCGCTGGCTTTCACGCCGGCCGGGTGGCAGGCGTTCACCCGCCGCATCAACGGCGCCGCCAAAATCCGGTCTTAGCAGGCGGGCGGGGACGTTCCTGAACGCCGCAGGCCCGGCCCGGCCTGGACGTCTTGCGCCGGAGCTCCAAGCGCGATCGGCTGCGGGTGGTAGCTGCTACTTTCAGTAGCGATTACTATACTTAAAGTAATGCACTGGCGTATCCATGCAGGTGGTGACCGTCTTGCGGACAGCCTTCGCATCGGCTTCCCGCTCGGGCATGCGCCCGGCGGCGGTACAGAATGGAGTTTGCAGGTGAATGAGCAGGCCCCTCCTCGAGACAGAATCGGCGTATTCCTCCTCGACGATCACGAGGTGGTCCGGCGCGGGCTGCGGGACCTGCTCGACGCTGAACCGGACATCGATGTGGTCGGCGAGGCGGGAACGGCCGCAGCGGTGCTGGCCCGGATGCCCGTGCTGCGTCCGGACGTGGCGGTCCTCGATGTGCGACTGCCCGACGGGGACGGTGTCTCGGTCTGCCGGGAGATCCGCTCCAAGCTCCCCCAGACCGGATGCCTGATGCTCACCGCGTACGGCGACGATGATGCACTCTTCGGGGCGATCCTGGCCGGTGCCGCCGGTTACGTGTCGAAGCGGACGTGCGGCGTGGACCTGGTGAAGGCCGTGCGCACCGTCGCGTCCGGCCAGTCGATGCTCGACCCGTACGCGTCACGCCAGGTGATGGGGCGACTGCGGGAACGTATGGCCAGCGCGGACCCGGTGGCGGCGTTGTCCCGCCAGGAGAAGCAGGTGCTGGACCTGATCGGCGAGGGCCTGACCAACCGGCAGATCGCGGAGCGCATGTCCCTGGCGGAAAAGACCGTCAAGAATTACGTATCCACCCTGCTGACCAAGCTCGGCCTGCACAGCCGCACGCAGGTGGCCGTCCTCGCCGCCCGGCGCGCGGACGCCGGCAGCGGCTGACACCGGCGGCACACGGGCAGGCGTCACGGGCTCACCCGGGCGTGGTCCTGCAAGGGGCGGCGCCCGCACCGAGCACGCGCCCGCACCGCGCGAATGGATACGCTTGACATAACGCATAAATGCCTGTGGCGAATGCCCGGAAAACGATTCCAGGGAACGTTTCTTGCGCGTTCCGGCCAGCTATCTTATGCCTGTCGCACTTGGCCAGGGGCGACCGGCTCCGGGGACTGGCGGCAGGCCAAATTCACGCCCATTTAAGGCGAATAATTATCACTCGCCATATTTGTTCCGGATAATTTACCATCCCGGCCTTTCCGGGTATTCCGTGAAATCTTTGATGCTTTCACATCGGCTTGTTGCTGCAATCTTTAAATGATAATTTATAGAAAGCAGATTTAGTCGTGACGCTTAACTCGGGGAGGGGTGAGCACGTGGGCAATACGGACCTGACGGGTCTGGTGGGTGCTGCGATCGGGCCGGGACTGGACAGAGCGCCGACGGGAATCAGCGGCCTGGACCAGATCACCGGGGGCGGCCTTCCCCGGGGCCGGTTGACGCTGATAGCGGGGAGCGCAGGAGCCGGGAAGACGCTCCTGGGGCTGGAGTTCCTCGTAGCCGGCGCCAGGGACTACGGCGAGCCCGGGGTGCTGCTGACCTTCGAGGAGTCGGCGGCCAAGGTCGCCGACAACGTGCGCTCGCTCGGCTTCGACCTCGACGGACTCCAGCGGGACGGGTTGCTCGCCGTGCTCTCGTTCCGGGTGGAGCCGACCGAGATCGTCGCGGCCGGGGAATTCGACCTCGAACCGCTCTTCCTGACCCTGGACGACGCGATCAAGCGCACCGGCGCGAAGCGGGTCGTCCTGGACACCATCGAGGTCCTGTTCGGCGCGTTCGGCGCCGACTCAATCGTGCGGGCCGAGCTCAGCCGCCTGGCGCGCTGGCTCGAGGACCGGGGCGTCACCGCCATCGTGACCGGGGAGCGGGGCGACCATAGTATCACCCGGCACGGGTTCGAGGAGTACGTCTCCGACTGCGTGATCGTGCTCGACCATCGGGTGCGCGAGGAGATTTCCACCCGCCGGCTCCGGGTGGTCAAGTACCGCGGGTCGGCGCACGGCACCAACGAGTACCCGTTCTTCATCTCCGCCCGGGGCTTCGTCCTGCTGCCGATCACGTCGCTTACCCTGAGCTACGGGGCCTCCGAGGAGCGGGCCTCAACGGGGATCGCCCGTCTCGACCACATGCTGGGCGGCGGCATCTTCCGCGGTTCCACCGTCCTGGTGAGCGGGACGGCGGGCACGGGCAAGACCTCGCTCGGCGCGCACCTGGCGGATGCGGCCTGCGGGCGCGGTGAGCGGGTGCTGTGGGTGCTGTTCGTGGAGTCAGCCGCGCAGGTCCTGCGCAACATGCGCTCGATCGGGCTCGACCTGCGGCAGTGGGTCGACGCGGGCTTGCTGCGCATCTGGCCCGCGCGGCCATCCTCGTTCGGGCTGGAGACCCATCTCGCGATGCTGGTCCAGTTGCTCGACGAGGTGACGCCGACGGTGACGGTGCTCGACGGGATCGCCAACTTCGCACACGAGGCCTCCGTCGCCGAGGTGACCTCGATGGTGGCCCGCCAGATGGACCTGCTCAAGGTCAGGGGGATCACGACCTTGGCCACGGCGCACAGCCATGGGGACGAGACGAGCACGCTGAGCATATCGTCGATGGCGGATACCTGGCTGCTGCTGCGCAACGTCGAGAGCAACGGCGAACGGAACCGGCTGCTGTTCGTCCTGAAGTCACGGGGCACGGCCCATTCGAATCAGGTGCGGGAGTTCGTGCTCACCGACCATGGGGCCGAACTGGTCGACGTCTACGCCGGCGCGGCGGGGATGCTGGCCGGCTCGGCCCGCCAGGCGCAGCAGGCCGCCGAACGCGAAGCGCAGCTACGGCAGGCCGACGATCTGGAACACCGGCGGCAGGAACTGCGCCGCAGTATCTCCGAGCACGAGGCCCACTTCGCCGCGGTACAGGACCAGATCGCCGCCGAGCGGACGGAACTGGACCGGATCGGCGTTCGCGAGCGCCACCAGGCCGCCGACACCGAGGCGGACGAAGTGGCGATGGGGAAGCGGCGCTGGGCCGACGCGATCCCCAGCGACGGCGCGAACCGATGACCCAGCCGCACGCCACGGAGGGCGCGCCCGGCGCCGATGCCGGCGCCGGCGAAACCTGGGAGCTGTGCCTGTATGTGACCGGCCGGTCGCCCAAGTGCCTGCGGGCGACCGAGAACCTGCGGCGTGTCTGCGAGGAGCACCTGGCCGGCCGCTACCGGATCGAGGTCGTGGATCTGCTGGAAAACCCGCGCCTGGCCGCCGACGATCAGATCCTGGCCGTGCCCACGGTGATCCGGAAGCTCCCGCAGCCCATCCGCACGATCGTCGGGGACCTGTCCGACACCGACCGTGTCCTCGTCGGCCTGCAGCTCAGGCCGCGCAGGAGCGCCGCGAAATGACCGATACGGCCGACGGCGAACGCTGGGCGCTGACCCTCTACGTCAATGGTGCGTCCGCGAGGTCCATCGAAGCCATCGAGACCGTGCGCCGCATTTGCGACGAAGAACTGAGCGGCCACGTCGACCTGGAAATCATCGACGTGCAGCAGCAGCCCGCGCTGGTCCTGCGCGACCAGATCATCGCCGCGCCGACGCTGATCAGACGGCTTCCCGGTCCGCTGCGCCGCATCGTCGGCGACCTGTCCGACTCCGCCCGGTTGCGCCTCGGGCTCGACCTCGGCCCCGTCGGAGCCAGCGACGGGCACCCGCACCCGGACGACTAGGGTCATGGCCCAATCGGCGGTTCCTAAGGCCAGTGATCCAGCCCGCCCCGCGGCGGGAAAGCCCGGGGAAGGTGGTGCTCAGGGGGCCGACCTGGCCGAGGTGCGGGCCCAGTTGCGCGAGGCGTACGAGGCGATCGAGGCGATCCGGAGCGGCGATGTCGACTCGCTGGTGATCGGGGCGCCCGGACAGGAACAGATCTACGCCCTCGCCAGTGCCGACCGTCCCTACCGGCTCATCGTGGCGGCGATGAACGAGGGCGCGGCCACGATCTCCCCCCGGGGGATCATCCTGGACGCCAACCCGCGTCTCGGCGCGATGACCGGCCAGACCGGCACGCAACTGGCCGGAACCGCGGTCCTTGACCTGGTCCCCAGCGCCCACCGCCCCGCGTTCGCCCGGCTGCTCGACGTCGGTGCGGGTGACAGCGCCCGGGGCGAAGTGGAGCTGAGCGGGCCCGGTGGCACGACGATTCCCGCCCTGCTGGCGGTCAGCGGCTTCGATCTCGACGGCATGCTGCTGCGGTGCCTGGTCCTGACCGATCTGACCGCGCAGCGCCGCGCCGAGGCGGAGGTCCAGACGCTGAACGCCGAGCTGGAGGTGCGGGTCGCGCTGCGGACGGCTGAGCTGGAGCGGGTGAATAAGAACCTGGAGGCGTTCACCTATTCGGTCGCCCATGACCTGCGGACCCCGCTGCGGGCGCTGAGCGGTTTCAGTGATGCCCTGGTGGAGGACTACGGTGACCGGCTGGATGAGACCGGCCGCGGCTACGCCGGCCGCATCATGGCGGCGAGCGAGCGGATGGCCACGCTCATTGATGACCTGCTGCGGCTGTCGCGGGTTTCCCGGGCCGGCATGACCCTGGAGCCGGTCGATCTGAGCGCCGAGGCGGCGGCCGTCGCCGGTGAGCTCCGGTCCGGTGATCCCGGCCGCCAGGTCCGTTTCCTCATTGAGGAGGGCATCCGGGGGATCGCGGACCGCAGTCTTATCCGCACCGTGCTGCAGAACCTGCTCGAAAACGCCTGGAAGTTCACCGCTCACCGGGACGGCGCGGTCATCGAGTTCGCCCGCGCGGCCGGCCAGGACGGCATGGACGGCATGGTCTGCTGCTGCGTGCGTGATAACGGGGCCGGCTTCGATCCCGCTTATGCGAGCAAGCTGTTCCACTCGTTCGAGCGGTTGCACGACGCCGCCGAGTTCCCCGGTACCGGCATCGGCCTGGCCAGCGTCGCGCGGATCATCGAACGGCACGGCGGGCGCACCTGGGCCGACGGCGCCGTCGGCCACGGCGCCACCTTCTTTTTCACCCTCACCGCGGCAGGCCCGGCATGAAGCAGGCCCGGCATGAAGCAGGCCCGGCGGCGCTGCGGTCATGTGCCCGGTACGCGCCTGCCCGGCGGCGTGGTGCCCGGGGCCGTCCGCGTGGATGACCTGTCAGGGGCAGATGTCACCGGGTTCTTGCTCAGGGAGTGTGCCCCGCTCTGGGCTGGGGGGCAAGTGCCGGGTGGCCGAGATGGGGGGCGCTGCTCCGGTTCTTGTATCGGCGGGGTCTGAGGGCTGCCCGTCGGCTGGCCTCGTGTCGATGGTGAAATAGAAGGTGGCGCCTTCGTCGACGGCACCCTGTGCCCGCGTGTGGCCTCCGTGTCGTTCCACGATACGGCGCACGCTGGCCAGGCCGATGCCGGTGCCGGGGAACTCGGCGGCGTCGTGCAACCGCTGGAAGGGCTGGAACAGCTTGCTGGCGTAGGCGGGATCGAAGCCAGCGCCGTTGTCGCGCACAAAGCAGCAGATTGGACCCGCATCGGCTGGCGCCGTGCCGAACTCGATGCAGGTCTGCGGACGGCCAGAGGTGAACTTCCAGGCGTTTCCCAGCAGATTCTCCAGCACCGTACGGATGAGGCCCCTGTCGGCCATGGCCCATACTCCGTCCTGGATAACGAAACGGGCGTGGCGGTCCGGTTCGCGGCGCTGGAGGTCCTTGGAGATATCTGTCACCTCGGCGCTGAGGTTCACCTGCTCCAGGTGCATCGTTGCCCGGGTCACCCGCGACAGGAGCAGCAGGTCGTCGATGAGGTTGCCCATCCGCTCGGTGGCCGCTGCGACGCGCGCCGCATAGCCTCGCCCGGTCTCATCGAGACGGTCGCCGTACTCTTCTACCAGCGCGTCGCTGAACCCGCTCATCGCCCGCAGCGGGGTGCGCAGGTCATGGGCGACCGAGTAGGTGAACGCCTCCAGGTTCTGGTTGGATCGCTCCAGATCGGCTGTGCGCCGTGCCACCCGGGTTTCCAGCTCGGCGTTGAGCGCGCGGACGGTGGCCTGAGCGGCCGCCCGGCCCCGCCACGCCCGGCCTAGTACGAACGCCGTGAGGAGCAGCACGAGTCCGAGCATGCCCGCGACACCCTCGACCGCGAGCCTGAGGCGGTTCGCGGAGGCAAAGGCGGTTGACTCCAAGATGTCCGCGTGCACGGTCCACCCGATATCGCGGACGGGCGCATAGGCAGACAGCACCCGGGCGCCGTTCACACCCACGGAGACGATTCCGCTCTGGCCGGCAAGGGCGCTGCGCACCCGCGGGTCGCGAGTCTCCGATACCAGCCCGGGACGCTGCCCTGGGGCAGCCACGATCACGCCACGCTGGTCGGTGACGGTGAGGCTCACCGCCTGCCCTCGCTCGAAGCCGCTGACAAACTGCTGGACGGCGGTGAGATAGTAACCAGCTTGCAGATAGCCGATGATCGGCGAAATCCTGCCCGCGGCGGGCATGGCCCGGATTGGGGCCGCCACGCCGATCACCAGCGGGTGACCCGGCGCAGCCGACTGGAAAGCCGAGGACGTGTAGGGCCTGCCTGTCCGGATGACCCCTTTGTACCAGTCGCGGTAGCTGTAGCTCTCGCCGATGATCGACGGACTAAGCGGCGCAAGCGCGATCAGCCGCCCGGAGAGGTCGTAGACCGACGCATACGCGAGCCCTGGATCGCCCTTCCAGGTCTGCTGCAGCACGTCCCGCAGAGCCGGCAGGTTGCGGGCTCCGGGGTGACCGTTGCCGAGTGCGACGATCATGGTGCGGTTCGCGGCGCCCGAGGCGACCAGTTCGCGAACGCTGTCCATCCGGTCGGCAATCGTGTGCGCCTCAAGTGTCGCGAGAGCCTGCGCCTCCGCGCGCACGCCATGTGTGATCGTGTCGCTGCTCAGCGCGATGGCCGTATACGACAGGATCGCCACGGGCAGCAGGGTAAGCAGCGCGAAGAGCGCCATCACCGGAAGTCCCGATGGCCCTCGGGACCCGGAACGCTCCGCGAAGGTCACATCGTCCCGGCGCGGCCTAGATCCGCGCTGTCCCCGTGCGGTGTCACGGCGGAGGGTCGGCGGCGGTCGCCTGCCGGCGGGCGGCGGCGAGCATCTGGCGGGTGAGGCTCACCGCCTCTTCGGCGGCGGCCAGCTGGCCGAGGCTGGCCAGCCGCTGCGCGGCGAACAGCTGATCTTCCAGCTGGGCCAGATACGCCCGCTGCTCGGCCTCGGCCAGGGCCCGCTGGATGGCCGAGGCCAGGCGGGCCGGCCGGTCCTTCAGGATGTAGTCCGTGGCTCCTTGCTTGATGAGGCCGACGGCTGCTTCGTCCCCGAGCACCCCGGACCAGAGGATGAACGGTATGTGCGGGCATCGTTTCTGAGCGATCTCGAGGGCCATCTCGCCGGAGAAGCCGGACAAATGGAAATCGGACAGGATGATGTCGGGCCGGAAGGCCTCCAGTTGTTCGGTGAAGGACGCCCTGGTGTCGACGACCAGGGCGGTAAAGTCGAGGCCAGCGCCGGTCAGGAGGCGCTGCGCGAGTTCCGCGTCCCAGGGGTCGTCCTCCAGGATGAGGATGCGTGCCGTTTTCACCCCTGCTCACTCCCTACTCTGGTACGGCCTCGTTCAGGAGCAGCCAGAACATGCCGAGTGTTTTGATCGCCTCGGCGAATTCGGCGAAGTTCACCGGTTTTCGCACGTAGGCGTTGGCGCCGCCACGGTAGCTGGAGAGAACGTCTTCTTCCAGCTTGGAGCTGGTGAGAACGACAATCGGGATGAGGCTGGTCCGCTCGTCGGCCCTTATCCTGCGCAGCACTTCGAGCCCGTCGACCTTGGGGAGCTTCAGGTCGAGCAGAATGAGGCCCGGCTCCCTGGCGTGGGTGTCATCGTCGTCGAAGAGAAATTCGAGGGCCTCGGCGCCGTCGCTGGCCACGGTGATCGGGTTGAGGATGTGGTTCTTCTTCAGGGCCCGGAGTGTCAGGGCCACGTCGTCGGGGTTGTCCTCGATCAGGAGGATGGGCCTCGATGTCACGCGCTCTCCTCTGCGCCAAGGGTGAAGTAGAAGGCCGCCCCGGCACCGACGGCGCCCTCGGCCCACACCCGTCCTCCGTGGCGTTCCACGATCAGCCGCACGATGGCCAGGCCGATGCCGGTGCCGGGGAACTCGCTGGCCGGGTGCAGTCGCTGGAACGGGCTGAACAGCTTGTGCGTGTACGCGGGATCAAAACCGGCGCCGTTATCGCGTACGCAGTAGCAGACGGGGGCGTCCCCGGCCGGCGCCGTGCCGAACTCGATGCGCGCATCGTCCCGGCCGGACGTGAACTTCCACGCGTTGCTCAGCAAGTTGTGCATCACGATGCGGATGAGGGCACGGTCGGCCCGTACCGGGACGGGACGCTGGATGGTGAAGCGGACGTGCCGGCCCGGATCGTCATCGGCGAGTTCCGCGGCGATCTGGGCGGCCTCGGCGCCGAGATCGACCGGCTCGAGGTGCATGTCGGCCCGGGAGAGGCGCGAAAGGCGCAGCAGATTGTCGATGAGGGCCGCCATATGCTCGCTGGCGGCGACGATTCGCCCGGCGTAACCCCGGCCATCGTCACCGAGAACGTCGCCGTACTCTTCCAGGAGGGCGGCGCTGAAACCGCTCATCGCCCGGAGGGGGGCACGCAGGTCGTGGGAGACGGAGTACGTGAAACTCTCCAGGCTCCCGTTGGCCACCTTGAGGTCGTCCGCCCGGCGGAGAGCCTCGGCCGCGGCGCGCGCATGCATCTGCTCGGTCACGTCCCGGGTGATCGTTGACGCGCCGATCAGCCGGCCGGCCTCATCGTGGATGGGCGAGACCGTGACCGACGCGGGGAAGTCGGTACCGTCCTTGCGCCGCCGGAAGGTCTCGTAATGCGGGACGTGCACGCCCCGGCCGATCTTGGCCAGGGTCTCCTGGCCCTCGTCTTCTCGGCCCGGCGGGCACAGCACGGTCGCGGGCCGGCCGACGATCTCCGCCGCGGCGTACCCGTATATTCCCTCCGCCGCCGGATTCCAGCTCGCGATTACACCGTCGAGAGTCTCGCCCACAATGGCGTCATCGGACGAGTTGACGATCGCCGGGAACAGCCGGGCCGGCGCCCAGTCACGGCTGACCGCAATGTCCTCACGCGGCGGCTGGGCCATGACGATCCCCCCATATCGGCCCGGACGAACAATCCAGGGACTGTGGCAGCTCCTGCGTTCGGCGCGGTAAATAATTGCTTTTCCCCCGGCTATCCGTTGTCAGCATACACGCCGCCGTACGTTCGCTAAATTGGCAGCCGCGGTGATAGCGGAGCCGCTTTAGGCGGGTGCGGGGTATTCCATTTCCCGCCATTTCCCGCGTTTCCCGCTAATTGCGGGCAGGCGTCCCAGCCGAGGGGATCGGCCGAGGGGATCAGCCGAGGGGAGTGGCGCCCACCACCACGAGAATCATCGCGATGATGAGAAGGATGACGGTGATCGTGACAAAGTGCTCGACCCGGCGCACGGCGACCTTTACCCTGCCCTCCGCCTCCACGGCCCTTCCCTCGGCCTGCCAGGCCGACGCGGCCGCGCGTACGGCGGTCTCGGCGGCCGCCCCGGCGCCGGCCTGGAGCTCAGCTTGCTTCTGGAGGGCGGCCCGGATGTCCGCCTCGATACTCGCGGCGGCCGCCTCGATCCGGTCCAGCGTGGCCAGGCCGACGGATGCCGC
>PLRW01000177.1:12038-27126 GCA_003164955.1 Actinomycetota bacterium
GTTTCCGCTCGCGCGGCGGCCCGGTCGGCGGTGGCGGCCGATGCATCGTGCAGGAAGCTGATTACGGCTTCCTTGGCCAGCGCGCCCAGGTCGGGAGGGTCGGGCCGGGCGTGCGTGAACCAAAGGCGGCCGCTGCTCCGGGGACGGTGATGTCCATCTTCCGGTAGCACGGCGACGCGCTGGGTGCCCTGGTCCGGCTGGATGACGTCGGTCTGCGGCGGGCGTGAGCCCTGGTCGCCGCCCGTGCCAGGCGTCTCGTTGTTCGCTGCCCCGGTCATTACGATCTCCCCCTGATTGCCTATCTGTTGTCTATCAGCTACTCTCCGTCATTTCAGATAGCGGGGAGAGAGGACAAGGGCCCGCCTTCGCCAGTCCGTTTACCCGGGCCAGTCGGCGGGTCATGTCCGGTCCGCCCGATGGGTAGCGGTTTGCCCCTTTGGGGAGTCCCTCGCCTGCCCGGCCGCCCACGGTCCGTGCGCCCCGCTATGGAATAAGCAAGCTCCGGGGCGGCTTGGGGCTAGTGATACTCTTAGTTATCGCTGATAAACACTCTGTGATAAGTATCATCTGACCGGCGTAAAGTCAGGGGCGGAGAGGACATCGTCAGTGACCACTACCGCGAAAGCCAGGGGCAGTACCGGCCGGAATGGCAGTTCTGCGGCGGCATCTCCCGGGACGCTGCAAGAGGAGATGGTCGCGTACCTGCGCCAGGGCCGTGAGGAGCTGCGCGGGGAGTGGGTGCGGGCCATGACGGCCAGCGGCGACCTGTGGCTGGACTCATTGACGGCGCGGGAGCAGGAACTGGAGTCGCTGAAGGTCTATGACACTTGTGTCGATAGCCTGGATTCCGGGAGCTACCTGGGCGCGGAGGAGTTTGCGGCGCGGATGGCACGGCGGGCCGCGGTCGGTGCGATGAGTTCCGAGCGGTTCCTGGGCGGGATGCTGGCGCTGCGCGATGTGTATGGACGCGGTCTGCTCCGGCGCTTCGCGAAGGAGCCTGATCGGCTCAATGCCGCCCTCGGGATATTCGAGTCCGTCGTGAACAGGATCCTCGTGATCGTGGCGATGGCGTTCAACACGGAGCGGGAACGGGTGGTCCGCCAGCAGCAGGAGGCGATCCGCGAGCTGTCGACTCCGGTCCTGCAGGTTCGTGACGGGCTGCTGATCCTGCCGATCATCGGCCTGATCGATTCGGACCGGGCGCGGCAACTGACCGAGCAACTGCTCGATTCCATCCGGCGGTTCCGTGCCCGGGTCGTGGTCATGGACATCACCGGCGTCGCCGCGGTCGACTCAAAGGTCGCGAATCACCTGATCCAGACGGTTGACGCCGCGCGGCTGCTGGGCACGATCGTCATCTTGACCGGCGTGTCACCGGCCACCGCCCAGACCATCGTCACCGTGGGAGTCGACCTTTCCCGGATGCAGACGGTCGGGGACCTGCAGGGCGGTATCGAAGCCGCCGACCGGCTCCTCGGCTACCGGGTGATCGCCGGGGACCCGGGCGCGGCCCCGATCGTGCCGGCGACCGTGGCGTGACGCGGCTATGCCGGTCCCGATCCTCGCGCAAGCGCCGTACCTCATCGCGTCCGTGCAGGCCGCGCTGACCGACGCCGATCTTATCGGCCTGCAGAACGGCCTGCTGGACGAGGCGCAGCGACGGCGCTGTCAGGGGGTCATCGTGGACGTGACCGCGCTGGACGTGATGGATTCGTTTTCGACGCGGACATTGCAGAGCCTGGCCGCCATGCTCCGCCTTCGCGGCGTGGAGACCGTCATCGCCGGGATCCAGCCCGACGTGGCGATGGCCATGGTGCGGCTGGGCCTGACTATGCCGGACGTCCGCACCGCGCTCGATCTCGACGAGGGGCTTGCCTACCTACAGGCAAAGCAGCAGGGGAGTGCGGGTCGTGGACAGTGAGGGAGGCAGCACGGCAGTGCGGGCCGTGGACGATGAAATGCGTGTCCCCATCGACGGTGAACTGGACATCCTGACGGCCCGCCAGGACGCGCGCGAGCTCGCGACCGCTCTGGGTTTCGACGGCGTCAGCCAGACGCTGATCGCGACCGCCATCTCGGAACTGGCGCGCAACATTCTCAAGTACGCAGGCCACGGTGAGATCCTGCTTCGATCGGCGGCCAGGAGCGGCGCCCGCGGCATCACCGTCGTCGCGGCCGACGAGGGGCCCGGCATCGCGGATCCGGCGCTGGCGATGACCGACGGGTTCTCGACCGGCCACGGGCTGGGGCTGGGCCTGCCGGGAACGAGACGGCTGATGGACGACTTCGACCTGGTCTCCAAGGTCGGGAGCGGAACGGTGGTCACGACGACCATGTGGGCACGGCGGCCATGACCCTCACCGTCGGCGCCACCAACTGGGTCGACTGGGCCGCGACCGGTGCTCCCATCCCCGGCGAGACCAGCTCGGGCGACGGGCATCTCGTTGTCCGGGGGGCAACACGGACCCTCATCGCCGTGATGGACGGCCTCGGGCACGGACCCGAGGCCCACCTGGCCGCGACCGCCGCCATCGCCGCCATCGGCGAGATTCCCGACGCGCCACTGCGGTCACTGTTCGAGCACTGCAACGAGGCGTTGCGGCGGACCCGGGGCGTGGTGATGACCATCGCGTCGATCGCCCGCGACGGCCAGATGGAATGGCTGGGCGTGGGGAACGTCGACGCGATCGTCGTGCGCTCGGCCGCGCCGTACGGTCACGAGGCAATAGTGACCCGCGGTGGCGTTGTCGGCTACCGCATGCCGTCTCTCCGCCCGTGCGGGACTCACCTGAATGCCGGTGACATGCTCGTGATGGCGACCGATGGGATCCAAAGCGGCTTTGCCAGTTCCGTGGACCCGGTCTTGTCCCCGGAGATGATCGCCTCACGCATCCTCGAAGGGCATGGCCGCGGCTACGACGACGCGCTTGTGGTGGTCGCCCGTTACGTGGGCGACGGGCGATGAGTCCCGGGCTGCTGTCTGACCTGGACTACGCGGCCAACCTCCGCGCCTATCTCGCAGAGCCCGACGAGTCCGCACGCGCGGCCGCCTACGAGATCGGCCGCGCCGCCATGGATAACGGCGCCGGGGTCATAGACATCGTCGGCGCCCACGCCGAAGCCGTCGCGGCCATCCTCGACGCGAGCCCCGCCGCCATCTCGGCACGTTCGATTCCGTTCCTGATCGAGTGCCTCGCGCCGCTCGAGATGGCCCATCGGGGATTCATGGAGGCGAACCGCACCCTCCAGGAACGGACACGCCAGCTCGAGGAGGCGAACAAGGAACTCGGATCGTTCGCCTACTCGGTGTCCCACGACCTGCGAGCCCCCCTGCGGGCGATCGACGGCTTCAGCGCGTTGGTCCTCGAGGACTCCTCGCCACAATTGGACGACGACGCCCGATTCGCCATCGAGCGGATCCGGGCCAACACCAGCCGCATGGGACGGCTGATCGACGACATGCTCCATCTGGCCCGGATTTCTCATGATGAATTGAGGTCCTGCCCGACGGATCTCGGTGGCCTAGCCACAGAGATCGTTGCCGAACTGCGCGAACAGCAGCCCGATCGCGACCTCGATGTCCGCATCGCCGAGGGTCTTGTGGCGGATGCCGATCCTGATCTCATGCGGATCGCTCTCACCAACCTGCTGGGTAATGCCTTCAAGTTCACCGGCAACCAGCCGGCCCCGAGGATCGACTTCGCGAGCGAGACGCGGGACGGCGAGGTCGTGTATTACGTTCGCGACAACGGGGCCGGGTTCGACATGGCGTACGCCGGCCAGGTCTTCCGCCCATTCGAACGGCTGCACTCCCAGGACGACTTCCCGGGTAATGGCATTGGCCTGGCCACCGTGGAACGTGTCATACGCAGGCAGGGCGGGCGGATCTGGGCCGAAGCCGCCATCGGCCGTGGCGCCACCTTCTTCTTCACCCTCAACGGCACGCGCAGCGCGGCCGGCGCAGCACATTAGGTGCTCTGATCTGGGCTGGGGAGGGTGAAACAGCAGATTGGGTGCCCTTTTCGCCACTGGCTGGCGTCCCGCGTATCACTGATGAGCAAGGGGGACGTAGGCTCGGTTGATGCTGGCAGACACGTACGGACGGATCGCGACGGATCTACGCGTATCGCTGACCGACCGGTGCAACCTGAGGTGCGCGTACTGCATGCCCGCCGAGGGCCTCGACTGGCTGCCGAAACCCGAACTGCTCACCGACGACGAGGTCGTCCGGCTGATCCGGATCGGCGTCGAGCGGCTCGGCATCCGGGAGATCCGCTTCACCGGCGGGGAACCGCTGCTGCGCCGGGGCCTGGCCGGCATCGTGGCCCGCACCGCCGGCCTGCGGCCGCGCCCGGAAATGTCGATCACCACCAACGGAATCGGCCTGGCGCGGACGGCGCGGGCCCTCCGCGAGGCCGGCCTGGACCGGATCAACGTCTCGCTCGACACGCTCCGCCCCGAGGCCTTCCAGGAACTGGCCCGGCGGGACCGGCTGCCCGAGGTACTGGACGGCATGGCGGCCGCGGCGGCCGCCGGGCTTGTCCCGGTCAAGGTCAACAGCGTCCTCATGCGCGGCGTCAACGACGGCGAGGCCCGCGACCTGCTGCGGTTCTGCCTGGCCCACGGGTACGAGCTGCGGTTCATCGAGCAGATGCCGCTGGACGCACAGCACGGCTGGCGGCGGGCCAACATGATCACGGCCGAGGAGATCCTCGCCGCGCTCAGCGAAGAGTTCGTGCTCAAGCCCGACGAGCCGGACGAGCGCGGGTCCGCCCCCGCGGAGACGTTCCTGGTCGACGGCGGCCCGGCCCGGGTCGGCGTGATCGGCTCGGTGACCCGGCCGTTCTGCGCGGCCTGCGACCGGGTCCGGCTCACCGCCGACGGCCAGATCCGCAACTGCCTGTTCGCGCGAGAGGAGAGCGACCTGCGCGGGCCGATGCGCGCCGGGGCGAGCGACGGGGAACTGGCCGGACTCTGGCGCCGCGCCGTGGCGGCCAAGCTGCCCGGCCACGGGATCAACGACCCTACGTTTCTGCAGCCCGACCGGCCCATGTCGGCTATCGGCGGGTGATTCCGCTCGGCATAATTATTCTCGCGGGCGGGCGGGCCCGACGGCTCGGTGGCGCCGACAAACCGGGCCTGGTGGTCGGCGGCCAGACGCTGCTCGCCGCGGTCGTCGCCGCGGGCACGGAGGCCGGGGCCCGGCGGGTCGTGGTCGTGGGCCCCGGCCGGCCGGAGATCGCGGACCACGGCGGCACCGCACCGGTCCGTTTCGTGCGCGAGGAACCGCCCGGGTCCGGGCCGGTGCCGGCGCTGCGCCGGGGGCTTGCGGAACTAGCACCGCGCCGGGGGCTCGCCGAGGTCGATGGCCCAGCGCAAGGGCCGGCCGAACCGCGGGCCGAGCCGTGGGTCGCGGTGCTCGCCGCCGACCTTCCCTTCCTGCGCGCCGGGCACCTGCGGGCGCTCCTGGCGGCGGCGGCCGGCCATGACGGGGCCGTACTGGCCGACGACGGGGGACGGGCCCAGTGGCTGGCCGGATGCTGGCGGACCGGGGCGCTGCGCCGCGCCGCCGCCGGTTACCGGGGGTCGTCGCTGCACGGGCTGCTGGCTCCGTTGCGGCCGGTCAGCGTCAGCCTGCCGCCCGGCCCGGGGGAGCCGCCACCGTGGCTGGACTGCGACACGGAACAGGACCTGCGCCGCGCCCGGGAAATGGCGGCCGGGCTGGCCGGCCCGGCCCGTTAGGGTGGGCCGCTCGTTAGGGCGTGCCGCCGGGCACGACCACGTTCTGCAGGGGCTCACCGGATGCGAACCGGCGGATCTGCCCGGCGACGAAACGTGCCGCGAGCGGGTAGAACGCGTCGGCGCCCCCGGCCACGTGCGGGGTAATGATCACGCCCGGGCAGGCCCAGAGCGGATGATCTTCCGGTAGCGGCTCCGGGTCGGTCACGTCCAGCGCCGCGCGCAGCCGTCCCGCGGACGCTTCGGCCACCATCGCCGCGGTGTCCAGGACCGGGCCGCGGCCGACGTTGACGACCAGCGCGCCGTCGGGCAGCAGGGCCAGCCGCCGCGCGTCGAGCAGCCCGCGGGTCTCCTCCGTCAGCGGAGTGACCAGGACCACGGCATCGGCGGACGGCAGCAGCCCGTCCAGGTCGGCCACGGCGTGCACGTCCGCGCCGGGCCGGGGCTTGCGCGCCACCCGGACCACGTCGGCCTCGCAGGCGCGCAGCCGGGCGTCGAGCGCGGCACCGATCGACCCGTAGCCGATGATCAGCACGCGGCTGCCCGCCAGCGACCGCGTGTGCGCGTGCTCCCAGCGCCGCACGTCCTGGGCCCGTACCCACCGGGGCAGTTCGCGCTGTGCGGCCAGGATCAGCCCGAGCGCCAGCTCGGCGGTGCTGGAGTCGTGCAGGCCCCGCGCGTTGCACAGCGTCGTCCCGGCCGGGATCCGCCCGGTGAGGTGCTCGTAACCGGCGGTGAGGGCCTGGACCACGCGCACGCCGGGCATCCGGCCCAGCGGCTCGGTCCCGTACGGCCGGTCGTAGGGCACCGTGAAGAACACCACATCGGCCAGGTCCGCCGGGCCCGGCTCGTCGCCGCTGAATATCCCGGCCCGCAGGCCGGCCGCCTCAAGCTCCCGGGTATCGAGCGCGTCACGGATGGCCGGCCACGGGACGAGGATCACGCCGTCTGCCCCTCCAGATCGATCAGTCACAGGCCTATCTTGGTGCAGTGACGGCGAGCTTGGTGCAGTGACGGCGAGCAGGGTGGCGGAAGCCCGGGGCACGCAGCGGTTTCTCGTCACGTCGCTGATGTTCATCGCGCTGGTCGTCGCGGTGGTCGGCAGCCTCGGCGCGCCCCTGATCACCAGCGTCTCGGCCGGCTACCGCGTGCCGCTGAGCAGCGCGCAGTGGACGCTGACCATCACGCTGCTCGCGGGGGCCATCGCCACGCCCGTGCTCGGCCGGCTCGGGTCCGGCCGCCGGCGCCGCGCGGTCATCCGGTGGGCCCTCGCCGTCATCGTGGCCGGCAGCGTGGCCACCGTCCTGCCGCTGCCGTTCGGCTGGCTGCTGGCCGGCCGCGCCGCGCAGGGCACGGCACTGGGCCTGACCGCGCTGATGATGGGCGTGGCCCGCGACCACGTGCCGGGCGAGAAGTCCGGCTCGGTGATCGCGATGCTGTCCGTGGCGTCCACGGTCGGCATCGGGCTCGGCTACCCGCTCGCGGGCCTGCTGACCGACGCCGGGGGAGTGCGCGCCGCCTACGGGCTGGGCCTGTTCATCACCGTCCTGGCCCTGCTGGCCGCGTGGCGGGCGATCCCGCCGTCGCCGCCCGGGCGTCCCGGCGACCTGGACGTCCCCGGCGCGGTCCTGCTCGGCGGTGGCCTGCTCGCCCTGCTCATCCCGGTCAGCCAGAGCGGGCTCTGGACGTCCGCCCCGCAGGCGGCGGCGCTGCTGCTGGCCGTGGCCGCCGTCCTGCTGGCCGGCTGGGCCTGGTGGGAGCACCGGGCCGCCGCGCCGCTCACCGACCTGGGCCTGCTCCGGCATCCGGCCGTGGCCGGGGCGAACCTGGCCATGTTCGCGGGCGGCATCGGCATGTACCTGCTGCTGACGCTGGTGACGCGGTACGTGCAGACCCCAGCCGGGACCGGGTACGGGTTCGGGTTCTCGGTCTTCGTGGCCGGGCTGGTTCTGGTGCCGTTCTCGGTGCTGGGCTTCGTCGGCGGCCGGGTCGCGCCCGCGCTCCGGTCCCGCGTGCCGCTGACCGTGATCCTCGCCGTCGGCGCCGCCGTCGTCCTGGCCGCGCTGCTGGCCTTCGCGCTGGCCCGCTCCCGGGCCTGGGAGTCGTTCGTGGTGATGGGAGCGCTGGGACTCGGCGTCGGGACGTTCTCCGCGGCCATGCCCGGCGTGATCCTGGCCGTGACCCCGGCGGGCGAGACCTCCAGCGCGATGAGCTTCAACCAGGTCGTGCGCAGCGTCGGCTTCTCGATCGGCAGCGCGCTGTCCGGGTTCATCCTGTCCGCCTACACCCCGCACGGCTCCGCCGGCGGGCGGGCGTTCCCGGCCGCCGGCGGCTACGGCGCCGCCGCGTGGGCCGGAGCGGCGGCGATGGCGGTCACCCTCGCCGTCATCGCCGGCCTGGCGGTGACGGGGCGCCCCGGGACGGGACGGCCGGAGAAAATAGAGAGGAAGCCCGACCGCCCCGCGGGATACGCTCCAGGCACCGGCCATTCGTGAGCTCAGGTAAGGAGCAAGCCGATGACGACCGCCCCCGGATACGTCCCGGTCTCGTCCGAGGCCGAACTGCGTGACCTGCTGGGCGAGCCGTCGGAGCGCGCGCTGACCAAGGAACGCGCCCGCCTGCACCAGCGGGACCGGGAGTGGCTGGCCGCGTCGCCCCTCTGTCTCATCGCCACCGCCGACGCCGGCGGGCACTGCGACGTCTCACCCAAAGGCGACCCGCCCGGGTTCACCTACGTCATCGACGACGCCACGATCGCCATCCCGGACCGGCCCGGCAACCGCCGCGCCGACGGCTTCCGCAACGTCCTCGTCAACCCGCACGCCGGGATGATCTTCCTGGTCCCCGGGCGAACCGAGACCCTCCGCATCAACGGGCGCGCCCGGCTGCTGCGCGACGCGCCGTTCTTCGGCGACATGATCGTCAAGGGGCACCGGCCGCGGCTGGCCCTGGTCATCGAGATCGAGACGATCTTCTTCCACTGCGCCAAGGCGTTCATGCGATCGTCGCTGTGGCGGCCGGAGACCTGGGACCCGGACGTCCTGCCGCCGCACGCCGTCATCGTGAAGTGTGTCCAGGACACGCCGGAAACCCTGGAGGAACTGCAGCGCCACTACGGGCCCGCGTACGCGGATCTGCTGTACTGAACGGCGGGTTCGGGATGCTTCCGGTTAACGTTCCCGGCGGGGCCCAGCCCTGCTGAGGACCGCTCCCAGATGGTTGTGTTCCGAACGTTGCCGACGGGGCCCAGCCATGATCATCCGAGGGTGCGGGAACCGGAGAAAGTCCATATCAGGACATGTCCTCTATTGTATGCTTCGCGGGTCCCGTGAGCGCGGGATACCACGCGAGTGGCTAAACGGGGACGTTCATGAGCAATCAATATGGGGAACCAGGCCGCGACGATCAGCGGTACGGCCAGGGCGGCTACGGTCAGGGCGGTTACGGCCAGGGAGGCCAGCCGGGCGGCGGCCAGTCAGGCGGGTACGGGCAGCCGGGCGGCCAGCCGGAATACGGTCAGGGCGGCTACGGCCAGCAGGGGGGCCAGCAGGAGGGGGGTGGCCTGCCCGGGTACGGTCAGGGCGGTTACGGCGAGCCGTCCGCACCGTACGGCGCGGGCCAGCCGGGCGGACAGGCGGGCTACGGTCAGGGCGGGCAGCCCTACGGCGCATCCCCCGCGGGCTACCAGAGCGGCCCGGCCGCCCAGCCCGGCGGCTACGCGTACGGTGCCCCGGACTACGCGGGATGGCTGACCCGGGTGGGGGCCTACCTCATCGACGGCATCCCGGCCTGGATCCTGATCGGTATCGGCCGAGCGATAGGCGTCTCGGCGATCAGCGCCATCTTCGACCTGGCCGGACTGGCCTGGATCATTTACAACCGGTGGTACCAGGGCGGCCGCACCGGCCAGAGCCTGGGCAAGAAGGTCACCAGCATCTGGCTGTTCAGCGAGTCGACCGGGCAGCCCATCGGCGCCGGCATGGCGTTCGTCCGGGACATCGCGCACTTCGTCGACGCCATCATCTGCTACGTCGGCTTCCTGTTCCCGCTGTGGGACAGCAAGCGGCAGACCCTGGCCGACAAGATCGTGCACACGATCGTCGTGCGCGACACCGGCGGCGGCAACCCCCCCGGCAACGACCAGGGCTACGGGCAGCAGGGCTATGGCCAGCAGGGTTACGGCCAGCAGCCGCCGAGCGGTTACGGCCAGCAGCCGCCAGGCGGTTACGGCACGCCGCGGTAGTGCCTGCGCTGCGCCGGGGCATCGTCGGCCCGCTGTCGGAGGCACTGACGGCGGCCTCGGCGACGGCGTTGCTGTTCTTCGTCGACCCGCGCGCCCATCAGGTGTTCCTGCCGTGCCCGTTCCGCCTCGTCACCGGGCTGTACTGCCCGTTCTGCGGCGGCCTGCGGATGGTGCACGATCTGGCCCACGGGCAGGCGGCCCGCGCCTTCCATGACAACGCGCTCGCGATGCCCTTGGTACTGCTGGCCGCGCTGCTGTGGCTGAACGCGGCGGTCGCACGCTGGCGTGGCCGGCCGCTGACCGAGCTGCGCAGGCCGGTCTGGCTATGGCCGGCCGTGGCCGTGCTGCTCGTCGGCTGGACCGTGGTGCGGAATCTCCCGTTCAGCCCGTTCACCGCACTGCGGCCCTGAGCCGGACGGCGGCGGGCCGACGCTCAGCAGTGGCCGCGCCGCGTGGTCGACCTGCAGGGTCGTGTGGCTGATCCCGTACTCCTGGCTGAGCAGTGACTCCAGGTCGGCGCGGACCGCGTGGCAATCCTCGCCCAGCGAGACGAGCACATGCGCCGAGGCCGCCGGAAGGTCCGAGCTGATCTCCCAGACGTGCAGGTCGTGCACCTCGGTGACGTGCGGGCGGGCCGCCATGGCGGCGCCGATCACCGCCGGCGTCAGCCCCGCCGGGGCCGCCTCCAGGAAAATCCTCCCGGAGTCCCGGACCAGCCCCACGCCGGCCCGCAGCATCAGCGCGACGACCAGCAGCGAGGCGATCGCGTCGGCTCGCGCGAACCCGGTGAGCACGATGATCAGGCCGGCCACGGCGGTGGCGGCGAACGCAAAAACGTCCGTCAGGATATGCCGGAACGCACCCTCCAGGTTGAGGCTCCGGCGCGGGCCCCGGCTGGCCCGGGTCAGCAGCAGCGTCGCGGTCATGTTCACCGCCACCCCGGCCAGCGCGACACCGATCACCACCCCGCCGGTGACGGCGGACGGGGTAATGAGCCGCCGCACCGCCTCGTAGCAGAGCCAGACGGACAGCACCACCAGGGTGATCCCGTTGGCCTGGGCGGACAGGATCTCGGTGCGCTTCAGGCCGTAGGTGAAGTGCCCCCCGGGCGGCCGCGCGGCCAGTTTCATCGTGACCAGGACCAGCCCGATGGAGGCCGCGTCGGTCAGCATGTGCGCCGCGTCCGAGAGCAGCGCCAGCGAGTGGGCCAGCACACCCGCCACGACCTCGGCCACCATGAACCCGATGATCAGCGCCAGCGCGCCCCCCAGCCAGCGCGGGTCAGCATCCGCGGCCGGCCCGTGCCCGTGGTTCGCCAGCCGGTGGTCTGGGTGCCGGTGGTCTGCGCGCCGGTCGTCTGCGTGCCCGTGAGCCGTAGCGCCGTTCGGGTCGCGGGTGCGCCCCCTCTCGTTCGGCATGTCAAAACCCACTGCTCATACGAACGATGATAGGTGCGCCCTCCCCTTCGGCGGGATGCGGCGGGACGTTGGGGCGGCGGCGCGCCGCGGGCCCCTGCCGGTGCGGCGCCCCCTGCNNTGCGGCGCCCCCTGCCGGTGCGGCGGAGCCTTCCGCGGTCTGATAGACGTGGAGGCGGCCGGCAATCCCGCCGCGGCGAACAGGGGCGACCTTATGAGCGCGATGGACCGCTGGATCATGACCGTCTGCGCCGACCTGGGCCTGGACCCGGGTGCGGCCGATGCACGGGCGATTCTCGACATGACGCGGGACGTGGCCCACAACGTCGACCGGCCGGCCGCGCCGGTCACCGCCTACCTGATCGGGGTGGCCGTCGGCCGCGGAATGCCGCTGAAAAGCGCGCTCCGGCGGGTCCAGGGCCTGGCGGCCGCCTGGCCCGGCCACACCGAGGATGGATAGCTGTGCTGGCCCGGGGGGCGACCCCCCGGAACCCCCAGTGAGGCGCTTCGCGCCCGCGCGGTGGTANNGCCGACACACCGGCCACTCGCCGGGATGACGGCGGCGGGACCGGCGGGCCTTCCAATAGGACGCGGGGTCCGGGGCGGCAGCCCCGGGGAGGCTGGCCGGGACGATACTTATCCGGTTACGCGGCCGGTTCGGCGGCCTGGAGGGTGAAGTAGAAGGTGGCGCCGTCGCCGACTGTGCCCTCGGCCCAGGTGCGGCCGTTGTGCCGGTCCACGATCTGGCGGACGCTGGCCAGGCCGATGCCGGTGCCGGGGAACTCGCCCGTGCTGTGCAGGCGCTGGAATGGCTGGAACAGCTTGTGCACGAAGGCGGGGTTGAAGCCCGCGCCGTTGTCGCGGACGTAGCAGCAGACGCGACCGTCGGCGGCGGGGGTCATCCCGAACTCGATCGTGGCGTTGTCGCGGCCGCTGGTGAACTTCCAGGCGTTGCCCAGCAGGTGGCGCAGTACTTCGCGGATGAGGGCGGCGTCGGCCAGGGCGCGGGCGGGCTGCTGGACCGTGAAGCGGACGCGGCGGCCCGGGTCCTGGCGCTGGAGCCCGGCGGCGATGGTGGCGGCCTCGGCACCGAGATCGACCGGCAGGAGGCTGATCGTGGCCCCGGAGACGCGGGACAGCTGTGTCAGGTCGTCGAGAATGCGTCCCATGTGCTCGCTGGCGGCCTCGATCCGCTGGGCGTAGCCGCGGCCCTCTTCACCGAGGATGTCGGCGTAATCCTCGATCAGGGCGGTGCTGAATCCGGCCAGCGAGCGCAGCGGGGTCCGCAGGTCGTGCGCGAGGGAGTAGGAGAACGATTGCAGGTTCTGGTTGGTACGCCTGAGGTCGTCGCGTGCCTGCCGCTGCTGGGTGACGTCGCGGATGGCGGCGGATACCAGGATGCCCTGGTCGGTGTCGAGGGCGGACAGGGCAATCTCTGCGGGGAAGGTAGTGCCGTCGCGGCGGCGTGCGGACAGGTCCAGCCCTGCGCCCATCTGCCGGGGTGTGGGGTCGGCGACGTATCCGGTGCGCAGGGCGGGATGCCCGGCCCTGATCGCGTCGGGGACCAGGATCTCGACCGGCTGCCCGGTGAGTTCTTCGCGGGAGTACCCGAACAGCCGTTCGGCTTGGGCGTTGACCAGCACGATCCGGCCGCTCTCGTCCACGCACACGGTCGCATCCGGTGCTGCCTCCAGCAGCCCGGCGATGTTGGGATCGGTGATCGGCTGCACAGTCAGGCACGCTCCGCGCTTGATAANNCCGCTGCCGCTGCCGCTGCCGCAGCCGACGTCGGCCGCCTGCCCTGATCCGGTCCTGCAATAACACGGTGTCGGTGATCAGCCGGTGCAGGTGATGAGCGGTCAGCCGTGGCCGGTGAGGCGGAGGGAGCACCAGAGGGCTACGGTGGCGGCGGTCAGGGCGGGCGGCACGGTCGCCAGGCCGAGGCGGGTGAACTCGCCCAGATCGACCTCGTGATCCCGTTCGGCCAGCAGCCGGCGCCACAGCAGTGTGGCCAGCGAGCCCGCGTAGGTGAGGTTCGGGCCGATGTTGACGCCGAGCAGGACGGCGAGCACCGGGCCGGCCAGGTGCGCCGGCGAGGTGCCGCTGCCGGTGAGCGCGGCGAGCAGCACGAGGACGGCCGGCAGGTTGTTGACCACGTTCGCGACGGCCGCCGCGATGGCCGCGATGGCCAGCAGCGCCGGCAGCGACGAGCCGTGCGGCAGCACCCGTGCGATCGCCGTGCCGAGCCCGTTCCCGACCAGGGCCCGGACGACGAGCCCCAGGCCCAGCACGAACAGCAGGAACGGGATGCCGGCGGCCCGGACGATGCCGGCCACCGAGGTGTCCCGCCGGGCCAGCGTGCGGATGGCCAGCGCCAGCGCCCCGCCGAACGCCGCCCACGCCGGGTTGACCCCCACGAACGAGGTAACCGTGAACCCGGCCAGCGTCGCCACCACGACGGCCAGCGGGAACAGCGGGACCCGCTCGCCTTCCCGGGGCACCCCTGGCTCCGGCTCCCGTGCTGGCTGGTGCTCGGGCGCTGGGCCCGAATCAGCCGCCGGGCGCGCATCCGGCGCTGGGCCCACATCGGGCACGGTGGCGAGATCGGCGCGGAAGAACAGCCGGAACACCACGTACTCCACCGCGATCGCCACCAGCCACGGCAGCCCCATCGCGGCGGTGAAGCCGGTCAGGCTGAGCCCGCTGACCGAGAACGCGAGCAGGTTCGTCAGGTTCGACACGGGCAGCAGCAGCGAGGCGGAGTTCGCCAGGTGCGTGCACGCGTACACGTACGGCTTGGGCCGCAGTCGCAGCCGGGCCGCCGTCTCGTGCACCACCGGCGTCAGCAGCACCACGGTCGTGTCCAGGCTGAGCACCGCGGTGGTCACCGACGCCAGCGCGAAGGTCCCGGTCAGCAGCCGGACGGGCCGGGACCGGCTCCACCGCGCCAGCCGGGCCCCGGCCGCGCTGAAGAGACCCTCGGACTCGCACAGTTGCCCGAGCACCAGGACGGCGGCGAGGAAACCCACCACCGGCAGCAGTCGCTGCGCTTCGGCCCGGGCCGCCGTCCAGGAGAGCGCCCCGGTCGCGATCACGAGGACCGCCGCGGGCACGGCGACGGCGGCTTCGGGCAGCCGCCGGGGGCGGATCACCGCCACCATGAGGATGACGGCCAGCAGCGCCGCGGCCAGCGCCTCCGCCCCGGGCCCGCTCAGGACCGTGAACCCCGGCCCGTGCGGCGCCCGCCGATCTGAGCGCCCGGGCCACGGCCGGTGCGCCATGACGGTCCATAGTGATCACCCTGCTCGCCATGGACCGTCATGGCGCAATTATGGCCACCCGCCGCGTCAACGTCCGCACGGGGCGGGCGGAACTGGCAGGATGGCAGGGTGGGCTCGCTCATGCTGCTGGACACCGCCTCGCTGTACTACCGCGCGTTCTACGGCGTACCGGACACCGTCACCGCGCCGGACGGGACGCCGGTCAACGCCGTGCGCGGGCTGCTCGACATGATCGCGCGGCTGGTCCGCGGGCGCGAGCCCGCCCGCCTGATCGCGTGCTGGGACGAGGACTGGCGGCCCGCGTTCCGGGTGGCCGCGGTGCCGTCCTACAAGGCGCACCGGGTCGCCCAGGGCAGTGTCACGCAGGCCGGTGTCGCACAGGGCAACGACGAGCAAACGCCCCCCGGGCT
>PLRW01000177.1:27132-28320 GCA_003164955.1 Actinomycetota bacterium
GACGTCATCACCGGGGACCGTGACCTGTTCCAGCTCGTGGACGACGAACGCGGCGTGCGCGTCGTCTACACCGTGCGCGGGCTGAGCAAGCTGGAGATCGTCGACGAGGGCGCGGTGACCGCGCGGTACGGGATCCCCGGCCGCGCGTACGCGGACTTCGCGGTGCTGCGCGGCGATCCGAGCGACGGGCTGCCGGGGGTGCCCGGAGTGGGGGAGAAGACCGCCGCGGCGCTGGTCCGCCAGTTCGGCGGCATCGACGACATCATCACGGCGGTGGACAAGGGCCACGGTGGCTTCCCGCCCGGCAGCCGGGCCAAGCTCACCGCCGCCCGCGACTACCTCGAGGTCGCCCCGGCCGTGGTGCGGACCGCCACCGACGTGCCGCTCCCGCCCATCGACGGGGCCCTCCCGGCCACGCCCGCCGACCCGGTCCGGCTGAAGGAACTGGACGAGCGGTGGCGGCTGGGCTCATCGCTGTCCCGGTTCGTCTCCGCCGTCACCGGCTCGTAGCTCCCGGCCCCGGGCGTTCCCGGGGGGTCGCCCCCCCGGGCCAGCACCGTGCTTAGATGGGCCGAGCTATATGTCGCGCGCCGTTGGGAGGCACCCGTATGACAGGCTCGGCCCTCTATCCCGCCAGCCGGCTCGGGGACGCGGCGGCGCAGGTGCGCGCGGCCGGGCTGGACGCGCTGCTGCTGACGCCCGGCGCCGACCTGCGCTACGTCACCGGGTACGACGCCAAGCAGCTGGAGCGCCTGACCTGCCTGGTGGTGCCGGCCGAGGGCGAGCCGATGCTCGTGGTGCCCCGGCTGGAATTGCCGGCGGCGCAGGCGTCACCGGCCTCGGGCCTGGGGCTGGAGATGACCGCCTGGGAGGAAACCGAGGACCCCTACGCGCTGATCGCCCGCCGGCTGGGCCCGGTCGAAGTGGTCGGGCTCGCCGACCAGATGTGGGCCCTGATGGTGCTGCGGCTGCGGGACGCGCTGCCCGGGACCCGCCAGGTCCTGGCCAGCTCGGCACTGCGGGAGCTGCGGCTGCGCAAGAGCCCCGCCGAGGTGGGGGCGCTCCGGGAGGCCGGGGCCGCGATCGACCGGGTGCACGCCCGGGTCCCCGGCTGGCTGAAGGCCGGCCGGACCGAACGCGAGGTGGGAACGCTGATCGCGGAGGCCATCCTGGCCGAGGGGCACACCC
>PLRW01000200.1 GCA_003164955.1 Actinomycetota bacterium
CGCAACCCGGCGCTGCGCGGCCCGGACACGCGCAACCCGGCGCTGCGCGGCCCGGCTACTCGTGACCTGGGCCCCGGTGAGCCGGGCGCAGGCGCCGTGGATCCGGTCCGGCCGGCTCCCGGGTACCCCGATCCGCTTTCGCCCGACTGGGGCCAGGTCAAGCCGGAGCAGATCGAGCCACGGCAGAGCGGGCCACGGCAGAGCGGAACGGCCCCGGGTGGACGGGGGCAGAGCGAACCTGGGCAGGACAGGAGCAGCCGCCGGCGGCAGTCCGCACCAGGCGGGCCGTCGTGGCGGTGGGGCGAGCTATCGGGCGGCCGCGGCACGCTGATCGTCCTGGCTGCGGCGGTCATCGGCACGGGCGTGACCGTGGCGATGCACCGCGATCCCGGCTACCTTCTCGAGGGCGCCGTCATCGTCGGGACCCTGATCGCCACCCTGGCCGTTCGATGGAACGCCGTTTACCAGCTCATCCCCGCTCCGGCGCTGACCTATCTGGCCGGAGCGCTCGCCGCTGGGCTGCTCCAGGTGCAGAGCACCGGGTCATCCCGTTCCGGGCTCGCCGTCATGGCGACGCAGTGGATCGCGGGCGGCTTCGTCGCCATGGCCGCCGCCACCGGGGTGGCCATCGTGGTGACCGTCATCCGCTGGCTGATGAACCGGCACGGCGGCGCCCCCAGACGATCGCCGGAGCCCGCACCGCCGGCTTCGGACCGGCCGTCGTCGCAGACCGGGTTCGCAACTGGGCCCGAAACGGGGCCGTGGAGCGCACGGCCCCGGCCCGCGTCGGCCCCGGCTCCGGGCCGGGAGCCGGCGTCCTGGCCGTGGCCGGAAGAGCCCATACCGCGGGCCGCGCGGCGTGAGCCGGTCGCGCCGACGGATCCATTTTCGCGGTCCCCGTCACCGTCCCCGGCGGAGCCTCCGCCACGGGCCGACCCTGCGTCGCGGTCCCGGTCACCGTCCCGGGCGAACCCCCCGTCCCGGGCGAACCCCCCGTCCCGGGCGAACCCTGCGTCCCGGGCGACCCCTGCGCCGTGGGCGAACCCTGCGCCGCGGCCCGGGCCACCGTCGTTCGGCTCACCCCGCGACTTAACCCCAGCGGGGCGTCCGCCCGGCCCGCGCTGATCAGGGCACGGGCCCCCCGCTCAGCAGGGCACCGGCCCGCTACCGAGCAGAGATTAATGGCGGGCCGTCGCCCAGTTGCGGATCATGTCGATGCGCGCGCGGATCTGGTCGGCAGTCGCCTGTGGCAGCGGTGGCCCCCCACATGCCCGCCGCAGATCGGCGTGGATGACGCCGTGCGGCTGGCCGGTCCGGTGATTCCACGCCCCGACGAGGCCGTTCAGTTCCTTGCGCAGGGCCGCCAGCACCGCACGGCTGACGGGGGGTGCCGTGCCGCCCGGGGCCCCCGGCCCGGAGGCCCCCGCGCCCGGGCCCGCAACCCCCGGGCCCGGCCCGGAAATGTCCGAGGCCGGCCCGGAAACGCCGGGGCCCGGCCCAGGACCCACTGAACCCGGCCCGGGCATCACGGCCGTCCCGCCGGGAACGTCGTCACCCGCGGCCATCCGCGAGCGCGTCTTGAGCTGATCCGTCTGGCGCTTGCGCAGCAGATGAGCCACCTGCTCCGGCTCGAGAAGCCCGGGCAGGCCGAGGAAGTCTTCCTCCTCGGGGGAACCCGGCGCGGTGGCCGTGCCGAACTCGCCACCGTCATAGAGCACCCGGTCAAAGTGCGCCGATGCGTGGAGCACCTCGATCTGCGGAGCCAGCAGGTCGTCAGGAGTGTCCCGCTGTCGCCGAGCCTCGGCCAGTTCCTGCTCCTCGGGCGCCTCCCCGGGAGGGCTGAGCACGTGGTCCCGTTCGGCTTCAAGTTCGGCGGCGTAGCTGAGCAGGACCGGTACCGAGGGCACAAACACCGAGGCCGTCTCGCCGCGGCGGCGGGCGCGGACGAACCGGCCCACGGCCTGCGCGAAGAACAGCGCCGTGCTGACGCTCGTCGCGTAGACCCCGACCGCCAGCCGGGGAATGTCCACGCCTTCGGACACCATCCGGACCGCGACCATCCAGCGGTCATCGGAGGTGGCGAACGCGGTGATCTTCCGGCTGGCCGATGGGTCATCGGACAGCACGACCACCGGGCGCTTCCCGGTGATCCGGCGCAGCAGCGCCGCGTAGGCGCGCGCGTCCTCGTGATCGCCCGCGATCACCAGCCCGGCCGCGTCAGCCATACCGCGCCGGACCTTGGTGAGCCGCTTGTCGGCCGCCTCCAGGACCCGGGTGACCCACTCACCGGCCGGGTCGAGTGCGGTCCGCCACGCCTGCGCGATCTGTTCCCTGGTCATCGGGGTGCCAAGGGTGGCGGTAATCTCGTCGCCGGCCCGGGTCCGCCAGCTCATCTCACCCGAGTAGGCGAGAAAGATCACCGGACGGACCACCCCGTCCTCCAGGGCGTTCCCGTAGCCGTAGACGTAGTCGGAGGAGCTTCGGCGGGAACCGTCCAGTTGCTCGTCGTAGCTGACGAATGGGATCGGGTTGGTATCGCTGCGGAACGGCGTCCCGGTCAGTGCGATCCGGCGCCGCGCCGGATCGAACGCCTCCCGGACGGCATCACCCCACGACAGCGCATCGCCGGCGTGGTGGATCTCGTCGAAGATGACGAGCGTACGCCGGCCCTCGGTGCGCTGCCTGTGCAGCGCCGGATGCGCTGCCACCTGCGCGTACGTGACGGCCACGCCCGCGAAGTCGGCGGACGCCCGGCCCTGGGAGTTGCGGTACGAGGAGTCCAGCGCGATGCCGAACCGGAGCGCCGCGGTCGCCCACTGGTGCTTGAGGTGCTCGGTGGGCGTGACCACCGTCAGGGCGGCGACCTCCCGGCGCGCGAGCAGTTCGGCCGCGATGGTCAGGGCGTAGGCGGTCTTCCCGGCCCCGGGGGTCGCGTTGAGCAGGAAATCCCGCCGCGGCACGCGGAAGTACTCGAGGCAGGCCGCACGCTGCCACACACGCAGCGAACCGAGCAGATCCTGCCGAACGAGGACATGGCGGCCCACGCTACCTGGCGGCAGCGTTAGTTCCCGGCCACTCACCGTGTCTTTAGGAAGGCTCGGCGGTGGTGGAGACGTCCGGCCTTACCGTATGGGCCGCGGTTCACTCGCCGCCCTCGGGGAGGGACTCGTAGATCTCCTTGCACTCCGGGCAGACCGGGAAACGCTTCGGGTCACGGCTCGGCACCCAGACCTTGCCGCACAGCGCGACCACCGGATCCCCGGTCACCGCGCTCTCGACGATCTTGCTCTTGTCAACGTAGTGGGCGAACCGCTCGTGGTCCCCGTCGCCATGGGAAAGATCCGGCCGGACATCGGTCTCGGAGCGGGTGCCGCTACCGGGAAGAACCTCGGTGCTCATGTAACAAGTTTAGGGCCGCTCCGGGGCGAGCGGTCTCAGTTCGGGCCCGGGTCGCCGGGAGATGCGGGCCGCATCGCCGGGAGAGGCGGGCTTAGTTCAGGTCCGGGTCGTCGGGAAAGGTAGCCGTAAACGCCATCTCACCGCCCTGCCGGCGCAGCACCGTGGACCACAAGCTCCCGGGCTCGCCCGCGAACGCGTCGGACGGCTCGGCGGGGATCACGAACCAGGCACCGTCGTCGATCTCGGCTTTGACCTGGCCGGGTGCCCATCCGGCGTAACCGGCGTACACCCGCAGCCGGTTGATCGCCGGGGCGAGCAGGTCCGGCGGCGCGTCGAGATCGACGAGCCCGAGCCGGGACATGGCCGCGGCGCCCGTCAGCGAGTGCCAGCCGAGCGGCTCGGCGTCGCCGGGCACCATGGCGATCGCGAGCGCGCTGTTAGGGGCCACCGGGCCGCCCCTGAACACCACCGAAGGCCCCGTCACCAGGTCCGACCATGGCTCGAGCACGCGGTCGACAGGTACGTCGGTCGGCCGGTTGAGGACGACGCCCAGGGTCCCCTCGGCCGGCTCGTGCTCGACGACGAGGACCACGCTGCGGCGGAAGTTCGGATCGGTGAGCATCGGCGTGGCAACGAGCAGGCGGCCGGTCAGGCTCTCCGTGGCCATCTCGTCCATGTGCCCATCATCGTCGATCGTTAACGGTTTCGTACGAGCCGGGTGGCTGCGCACCGGGCACGTGGGGCCCAGACGACTGCGCGCCGGGAGACTGCGCGACCGACGCGGCCTCGCGAACCGCGGCGGCCACCGCCGACGCCACATCCGGATGGAAGACCGACGGGATGATGTAGTTCGGCCCGAGCTCGCCGGCGGTCACCACGTCGGCGAGCGCGCGGGCCGCGGCGACGAGCATGCCGTCGGTGATCGTCCGGCTCTGCGCGTCCAGCAGGCCGCGGAAGACCCCCGGGAAGGCGAGCACGTTGTTGATCTGATTGGGGTAGTCGCTGCGCCCGGTGGCGATCACGGCCGCGTGCTCGCGGGCCTCGTCCGGGTCGACTTCGGGCTCGGGGTTGGCCAGCGCGAAGACGATGGCATCGCTCTTCATGCCGGCCACGTCGCGGCCGCGCAGGATGCCGGGCGCCGAGACCCCGATGAAGACGTCCGCGCCGACGATGGCCCCGGCCAGATCGCCCGCGTAGCCAGGGGAGTTGGTGTTGTCGGCGATCCAGCGGAGGTTCTCGTTCGCCTCCAGGTCGGACCGGCCGCGGTGCACCGCGCCCTTGTCGTCGCAGACGCAGACATCCTTGGCCCCGGCCGCGAGCAGCAGCCGCAGCACAGCGGTCCCGGCGGCGCCGGCCCCGGCCATAGCGACACGGACGGCCCCCAGGTCCTTGCCCACCACGCGCAGCGCGTTGGTGAGCGCGGCCATGACCACGATGGCCGTGCCGTGCTGGTCGTCGTGGAAGACCGGGATGTCAAGCAGGCCGCGCAGCCTTCTCTCGACCTCGAAGCAGCGGGGCGCGCTGATGTCCTCCAGGTTGATGCCGCCGAAACCGGGCGCCATGGCCTGCACTGTCCGGACGATCTCATCGGTGTCCTGGGTGTCCAGGCAGATCGGCCAGGCGTCGATACCAGCGAACCGCTTGAACAGCGCGGCCTTGCCTTCCATCACCGGCAGCGCGGCGTAGGGACCGATGTTGCCGAGTCCGAGCACCGCGGAGCCGTCCGTGACGACCGCGACACTGTTGCGCTTGATGGTGAGGCGGCGGACGTCATCGGGGTTCCTGGCGATCGCCAGCGACACCCGCGCCACTCCGGGCGTATACGCCATGGACAGCTCGTCCCGGGTACGCAACGGCACCTTCGAGCGCATCTCGATCTTGCCGCCGAGGTGCAGCAGGAACGTCCGGTCGCTGACCTTGTGCACCCCGACGTCGGGCAGTGCCGACAGCCCGGCGACGATCGCCTCGGCGTGCGCGGTGTCCCGGGCGGCACAGGTCACGTCCACGCGCAGGCGCTCGTGTCCGGCGGCGTTGACGTCCAGCGCGGTGACCACGCCGCCCGCGTGCTCCACGGCGCGGGTGATCTCACTGATGGCGCGCCCGCGCGAGCCGACCTCCAGACGCACCGTCATGGAATACGAGACGCTCGGCGCCATGGCCACGATGCTTCCACCTTCCCTGGCACGACCGGATTCGTTACCGCCGTCGGCCGCTCACACGGCCCGTCGGGGCACGCGGCCGCTCGCTGGTTCATAAAGGCTTGCCGGTTCCGACTGAACAGACCCTAGCTGCGCCTTCACACGCTGCGTGGCCAATCGCACCGCCCGGGTTCAAGGTTACGACGGCCGGCGAGCCGAGGTGGCGGCGCTGATCCGTGCCTGCCGCCGACCGCAAGCACGTACTCTGCAAGAATGGCGCGGGAAACTGCGGTGAGCGACGCGATGAAGCCGCCGACGGCACACGCCGGCCAACTTCTGGCCGAGGCGGACACAGTGAATGCAGGCAGCGCCGACCCGGACGGCCCGGCCGACATCGGCCCCCAGACCATCGACGCGACGCGCCTGCGGGTCGCCATCGCGCGGCTCTCCCGGCGGCTCCGCCATCACCAGCTGGCCGGCTTGACCCCCACCCAGCTGTCGGCGCTCGCCACCGTCGAGCAGCAGGGCCCGCTGCGGCTCGGTGACGTCGCGGCCGCGGAAGGCATCGCGCCCTCCACGCTGACCCGGATCGTGACCGCGCTGGAAGAGTGCGCGTACGTCAAGCGGTGCGCCGTGCCGGGTGACGCGCGGGTCAGCACGCTGGCCATCACACCGCGGGGTCACGAGGTGCTGGAGCGCATCCGGCACGAGAGCACGGCGATGCTCGCGGAGAGCCTGACCATGCTGCGGCCCGAGCAGATCGACGCGCTGGCCAAGGCGCTGCCCGCGCTCGAGCAGCTCGCCGAGGTCGACCCGCGCGAGAACCGCTCCCCCACCGGCCCGCGCTCCCGCTAGCCCGGTCCGTTCAGAACAACTAGCCCGGTCCGTTCAGAACAAAAGGCTGGATAGGGCGGCGCGGGCCTTGCTCACCCGTGGATCCCGGGGCGGGAAGATCTCAAAGAGACTGACGAGACGTGCCCGGGCCTGGTCCCGCTCCTCCCCCGACGTCCGCCGGACAACCCCGAGCAGCCGGTCGAAGGCATCCTCGATCCTGCCCCCCGCCAGATCGATGTCGGCCACGCGGGCCTGGGCCTCCACGTCCTCGGGGTGCTCGGCGGCGGCGCGCCGCGTGGCCGCCTCGTCGTAGGAGTCCAGGCGCTGGAAGAGCTCGACGCGGGCCAGGCCAACCTTGGCCACCGGGTCGGCGGGAGAACTCGCCAGGACCCCGCGGAAGGCATCGGCCGCGGCGTCCATATCGCCACGCTCCATCGCCTGCTGGGCCTCGGCGTAGGCCGGGTTGGACGTCTCCGGGCCCATGGGACCACCGGGACCACCGGGCCCACCGGGCCCACCGGGGCGCCCGGGCCCACCGGGGCGCCCGGGCCCACCGGGGCGCCCGCCGGGCGCGCTCGCGTCGGCGGCCTGCGGGCCACTCGGCGCCGCATCCGGGTCGCCGGGCTGGGCGCCGCCGGGCCCGACGCCGAGCTGCTCGGCCGCACCCAGAACCTGGCCGATCCACTGGCGAACCTGAGCCTCGGGCAGGGCACCCAGGAAGCCGTCCACCAGCTGGCCGCCGATAACCGCGACGACCATAGGAATGCTCTGCACCTGGAGCGCCTGGCTGAGGCGCGGATTGGCGTCCACGTCGATCTTGGCCAGGATCCACTGGCCGCCCGATTCAGCCGCCAGCTTCTCCAGCACCGGGCTGAGCTGCTTGCACGGGCCGCACCACTCCGCCCACAGGTCGATGATCACCGGCGTCGTACGTGACTGCTCGACGACCAGGCTGTTGAAGGTCTCCTCGGAGACGTCGATGACGGCGGTCCCCGCGCCGCCCGGCGTCCCGGCCTGGGCCGGCTGCTCCTTGCGCTGAGCGGCGGCCTGACGTGCGCCAAGGTCGACGGCGCCGTAAATCGAAAAATCCCGCGACTGCATGCTTCCATCCTGCCGTATCCCTGCGGCGTCTGGACCGGCACTGGGTGGTCATTTATCTCTTACCGGCTCTTGAAGTGTAGCACATGAAGTGCTACATTATCGCCATGGGTGACACGGCCGCTCCGCAACCACCTCCGCGCGCTCCGCGCGCGGACACCGGCGCCGGGGCACCGGCGCGCCGCATCGGGGTCCGGGAGTTGCGGCAGCACGCCAGCGTCTACATCGACCTGGTGGAGAGGGGGTACACGGTGGACATTACGAACCGGGGGCGCCTCGTGGCCCAGCTCGTTCCGGTCAAGGAGCTCGAGAGCCCGCTGGAGCGCCTGATGGCCGCCGGCATCATCGAGCCCGTCGAGGATCCGGGGGACCTGCTGGACGTCGAGGCAGGACCGCCAGCGCCGCCGGGCCAGCCGTCCGCCACGGAGATCCTCCTGCAGATGCGGGAGGATGGGCGGTATTGATCTATCTAGATTCCTCGGCACTGGTGAAGCTGGCCGTCACCGAACCGGAGACCGCCGCACTGACCGACTGGCTCGGCCACAGCGCTAACGCCGTGCGAGTGTCCAGTCCCATCGTCCGGGTGGAGGTCCCCCGGGCGGTCTGGCGGTCGGACCCAGGTTCGCTGCCACAGGCCTACATGGTCGTCCGCCGGGTGCGGGACATCCGGATCACGGCCAGCGTGCTCACCCGGGCCGCCGGAGCCCGGCCCGTGGCCCTGCGCGCGCTCGGCGCGATCCACCTTGCGTCGGCGCTCGCGGTCAGGCATGACCTCACCGCTTTCGTCTGTTACGACAAGCGCTTGCTCGCCGCGGCTCAGGAAGCCGGCCTCCCCACCGCCAGCCCGGCTTAGACCCGAGTCTGCACCCGCACGAACCCCTGCCCCTCACGGGGCCGGTGTTCCATGTGGGACTGACCCGATAACCCCCTTAGCGCCGCCGGAGCGAACGCTGGGGGATTTGCCAGAAAAATCAGAAGTTCATCCAACCATCCTCACCCATCGCTCGTCTCAAGTGATGACCCGGGCGCGTACGGGGGTGCGCCCGGGTCCCGCAGTTCCGCGCTCCATGGGCGATTGTGTGGTACATCATTGGAATCTCTGACGCAAGAGGTCCGGCGTCCGCGCCGGGGGCCGGATGCCACCACCGTGATGCTTGGCTCGCTCACGGTCCGGCCCGGGACGGCGGCCAGTGAAGGGACGGCGGTGCGCGGCTTCGCTAAGACGGACGAGGCGGCCGCCGAAGCACTTTTCACCAGCACATATCCCCGGCTGGCCGGGTGGATCCGGCGCCTGGTCGACGACGACGAGACGGCGCACGAGATCGCGTCCGAAGCCTTTACGCGCCTGCTGGCCCGCTGGTCGGGCCTCGACAACCCGCAGAGCTACCTCTACATGATCGCGACCAACCTGATCCGCGACCACTGGCGCCGGACCGAGCGGGAGCGGCGGGCTATCCGCACGGTCACGGCCACGACCCAGCGGGATCCGGTCTCGCTCCCCGCCCAGGACGTGGACGTCCGTGACCTCATCCAGGAACTCCCGCAGCGGATGCGGAACGCGTTCCTGCTGCACTACTACGCCGGATTCGGCGTGCGGGAAGTAGCAACGCTGCTCGGGAGGCCCGAGGGGACGATCAAGGCGGATCTCTTCCAGGCGCGGACCCGCCTCAAGGTCAGCATGGGGGAATCCGGTGAATGACCGCCCGGACGACCTCGACAACTGGCTGCAGGGCCGGATCGATCCGATGCCGCCACCGCCCGGAACGTTCGAGATGATCAAGCGCCGCGCGCGGCGGCGCCGGTATCGCCAGGTGGCCATGTCCGCGGCTGCGGCGGCGGCGGTCGCCGTGGCGGTCATCGTGATCCCGCACGTGACGTCTGTGCTACGGATCAGCCCGGGCTCGGCCGGGACGAACGCGGCGGCGGCGGCGCCGGGCAGAAGCGCCCACGCCGGGCAGGGCACTGTCAACGCGTCCGGCGCACTGGTGCCCGCTCCGAGTTCCACCGCGCCCTCCAGCGCGCCCTTTCGGACGCCCCCGGTCCCGGCCGACTTCGCCGCGACCTCCGCGACGTTCGTCAGCCTGAAGACCGGGTGGGTCATCGGCCAGGCCGGCGTGCCCGGCCAGAAGTGCGCGACGGTGTACTGCACATCCCTGGCGCGCACCGACAACGCGGGCCAGAGCTGGTTCGGTGTTCCCGCGCCAGTGACCGGTGCACCCGATGGAGCATCCGGCGTCAGCCAGATCCGGTTCCTCGACACTGAGAACGGCTGGGCGTTCGGCCCGCAACTGTGGGCGACGCACGACGGCGGCCAGACCTGGACGCTGGTCCAGACCGGCGGCCAGCGCGTGATCAGCCTCGAAACCGTGGGCGACCGGGCCTTCGCGATCTTCGCCACCTGCAGCGGGACGGGAGCGGACTTCGCCGCGCAGTGCTCAAGCTTCAGCCTGTATTCGGCCCTGGCGGGCGGAGACTCCTGGGCGCCGGTGTCGCAGGCCGTGACCAGTCTCGGTAACGGCGGCCAGAACGCGTCGGCGTCGCTGGCGCTCACCGCCAGCCAGGGTTACCTGCTCGCCCCGGACGGCACCCTGTACTCCGGGCCGGTTTCCGGTGCCGGCGCCTGGCAGCAGGCCGCCCCCGGCCCGGCCGGCGCCGCGTCCTGCAGCACCGGCCCGGCGCAGAGCAGCGGGCAGCCCTCGGGCGCCCTGCTGGCCGCCGCGAACGCGTCCAGCCTGGCCCTGGCGTGCTCCACCCCGGCCGCATCCGGCGGCGGCGCCCAGGTGTTCACCTCCTCCGATGGCGGCGCGACGTGGCAGCCGTCCGGCACCGTGACCGGCGTGACGGTCACATCCCTGGCGGCCCAGCCCGGCGGCGAGATCCTGCTGGCCACGACCGAGGGCGTCGAGGTCTCGGCGAACGCCGGCGCGAGCTGGCAGCCGGTCGTGCTCGATGCGGGCCCGGCGGGGTTCAGTTACGTCGGCATGACCAGCATCGAGCAGGGTGTGGCGGTGCCCGCGGACACATCCGGCCACGCGATCTGGTTCACCTTCGACGGCGGCCGCACGTGGCGGCGCTCCCCCATCGGCTAGCTGTGCTGGCCCGGGGGGGCGCCGTCGGTGAGGGCGTCGAGGAGTTCGTCGGCGGCGGAGTAGGGGTCGATCTGGCCCTCCGCGACCCGATCGGCGAGCGGCCCGAGGGCGCTGTCGCCGGGCAGGCGGCCCATCTTGCTGCGCAGGGCGCTCAGGGCCAGCGCCGCCACCTCTTCGCGCGCGCGGGCGGCTCTGCGGCGGCCCCGTTCGCCGGAGCTATCCAGCCAGGACCAGTGCGCCTCGAGCTTGCCGACCAGTTCCGATATCCCGTCGCCGGTGGTGGCGATGGTGGTGACGATGGGCGGTGTCCAGTCCCCGGGGGCCCGTTCGGTCAGGGCGAGCATGTTCCGCAGATCCCGGATCGTCTGCTGGACCTGCGGGCGGTCCGCCTTGTTGATCACGAAGACGTCGGCGATCTCCAGGATGCCCGCCTTCGCGGCCTGCACGGAGTCCCCCATGCCCGGGACGACCAGTACCGCCACCGAGTCGGCCATCGAGGCGATCTCCACCTCGACCTGCCCCACGCCGACCGTCTCGATCAGGATCACGTCGAAACGCGCGGCGTCGAGGGCCCGGATCACCTGCGGCGTCGCGGCGGCCAGACCGCCGAGGTGCCCCCGGCTGGCCATCGACCGGATGAAGACGTCGCGATCGGTGGCATGGTCCTGCATGCGGATGCGGTCACCGAGCAGCGCCCCGCCGGTGTAGGGCGACGTGGGGTCGATGGCCAGCACCCCTACCCGCAGGCCCTGGTCGCGGTAGGCCCGGACGAGCGCGCTCGTGACCGTCGACTTCCCGGCGCCGGGCGCGCCGGTCAGGCCGATCACGCGTGCATGGCCCGCCAGGGGGCTGAGTTCCTTCATGACCGAACGGAGCCGGGGGGACCCGTCCTCGATCAGCGAGACCAGCCGCGCGAGGGAGCGCGGATCACCATCGTGCGCCCGGGCAACCAGTTCCGGGGCGTCGCTTGCTGACGTGGCCACGCGCCGACGTTACACGGTGGGCGCGGGAACGCGGATGATCAGCGCCTCGCCCTGGCCGCCGCCGCCACACAGCCCGGCGGCCCCGAGACCGCCGCCGCGCCGCTGCAGTTCGTGCACCAGGTGCAGGGCGATCCGGGCCCCGGACGCGCCGATCGGATGGCCGAGCGCGATCGCACCGCCGTTGACGTTGACCCGGGCCGGCCCGATGCCGAGATCGCGCATGGACTGAACGGTGACCGCCGCGAAGGCCTCGTTGATCTCGACGAGGTCGAGATCCGCCACCGTCAGACCGCCCTTGGCCAGCGCCTTGCGGATCGCGTTGGACGGCTGCGAGTGCAGGGAGTTGTCCGGGCCGGCCACCGACCCGGCCGCCCCGACCTCCGCCAGCACGGGCACGCCGAGGGTTTCCGCCGTCTCGCGCGCCATCACGACCACGGCGCACGCGCCGTCCGAGATCTGCGACGCCGACCCGGCGGTGATCGTCCCGTCGGGGCTGAAGGCGGGGCGCAGCCGGCTGAGCGACTCGGCGGTCGTGTCCGCGCGGACGCCTTCGTCCTCGTCGAACACCAGCGGCTCCGCGCCCCGGCGCTGGATCTCGACGCCCACGATCTCGTCGGCGAACAGGCCGTTCTTGATCGCGGCGGCGGCCCGCTGATGGCTCGCGGCCGCGAACTCGTCCTGTTCCTCCCGGGTGATGCCCAGCTTCTTGCCGTGCTCCTCGGTGGACTCGCCCATGGACACGTGGTCGAACGCATCGGTCAGTCCGTCGATGGCCATCGAGTCGAGCAGCTCGACCGGGCCGAACTTATAGCCGCGGCGCGACTTCGGCAGGAGGTGCGGCGCCTGCGTCATCGACTCCATACCGCCGGCCACCACGACGTTGCATTCGCCCAGCCGTACCAGCTGGGAGGCGAGCGCGATGGCGTCCAGGCCGGACAGGCAGACCTTGTTGACCGTGAGCGCCGGGACCGTCATCGGGATACCCCCGGCCACGGCCGCCTGCCGCGCGGGAATCTGGCCCGCCCCCGCCTGGAGCACCTGGCCCATGATCACGTAGTCAACCTGGTCGCCGGGCAGGCCCGCGCGCTCCAGGGCCGCCTTGATCACGACGCCGCCGAGCTCCGCGCCGGAAAAACCGGCGAGCGAGCCGAGGAGTCGGCCGATCGCCGTCCTGGCCCCGCTGACGATGACGGGCGCACGCCCGGCGGGGATTGCCGTGTTGCCGCCCAGGGCCTCGCTCATCCCGATACCTCCTTATCCATATCCCGATCCATATCCCGCGCCGTTCCGCCTGCCCGGGCGCGGTCCTCCACGATACATAGCCACCAGGAACGCCCCCGAACCCCGACCGTGACCCGGCCCACACTCCGGCACGGCAACCCGGGCTGGCCAAGGGCGTGCAGTTTCTGCTGTTATCGCAGCAGGAGATTGAGGTGGACCATGCTGACCCACATCGACCATGTCGGGATCGCTTGCTATGACCTGGAGGAGAAGATCGAGCTCTACTGCTCGACGTTCGGCCTCACGGTGACGGCCCGGGAAGTTCACGAGGAGCAGGGTGTCCGGGAGGCCATGCTGCTGGTCGCGACGGCAGATCCGGGCCCGGTCCGGGCCGGGACCCCCGGCGGGCCGGACCTGCGGGCCGCGGCGGGAGGCCCGGTCCAGGCGGGGGCTCCCGCCGGGCCGGACCTGCGGGCCGCGGCGGGGGCGGCCCCGGCAGGCTTTCTGGCCGCGGGCTCCTATATCCAGCTGCTGCAGCCGCTCGGGCCGGATTCACCGGTCGGGAAGTTCCTCGCCCGGCGCGGAGAGGGGATTCATCACATCGGGTACGGGGTCACCGACGTCCGCGCGGCGCTCGCGGCGATCGGCGGCACCGGAATCCGGCTCGTGGACGAGCGTCCCCGGCACGGGTCCATGGGCGCCTCGATCGCCTTCCTGCATCCGGCGGACCTCGGGGGGGTGCTGACCGAACTGGTCGAGCATCCGCTGGAGGATTAGCGGCCCGGGAGGACGACCCAGCGGACTAAGCGAGGCGGATTAGGGCCGTGGAGCTTACCCCGCCGGCCGTGCCCAAAACACCGGGCGGCCCCCCAGGGGCACGCCTGCACCACCACGGGCTGGCCCGGCGGCCGGCGCGATCGGCCGTCCCAATCGATGGCTCTCGTACCCCGGGCGTACCACTGAACTCGGTCGCGCGGCCGTTGGCGGCGATCCAAAAGTGCCCTTTAAGCAGGGAAGATGCGCCAATCAATGTCCGTTATGATGTCAATCGACCGGAAACAAGATGGTGAGTCCAGAGAATCCGCCGCTGGGAAGTCTGAAGGAACCGACAACGTCCCAAAGGCGGAGTAGTCTGCCTGACTACCAGGTGAGAAAATCGCAGAAGTCCGTAACGACCGGGCCCAGGTACGGCCGTTGTGCCGGCGGCTGAGCCCACTGATCGGGCGGCGAGATGATCATCTGATCCCCGCCTGCCGTTCCGTCCAACAGGGTTAGGCCACATGCAATCCGACATTGACGCACAGCTCACGAATTTCTTTGAAGACAGCCAGCCGCGCGAGTTCGCCAAGGTGATGCGCGGCTACGACCCCCAGCAGGTCAACGAGCATCTCGCCCAGCTTGAGGGGGATTTGCGCCAACACAAGGATCAAGTCCAGGCGATGCACCGGGAGCTGGGCGAGGCTCACCGGCAGTTGCAGGAGCAGGAGCGACCCACCTACTCCGGCCTGGGCGCACGGATCGAGCAGTTGCTCAGGCTAGCCGAGGAGCAAGCCACCGAGCTTGTCCAGGCGGCCCGATCCGAGGCCAACGAGATCAAGGCCGCGTCGAAGGTGGACGCCGCCGAGGTGCGTGCCTCCGCCGAGAACGAGGCGGCGGAACTGCGGGCGATCGCCAAGCGCGAGACCGACGACCAGCGTGGTGCGGCGGAGCGTGAGGCCGACTCCATCAGGACGGGTGCACGGCGCGAGTCCGACGAGCTCACCTCGACGACCGAGCGTGAGGTCGCCAAGCTGCGCGCGACGGCGGATCACGAGATCGCCGAGAAGCGGGCGGCGGTGGAGCGCGACATCGCCAAGCTGCGGACCACCACCGAGCGCGAAGTGGCTCAGCTCAAGGCATCCGCCAAGCGGGAACGCGACGAGATCCTCACCACATCCAAGCGCCAGGCTGACGAGATGCGCAGCCAGGCCCAGCGGATCCTCGAGGAGAGCGAAGCACAGCGGGCTCAGGCCGAGGCTGAGTTCGAGATCCAGCTCGCGGCGCGCCGGGAAGAAGCCGAACGGCAGGAGGCCGAGCGTCTCTCCGCCGCACAGGCCGCGACCCAGAAGCTCGTCTCCGAGGCCGAGCAGCGCGCTTCGACGGCCGAGCAGCGGGCCTCCAAGGCGAGCGCCCAGGCCGAGCAGACCCGGCGCGACGCCGACCAGCACGCCAAGCAGCTGGTCAGCAACGCCAAGAAGAACGCGGACCAGATCGTCGGCCAGGCCAAGAGCCAGGCAGATCACCTGCTGGCCGAGACGAAGTCCGAAGCCGAACGCTCCCGCGCCGCGGCGCAGCGCCAGGTCGACGACCTCACCCGGCAGAAGGACAGCATCAGCAGCCACCTCGCTCAGCTGCGCCAGCTGCTCGGCGGCGGGGTCCCGGGAATGGACGACGCAGCCGTGCAGGCGGCCCCGTCGCGCCAGGCCATCGGCGCGGAAGCGCCCCGGCCTCCGGCTCCCGCTCCGCAGGCTCCGCCGCAGGAAGCACCCAAGCCTGCGGCCACGATGCAGTCCCCGGCGCAGCGCCCGGCTCCGGCTCCGGCCGGCCAGGCCGCCCGCGGCGGTGCCCCCAACGGCGCCAAGCAGCCCGCCAACGGCAAGGCACGGGACGACGAGGACTGGTGGACCGAGTAAGACCCGCCTAACAGCGGCGAGCGCTACGGTCACAGTCTCGCCGCCGGTCGGTGAAGGGCCAGGCCCCGGAGCGGGGACCTGGCCCTTCACCGTGCCCAGGAGTGGCGGCACAGCAACGGCACGGTGACGGCCGGGCTCTGCCCTGCCCCCGGGCAAAGCCATGGCCACCACGGCCGGGGGTCAGATGACCGTCTGGCCGCCGTCGACGATCAGCACCTGGCCCGTCATGTACGAGGACGCCTCGCTGGCCAGGAACACGGCCGGCCCCGCCATCTCCTCGGCGCGGCCCCAGCGGCCCATCGGGACTGCGGCGATCGTGGCCCGGCTCGCTTCCTCGTTCCCCCACAGGTTGCGGTTGAGGTCGGTCGCGGTCCAGCCGGGGCACAGCGCGTTGGCCCGGACGCCACGGACCGCCCACTCGACAGCCAGAGACTTCGTGAGCGAGACGACGGCGGCCTTGGCCGCACCGTAGTGCGACAGCAGGGGGGCACCGCCCAGCCCGCCCACGGACGCGACGTTGATCACCGAGCCGGTGCCCCGCTCGACGAGATGCGGCCCGGCCGCGTGGCAGACGTACACCGCGGAGTCCAGATTGAGCCGGATGATCTTGTGCCAGCCGTCCAGCCGCATGTCGAGGAAGCTGGCCATGAAGTCGCTGCCGCCGGCGTTGTTCACCACGATGTCCAGGTGCCCCAGCGTGCTGATCGCCTCCTGAACGGCGGCGGACACCGCCTCCTCCCGGGTCACGTCCGCCGGGATGACCAGCGCGGTGCGGCCGTGGCCGGTCACCTCACGGGCCGTCTCCCGCAGTCCGTCCTCGCTCCGCGCGACGAGCGCGACATCGGCGCCAGCCTCGGCGAGCGCGGCCGCGATCACCCGGCCGATGCCCCGCGAGGCCCCGGTCACGAATGCCTTCTTGCCCGTCAGGCCGAAGAGCGGCATGGTCGTTCCTTCCGTTGGGTCTTCCCGTCAGCCACAGCGGGTGGGGTCTTCCCGTCAGCCACGGCGGGCCGGGCCCGGCCGCCGGTTCAGCCGCTGCTCCCAGCAGGTCCGGTGCCAGTGCCGCCGCAGGTCGACGCCGGGCGCCTCGGCCGGCCAGGCCACGACGTGCGCCGTGCCGACTGGTATTTCCTGATCGCAGCCGGGACAGCGGTAGGCCTTGGTCGCGGCGGCACCGGGGATCCGGCGGACGATCCAGTCCCCGTCCGACCAGGTTTCGGCGCGCTCGGGACCCAGCGGAAGGGGCACTTCCGGTCGCGGGCGGCGGGATCTGCGCGGGCTCACGGTCGATACTTTATGTGTCAATCGCCGGCCTCGTGCCGCGGCGGGACCGGGCGGGCTACAGTGGCGTTCCGTGCGGCTCGTCATCGCGCGGTGCAGCGTCGACTACGTCGGCCGGCTGACCGCTCACCTCCCCTCGGCCCTCCGGCTGCTCATCGTCAAGGCCGACGGTTCGGTCCTCGTGCACTCCGACGGCGGCTCCTATAAGCCGCTGAACTGGATGTCACCGCCGTGCCGGCTGGCCGAGGAGCCGGGGCGATGGACGGTGACGAACAAGGCGGGCGAGACCCTGGCCATCACCATCGAGGAAACCCTGAGCGACTTCTCGGCCGACCTGGGCGTCGACCCGGGGCTGGTCAAGGATGGGGTGGAATCGCACCTGCAGGAGCTGCTCGCGGCCCAGGTGCAGCTGCTCGGGGACGGCTGGCGGCTGATCCGGCGCGAGTACCCGACGCCGATCGGCCCGGTCGACCTGATGTGCAAGGACGCCACCGGCACGAGCGTCGCGGTCGAGATCAAGCGCCGCGGCGAGATCGACGGTGTGGAACAGCTCACCCGCTACCTGGAGCTGCTCAACCGGGATCCGCTGCTCGCGCCGGTCCGGGGTATCTTCGCCGCCCAGGAGATCAAGCCGCAGGCCCGCGTACTCGCCACCGATCGCGGCATCCGCTGCGTTACCCTCGACTACGAGGCCATGCGCGGCACCGACGACGACTCGCTCCGCCTCTTCTGATTACTGCTGCCCGTCACGTCCGAAGGATTGCAGAGTCCGGTGCTGGCCGCTTCCGCCGCGAAAACGCTCTGGCCGCACGGCAGGTTCAGCACCAACGTCAGTGGGGGTGGGTAGCGTCGTTAGTGTGCAGCGTGACGTGAAGGTCGACATCGACCCCGCCAGCCTGGCGGAAGCGGTCGATCCGGGCACCTATGAGCGGGGCGTGCAGTACGTGCGGCAGCACGCGGTCGTGCGCGCGCTGTGGAAACTGTCGGCCGGGGCCCTGGCCGGGACGGTGCGCGGCCAGTACGGCAACATCTACACGACGACGGCGCGCTTCTCATCCGCCGACGGGCTGGTTCACCGGTTCGAGCGGGGCGAATGCAGTTGCCCGGTCAGGTTCGACTGCAAGCACGTCGTCGCGCTGGTGCTGACCGCCACCGGCGCGCTCCGCCCGGACGGCAAAGAGCACGCGGCAGAGACGGGCGCCCCGGCGGACGAGGCGACCGCAGGCGCGGGCCAGGCGATGTGGGAGCAGTCGCTGGCCTCGCTGCTGACATCCGGCCGGGCTGGCTCGCCGGGCACCGTGCGGGTGCCGGGCACGGCGGCCGGTACCCCGCTGGCGATCGAGCTCACGCTGTCGGTTCCGCAGTCCCTGCCGTGGAGTCGCCGGACCGGGCCCGATCCGCTGCCGCAGTTGCTGGGCCGCCTGGTCCGACCGGGAAAGAACGGCTGGGTCGCCGGCGGCCTGAGCTGGTCCCAGCTGGGCAGTCTGCACTACACCGGCGACTACCGGGCCTCGCACGTCCGGTGGCTGAAAGAGTTCTACGCCCTCTACAGATCGGGCGGCCAGCACTTCGTCTCCTCCTACTCGTACGGGGAGGAAAAGACGATCACCTTGTCGGCGTTCGAGTCCACCCGGCTCTGGCCGCTGCTGGACGAGGCCGAGGCGATCGGCCTGCAGCTGGTTCACGCGCGGAAGCGGCTCGGCCCGCTGGACTCCTACACCCGCGCCGAGCTGTGCCTGGACGTCACCGGCCATGCGGGCGCGCTCCTGATTACCCCCGTGGTGGTCATCGGCGAGACCTCGGCCGACGCCGTCCCCGTCGCGTTCATCGGGCCGGACGGCCACGGGCTGGTGTACACGCGCCGCGCGGACGTGCCGCCGAGGGCGGGCCTGGCCCCCAGGGCGGACCTGGTGCCAGGGGCCGACCGCGGTGACTGGCCGCTGCGGATCGCCCGGCTCGCCAGTGAAGTCCCGCCGTCGCTGCAGCGGCTGGCGCTGGACGCGCGGCAACTGCAGGTTCCCGCCGGGGACCACGCCCGGTTCCGCGACGAGTACTACCCCCGGCTGCGCCAGATGGCCAGGGTGATCTCCTCCGACGGCTCGTTCACCCCGCCGGCGATCCCGGACCCCACGCTGGTGCTGCGCGCGTCCTACGGCGCCGGCCACGAGCTGGATCTGCGCTGGGAGTGGGCGTACGAGGTCGGTGAGTCCGGGCGCCGTGCCCCCCTGTCCCCCGACGGGGATCCCGGGTACCGGGACCTGAAGGCCGAACACGCCATCGTGGCGGGCCTCGACGTCGGGCTGGAGGAGTTCGGCCTGCGCAACATGAAGGCCGGCGCGCCGCTCGTCCCGGGCGCGACCCTCCGGGGCTTGCGCACCATGCGGTTCAGCACGGAGGTCCTGCCGCTGCTGGACGGGCACCCGGGCGTCGCCGTCGAGATCACCGGCAAGCCCGCTGACTACCGTGAAGCGGGCGACTCGCTGAGAATAAGCGTGTCGGCCGGCGATGTGGCCGGCGAGACCGACTGGTTCGATCTCGGCGTCACCGTCACCGTCGAGGGACATGAGGTCCCGTTCACGGACCTGTTCGTCGCCCTGAACCGGAATCATTCGCATCTGCTGCTGGCCGACGGCGCGTACTTCTCCCTCGAAAAACCGGAACTGCTGGCGCTCCAGCGGCTGATCGACGAGGCGCGCGCGCTGCAGGACACACCCGGCACGACGGACGGCCCCTTGCGGATCAGCCGGTTCCAGGCGGGGCTATGGGAGGAGTTTGCCGCGCTCGGCGTCATCGAGGCCCAGGCGCAGGCGTGGCAGCGTCAGGTCGGCGGCCTCCTGGCGCTCGGCTCCGTCGAGCCAAAGCCCCTCCCCGCGGCGCTGCGCGCCACGCTGCGGCCGTACCAGGCCGACGGGTTCGGCTGGCTGGCGTTCCTGTGGGAGCACCAGCTCGGCGGCATCCTGGCCGACGACATGGGGCTGGGTAAGACGCTGCAGTCGCTGGCGCTGATCTGCCACGCCAAACAGGCTCAGCCGGGGCTCGCGCCGTTCCTCATCGTCGCGCCGACGAGCGTCACGGCGAACTGGGTCACCGAAGCCGCCCGGTTCGCCCCGGACCTGACCGTGGCGGGGGTATCCGGCACACTGCGCAAACGCGGCCGGAGCCTGGGCGACATCATCGACGGCGCCGACGTGGTGGTGACCTCGTACACGCTGCTCCGGCTCGACTTCGACGCCTACGCGGCCGCGGACTGGTCCGGCCTGCTGCTCGACGAGGCCCAGTTCGTCAAGAACCACCAGTCGAAGGCCTACCAGTGTGCCCGGAAACTGCCCGCGCCGTTCAAGCTCGCTATCACCGGCACCCCGATGGAAAACAACCTGATGGAGCTGTGGTCGCTGTTGTCGATCACGGCACCAGGACTGTTCCCGCGGCCAGCCCGGTTCCGCGATTTCTATGCCCGCCCGATCGAGAACGGCGGCCAGCCGGAACTGCTCGCGCAGCTGCGCCGCCGGATCCGGCCGCTGGTCCTGCGCCGCACGAAGGAGCGGGTGGCGGCCGACCTGCCCGCCAAACAGGAACAGGTTCTCGAGGTGGACCTGCATCCGCGGCACCGCACGATCTATCAACGGCATTTGCAGCGGGAACGGCAGAAGGTCCTCGGGCTGGTCGATGACCTGCAGCGCAACCGGTTCACCATCCTGCGCTCGCTCACCCTGCTGCGCCAGCTCAGCCTGCACGCCGGTCTCGTCGACGGCGAGCACCTCGACCTTCCGAGCAGCAAGATCGACGCCATGGTCGAACAGCTGCGGAACGTCATCGGCGGCGGGCACCGGGCGCTCGTCTTCAGCCAGTTCACCGGCTTCCTCGGCATCGTGCGGGAGCGCCTGGCCGCGGAGGGTATCGGTCACTGTTACCTGGATGGCAAGACGACGGACCGGCCCGCAGTGATCGGGCAGTTCAAGGACGGGACCGTCCCGGTGTTCCTGATCAGCCTGAAGGCGGGCGGATTCGGCCTGAACCTGACCGAGGCCGACTACTGCTTCCTGCTCGACCCGTGGTGGAATCCCGCGACGGAGGAGCAGGCCGTCGACCGGACCCACCGCATCGGGCAGACCCGCAACGTCATGGTGTACCGGCTCATCGCGAGGGACACCATCGAGGAGAAGGTCATGGCGCTCAAGGCGCGCAAAGCCGAGCTGTTCTCCAGCGTCATGGACGACGGGAACGCCTTCGGCACCAGCCTGGACGCCGACGACATCCGCGGCCTGTTCGCCTAATGCGCGCACTGATCACCAACGACGACGGGATCGACAGCGCCGGGCTGCGCACGCTGGCGCAGGTCGCCGTCGCGGCCGGCCTGAAGGTGACGATCGCGGCACCGGACGGGGAACGCAGCGGCACCAGCGCCGCGATGTCCGGGCTGGCGGCGGGCGGCCGTCTGCTGGTCGCGGACCGGACGCTGGACGGTCTGGACGACGTGCCCACGGTCGCGGTGCAGGCGTCGCCGGCGATGATCGTTTTCGTGGGCTCGCACGGCGCCTTCGGGCCTCCCCCGGACATCGTGCTGGCGGGGATCAACCGCGGGCCCAATATCGGGCGGGCCATCCTGCACTCCGGGACGGTCGGGGCCGCACTGACCGGTGCCTCGGCGGGGCTGCCGTCGATGGCCGTCTCGCTGGCCTCGGAACGGGCCCGGCACTGGGACACCGCCGCCGTGGCCACCGCCCGCGCGCTGGAGTGGTTCCTGCCGCGCGCCGGGGGACCCGCCGTCGTGAACGTGAACGTGCCGGACCGGCCCGCCGATCAGCTCCGGGGGCTGCACGCGGCGCGGCTGGCCCCCTACGGGGTGGCGCGGGCGATCATCGGCGAGCCGGGCGAGGGCTTCATCCCCATCACGTTCTCCCAACTGGAGGCACAGCCCGGCGACGCCACCGACCTCGTGCTGCTCCGCGAAGGCTGGGCCACGGTGACCCTCGTGGAAGGCCTGAGCGAATCCAGCGCCCTGGACCTGTCCACGCTGGGCTGAGCCGGACCTGGACAGCCCGGCCACCAAGGCATGACGACGCCAGCCGTGGTCGCCCCCCCCCGGGCAGGTGCTGATGACGCGAACGCGGTGAGGATGCCGGTAGACGGG
>PLRW01000343.1 GCA_003164955.1 Actinomycetota bacterium
TGCCATCCGGGCGGTACCGGAGAGTCCCCGTCGTCGAACTCATGGCTGTACTCGTCATCGCTGATGTCGCTGATACTCTCGCCAGGCTTCAGGAAATGCCTGACTGGCCGTGGCTCACCCTCGCCCGCGTCGTACCAGATCGGGGACGCCCATTCGATCCAGTCGTTGTTCGTGACCTCGCCAGTGCTCGCTTCATGCGGGATCGGCACGGCGTTGTCGCCGGGCTTCCTGAAGATCAGCAGGTAGTCGGCGAGGGCGGGGCGGATGCCCGCGGAGTCACGGTTCTTGCTGACGAACATCAGCGAGTGAGCTTTGGTCCGGGTGGCCTGGGCCTGCGGGTTCTTCCAGATGGTCACCTCGCCGTGGAAGTTCCATCCGCCGTCCTGGAACGCGCGGATCACCTCACCGCGGAAGTCGGTCAGGCCGATGAATCCCTCGGTGTTCTTGCGGGTCGTCAGCTGCTGGACGTGGACGCATGCGACGCGGCCCGGCTTGGTGACCCGCAGCTGTTCCCGGATGATGAACCCGTAGTGCTCAAGGAACTCGCCGCGCGTGGAGCAGTTCCCGAGGTCGCGCGGGCTCGGGCTGTACGTGTACAGCGAGGCGAACGGCGGTGAGCAGACGGACAGGTCAATGCTGTCGTCCGGGAGTTCGGCGAGGCGTTCGCAGGCGTCGCCGAGCATGAGGTGCCAGCGTTCGCCGCGGGCGTCGTCGGTTACGTAAGCGTCATCGGTGTCGTAGGCGGTCATGCTGCTTTCAGCTCCCCTGCGGCCTGCATCTCGCAGACCAGTTCGGCGGTCAACTCCGCGGCCTGGCGTTCCTTCCGGGCCACGTTCTCGGCGATCTGCCCCTCAAGCTGGGACAGGATGACGTGGGCGTGCACGCGCCGGTTCTGGCCGTACCGGTGGCAGCGCCGGATGGCCTGGTAGTACTGCTCGTAGCTGTCGCCGAGGCCGCAGAACGCCATCCGGGCGCAGTGCTGCCAGTTCATCCCGAACGAGGCGATTGATGTTTTAGTGATCAGCACCCGGATCCGGCCGTCCGCGAAGTCGAGGAACGCCTGGGCTTTCTCTTCCGGGGTGAGTGAGCCGTGCACGTTGACCGCGCCGGGGATCAGCGACGCGATGCGGTTGGCCTCGTCGTTCAGGGCGCACCAGATGATCCACGGCTCACCCGGCTCCGCGGCGGCCAGAGCTGCGGTCTTCGCGCACCGTGCGTCAAGCGTGGCCCTGCGGATCGACGCCCGGCCAGTGACCCCGCCGAGGTCGGTCGCGAACAATTGGCCGTCCGGCACGACGTTGACCGCCAGCAAATGCGGCTCGATGTCCAGGCCCGGCAGGTCGTATCCGTCGTCGGTGTAACCCAGGTCGGATGGCCGCCGGATCGCGACCGCCCATGATGCCATCCACCGGAACATCGGCCGCCGCGCGTGGCCCTTGAGCCGCCAGCCGTCCTGGTCGTGCACGAAGTAGCTGGCGAGCATCTCCGTCCGCGGCATGACGCCGAGGAACTCGGCCTGGCTGGTCAGTTCCTCGATGTCGTTCGGCGCCGGGGTGGCCGTGCAACAAAGCCGGCGCGGGACGGTGGCGAAGTGCTCGATGAGCGCGGTGCGGGTCTTGCCGTCGCTCTGCTTGAGGATCGACGCCTCGTCCAGCACCACGGCGTCCAGGCCGTCCGGGTCGAAATGGGTGGCCATCTCGTAGTTGGTGACCCACACGCCGGGACCGGCGGCGTCCTCGTCGCCGCGGGCGTACCGGGCCGTGACGCCGAGTTTGGCGGCCTCCCTGGCCGTCTGATGGCAGACGGCCAGCGGCGCGATGATGAGCGAGCGGTCACCGGAAAGGCGGGCCCACTCAATCTGCTGGAACGTCTTGCCGAGCCCGGTGTCCTCCCAGAGTGCCGCCCGGCCGATCTGGACCGCCCACGCGACGATGCGGCGCTGCCACGGGTGCAGCATCGGGTGCACCTCGGCCTCGGCGACCGGGCGCCCGGCGGGCCGGACCTGGCGCTGCTTGCGGGCGAGGAATTCCGCGTACGTGGTCATACCGCTTGCTCCGTTCGGTTGACTGGCCATCCGGCCGCTCTGGCGTCCCACCAGCAGGTCCACATACGACCGCACGGGCACCGGTACTCAGCCCGGAGGGAACCGTTCTCGTTCACGGGGGGACGGTGCGGGAGGACGGGATCCGGTTCGCCGGGGTGATGGATGTCTGCCTGGCAGGCGTCGGCCAGGCCCGGACCGGTGAGCGCGGCCATCAGAACGGCGGCCGATCATTCGCCCACGGGCCGGCCCCGGCCGGGGCGCTCGAGGTGGCGGGACCGGTCCGGGACGCACGCGCGATCTTCGCTGAGGCGAACCGCAGCGACGGCGCGACATCCTCGGCGACGACCTTCATGGACCGGCGCTTCTGACCGTCCTTCGTCTCCCACTCCTCCTGCGAGGCGTTCCCGGTGACGACGACCGCCGTGCCCTTTTCGAGCGAGTCGGCGATGTTCTGCGCGAGTTCGCTGAACGCGACGCAATCCCAGAACGTCGTGTCAGCGTCAGACCATTCGCCGCTCTGCTGGTCCTTGACCCGGCGGGATGTGACGACAGCGAACTTTGTGACCGGCTTGCCGCTGGCCGAGAACCGCAACTCGGGGTCTCTGGTCAGGCGGCCCCGGAGGGTGACGGGAGTGCTCATCTGTTTTCCTATCTCGCGTCGGCGACGGCACGGAGGCTGCCGTGGCCGGCCAGGTTCAGGCCGTCAGCGACCTTCCAGGGCCAGTCGAATTCGTGGGTGCCCCACATGAGTTCGCGGGGCCAGTGACGTTCCTCGCGGGGCCCGCGCCAGGGCAGCACGGCCACGTGGCGGGATCGCCCGTCCTCGTCGGCTTCGCCGAGGGGCTTGATGCCGTAGCCGAACTCGGGCCAGCGCATGAGCAGGCTCGACCCGGTTGGCCGGACGCTGCGGTTCGCGCTGTCGCCGTGACCGGCGTGCGCCTCGGTGATCAGCGCACAGTCGGTTTTGATCCGCGCGGCATCCAGGGCGGACACGATGGTCCTGGCCGCAGATTCCTCGTTTGTGTCCGCGGCGTGCAGGCGATAGAACGGCCCGCATACGAGCAGGTCGGGCCGGTGGGCGGTGACCCGCTCGAGCAGCCACGCGGCATCCTCGTCGCGGGTCAGGTCGATACCGGCCGGCTTCTGCAGGATTCGCAGCGAGCCCTCCGGTACGGGGACGCCCCGGCCGCGGGCGATCCGCTCGAGGTTGCGGAAGTGACGGCGGGACTTCCGGTCGGGGTTCTCGCAGTCGATGAACAGGACACGCTGCGGGGTGATCGGCTCCCCTGTGAACGGATGCTCACCGGCCGCCGCGCAGACGGCGAGCTGGCGGATGACGACACTTTTCCCCTGTCCCTCGAATCCGGTCCAAATGAGCCGGTCACCACGTTCGAGCAGGCCCGGGATCACCCAGTCGCTCGGCGGATCGACAACGGACAGGAACTCGTAAAGGTCGGGGGCGAGGTCGATGGCGGGTTCCTCGCCGCGCCAGGTGATTTCCATCTGGGCGAGGGTGAGCCCCGCGGCGAGGTGCGCCGCGGAGTCCTTGAGTTCGCCTGCGGCCTCGTGGATCTCGACCGCTGCGGCGATGTCCTCGAGGCTGGCCGCGACCTGCCGGGCGTGCGCCTGGCCGGGCGCGTCCTTGTCGGCGATGATGATGACGGTCGCGTCAACGAGGTACTCGGAGTATTCGGGCCGCCACTTCCCGGCGCCGCCGGGGTTGCAGGTCGCGACGACCCCGGCGGCCTCGAGCGCGTGGACGTCTTTCTCGCCCTCGGCGATGTAGATGAACTCGCCGTCCTGTACCGCTTCGATGATCTTCGGGAGCCGGTAGAGGACGCGGCGGGTATCGCCGAGGCTCCAGCGCCACCCGGTCTTGCGTGACCGGTCCGGGACGCGCTGCGGGAATGCCTTGCC
>PLRW01000208.1:0-2471 GCA_003164955.1 Actinomycetota bacterium
GCCATAACACGTATAACGGCAGAGCAGGGGAGCTTAAACAGCCAGCACCAGGCCATCCGTGTGGTCGCCATCGTCACAGAACTGAGCCTCGTTCCTGTCAGCAGCACGGGACCCTCCCTGGGGGACGAAATAGTATTCGCTGAGAAGCAGATCACCGCGCAGGCGCTGATTACCCTGGGCAGCCTGGCACCGTACGCCGGGGCCATCACGGGCGGCACCGGCAAGTACGAGGGCGTGAAGGGTGAGGTACGCGTCCGCACGCTTACAGGTGGTACGAAGGGGATACTGACCTTCGACCTGCAACACTGATGGGCTCTTCGCCCTTTCCCGGCTTCCTCTCGCGCCGTCTAAGGGCAGGATGGGGGAAATGGCATGGTGGTAGCGACGCGGACTCTTAGCGCGTGGGCGCGGTATGCCTGGGCGGCGGGCATCCTTTACGTTGTCGCGCTGGTGGCGGAGACCGTGGTCGGAGTGCTCGGCGGCGGCTTGAGCCAGAACGGCTCGGCGGCGAAGATCGCGAACACCCTTTACGACCACCATGGGCGGCTGCTGGTGGTCACATACCTATCCGTCGTCTATGCCGCCATGTTTCTGATCTACCTGTCCAAGCTGTATGACCTGCTGCGCGGGGACACCGATCGGACGCGGTTCCTTAGCTCGTTGGTGCTGGTTGGCGGAGCGCTCTTTATTGCCTTGCATGCCGTCAGCGACGTCGGTATCTTCGGCTTGCTCGGCGCGAAGCTCGCGTCGTTCGGGTCTCAGCACGATCAGGGCGTGTCCTACACGCTGTACCTGATGACCTATGGCCTGGACAGCGTCGCGGACGTGTTCGGCAGCCTCTTTGCCTTCGCGGCAGGCGTGCTCGTGATCGGCAGCGGCGTCCTGCCGCGCTGGCTGGGGTGGGCTTCGATCCTCGCCGGGATTCTGTTCTTCCTCCAGGGCTTCGGCCTCGGCGGCGTCATCTCTTCGTTCGGGCTAGTTCTCGACCTCATCGGGTTCGTGCTGTTCCTGATCTTCGTCCTGGTGAGCAGTGTCCTCTTGCTGACGCGCCAGAACGCGCTCCCCGACACCGCCGGTGGAATCGAGTAGGAGGGAAAGCTCAAGCTACGCGGAGAACGCCGGGGATCGGAATATGTCAGACCAGCCCGATGAAGCCCGCAAGGGAAACAAGCGCCCGCAGCCTGGCTCAATAGGGGCATCTAGCCCGAGACGGCCCTTTTCGTTGCCTAACGTGACCGGCCGAGGGCATTGTCTCGGGCGGGATCAGTCGGGGATCGCCGCAGCACCCGGCGGGCTGTCAGCCCTGTCCGTGTTCGGCCCCGGCCTTGAGCCCTTCCGCAAGGATGATGGCGGCGCTGGGCGCAGAGCCCCAGCTCAGGGTCCGGAGGAAGTCTTCGGGCCGGACCAGGCGGCGCTCGTCGATCTCGTGCTGCGGATCCCATCGCAGGAGCTCGACCCGGGCCCAGAAGCGGGCCTGGTAGTAGCGCCAGGGCCCAGTCGGGTGGTCAGGATCGTCAACGCGCTGGCAGCCGATGTAGCGGCTCCCGGCAACGCGCGCGCAGCCTTCCTCCATCACTTCCCGGACCAGGCAGTCCTCCAGCGTTTCACCGGGCTCGACCCCGCCGCCGAGCAGGTTCCAGTACCGCCCGCCATCACCATCGCAGGCGCCCAGAACGATCATCCCGGCCTCGGTGAAGCAAATGCCGTATGCCTGATTGCAGTGCGGCGGTTCCGGACGGAACGGGGGATCGAACCAGGTAAAGGTCACCCGGTGGCCCCGGTCGGAGATCTCCTGGACGGATCGCGCCTCAGGTTCTGCCAGGCCCCTTGAGTAGCCGCCCGGCGGCATAACGCGTTCCACAGGCTCTGACCTTACGTGCATTCAGTCGCCGGGGAAGGACAAGACCTAGACACAGCGGACGAGCTCGCCGCGAAAGATCCGCCGATCTGGCGCGTGGCTCTGCCGATCGGGTCACAGATAGCGGCGTGCAGAGCTGGGTGATCTGCGCTCGTCCAATCGAGCGGCTGGAGGCGGTCGGCTTGACGGGCCCCGTCTACTGCCGGAGGGATGGTCACCGCCGCGCAGCTGACTTTGGCGGGGGGTGTGGCGCCCGGGCCAGCGACGACAGACCCCCCCGCCGGGGCCGGGGGGTCTGCGTTTGGAGTGCATCGCCGGACCGGTGGACGGGTCGGAACGGTGCGTGTTAACTCGGCGTGACCGGGCTGGGGGGCAGGGACGCCGGTCCGGTGCCGTGGGCGGTGGTGGCTGTCACCGTGAAGGTGCAGCCGTGTCATTTCCGGCCGCGGGCGTGGCCGTCTTGGGAGCTGGAGATCCGCGACCTAGGGCGTCTCCGTGATGGTGGTCTGGGCGCGGGCGATGGTGGAGTCCGGGCTGTTGCCCGAGAGGTTCAGGTAGAACGTCCCATTCACCGTCTGGCCGCAGTTGAGCAGCGGTACCCGGATGGTCTGGG
>PLRW01000208.1:2488-3003 GCA_003164955.1 Actinomycetota bacterium
GCCCGGCGCCGTGACCGGGGTGGTGCCGCTGGCCCCGATGGTCACCACGCCGGTGCCGTCGGCGACGGTGGCGCCGGTCGGGGTGCCCAGGGTGACCGAGAAGCTCCGCGCCTGGGCCGGCCCGGACCGGTGCAGGATCGGCACGGTGATGTTCTCGGCGGTCTCCCCGGCCGGGAAGACGAGCGTCCCGCTGGTGGAGGCGTAATCCGTCCCGGCCACGGCCGAGCCGTTGCGGGTACGGTAGGGCACGCTGACCGGCGAACCCGAGGCCGCGCCCGAGGGGCCGCCCAGCAGCACCGGGACGCTGATGGTGCCAGCGCTGTTGCCGGCCACGGCGCCCCGGACATACAACCCGGGCGTCGAGGCGGCCGCGGCATCACCGGTGATGTCAATCTGGGTGAGGCCCCGGGCGATGGTGGAGTCCGCGCTGTTGCCGGACAGGGCGAGCGTGAACTCCTGGAACCCCGAGGTCAGGCTGACGCCGCAGTTCAGCAGCGGTACCCGGATGGTCTGGG
>PLRW01000208.1:3021-6295 GCA_003164955.1 Actinomycetota bacterium
GCCCGGCGCCGTGACCGGGGTGGTGGCCGCGGCCACGGAAGTCGTTGCCCTGGCTGAGGCTGTTTGTGACGCGGACGCCAATCCAAAGACAGCGCCGCCTGTGACCGTCGTCGTTATCAGGGCCAGCGTCCCGGCCGCTCGCCGGCCCCTTCGCATCGATCCCACGTCTGCTCCTTTGGCTCGCGGTCCCGCCTATGTGGCAGAGCAGTAGACCGAGCGTGAGGCCGACCGGAGCTTGACGGCAGGGGCCTCCTCGTCTTGCCCTGCACCACTCCTGGGATCTGTAGCGCTAAGTATTCAGTTAGATACTAACTGTAATAGGGGGGCGATTGTCCAGGACGGAGCTAGCGACATCGGGCAGATTCGGATATCGCCGGACTCGCAGACGAGTACATATCCGATCGATCTGTACTCGGTACTCATTTGAGTCACCGGGCCGACATCGTGCCCATCGGCGGACCACGGGCCTTGCCGTAACCGGCAGCCTGTGACGAAACTCGGGGACCTTCCGCGGCGTGATCCGGCTCGCCGCTGGCTGGCTGCGCGACGTCGCGGATGCCGCGCAGTGGGTAGCGTCGGTGTGCACGGGGGCTGGGTTGCTCGCCGCGGCCGGCCTGCTGCAAGGATGGCGCGCGACAACGCACTGGGCTTACCGCGCTCAGCTCGCCTCCATGGGTGCCGAGGTCGTCGACGAGCGTTTCGTCTTCGACGGCCGGATCGTCACGGCGGCCGGTGTGTCCGCCGGCATCGACATGGCGCTTGCCCTGATCGGACGGCAGCTCGGGCCTGAGGCCGCCAAGATGGTCCAGCTCGCGATCGAATACGACCCTCAACCGCCATTCGATAGCGGCTCGCCGCGCAAGGCAGGCGACGAGATCTGGACCTTCCAGCCTCAGGAGCCCATCCGCATGGCCGACCATCGCCGGAGTCATGGCCGCGCCAGCCGACCTCGCAGATCAAGATCGCGGCGGGCATGTAAGCGGCCAGGCACAGCGCCGCCCCGCTCACCTCATCGAGCAATACGTGCGAATGGCCGGTCACTCGCCTCTCCGCCTGCCGCCCGGCAGCATCCCCGCAGCCGCCCGGCTGGGGAGTGCTTCTTGGCGGGTTATTTGTCGAGTGCTCGATCGAACAGTCCGGTCTGGTAGGCGAGCACGACCGCTTGAACCCGGTCGCGGAGGCCGAGCTTTTGGAGGATGTGCGTGACGTGCGTCTTCACGGTCGTTTCGCTGATGTAGAGCTTCTGGCCGATCTCTGCGTTGGATAGGCCGGTCGCGACCAGCCGCAGGATTTCGTGTTCTCGCTCGGTGAGTTCGCCGAACCCCTTCGGCGGGGCCGGGCGCGGAATGCGGGTGAATTGCTTAATCACGCGTTTGGTGATCGCGGGTGAGAGAAGCGCGTTTCCCACAGCGACCGTGCGGACTGCGGCGATGAGCTGTTCGGGTGGGTCGTCTTTGAGCATGAATCCACTGGCGCCGGCGCAGAGCGCTTCGTAGATGTACTCGTCGAGACCGAAGGTGGTGAGAATCAGGATGCGCGCGGCGCTGTTGGCGGCGAGGATGCGCCTGGTCGCCTCGATTCCGTCGATCTCGGGCATCCGGATGTCCATCAGGACGACTGCCGGGTTCAGTCGCTTGGTCTTGTCGACGGCTTCGAGCCCGTTGCTCGCTTCCGCCACGACTTCGATGTCCTGCTCGCCGGTGAGCAGCATCCGGAAGCCCGCGCGGACCATTGAATGGTCGTCGGCGACGAGGACGCGGATGCTCACCGCAGATGCCGGGTGAGCGGTAGGCATGTCATGAGGAGGAAGCCCCCGCCGGCGGGTGTGCTAGTGGTCATCTCGCCGTCATAGAGCCTGACACGCTCGCGGATCCCGATGAGTCCATGCCCGTGACCGTTGCCGGGCGCGGCACCCTGGCCGTTGTCGCGTACTTCGATGCTCAGCTGGTCGGGGGCGTACTGAAGCGATACCACCGCTTCGGTGGCATTGGCGTGCCTGAGCGCGTTGGTGAGGCCTTCCTGAACGATCCGGTAGGCGGAGATGTCGACACCGCCAGGCAGCGGGAAGCGATCACCGGCGATACGGAGCCGGACGGGTAGTCCGGCGCGCCTGATCTCTTCCAGCAGCCTGCTGAGGCGGTCGAGGCCTGGCTGCGGCGCCAGTTCGACGCCTTCGCCGTCCTCACGCATGGCGTCCAGCAGGGCACGCATGTCCGTCAGTGCCGTGCGGCCGGCTTGCTCGACGTCCCGCAGGGCGTTCTTGTGCTCCTGGTGCGCTTCTGGGAGCTTGTGCCGTACGGCGCCGGCCTGCAGGACCATGACGCTGACGGCGTGGGCGATGGTGTCGTGAAGTTCGCGTGCTATCCGGGCCCGTTCCTCTGCCGCCGCCGCTCGTGCGGCGGCCTCGCGCCCGTCCTCGGCGCGGGTCGCCCGCCGTTCCGCTGCCTCGGCGTGCCCGGCGCGTTCCCGCAGGGCCAGACCCGCGCCCCAGGCGACCGCGAACAGAACCGGGATGAAGATGAATTCGCCGCCGGTGTGGCCGGGCTGGTTGTCGACCACGATCACTGCGCCGCACAGCACGATGGCCAGGCCGAACCGTGCCTGACGGCCGTCGCTGAGGTTCCCGAGCAGATGCGAGGCGATCATCCCGGCAAGGAACACGCTGACCGGGGTCACGACAAGCTGCCCGTCGACGAAGGAGACCGCCGCGGCCAGCAGCCAGACCGCAGCGGGTGCACAGAACGGGAAGCGACGGCGGCCGAGGAGAGGCACGATCACCAGCGCGATCGCCGGCGCAGCGAACCACCCCGGGTACGGCTGGTGCGGTGCGTGGCGCCTGAGCGTGACCTCAACCGCGCTTTCGACCGCGAGTATGACGCTCAGTATCTCGGGCGCGTACCTGCGGGCCAGCGATCCCAGGCGGTCCATGGAATGAACGTAGCCCGCCGCGCCGCGGGCTCGCCTCCTCCCTGAGTAGGAGGGGGCATCGTCGGCGGGCAGGACCACGAGTCCGGCCTGCTGACGATGCGGGCGCGGGCCGCCGGAGCTTAGCATCGGCGCCATGGACTCCACGAAGAAAGACCCGGTCAGCAGATCCCCCGCATCCCGGTCATTCACCTGGGCACGAATCGCTGCCCTGCTGGTGACCATCGTCCTATTAACGGGACTCACCTACCTGCGAGTCTCGTCCAGCCCGGAAACGGTCTCGGTCTCGCAGGGGGCGCACGCCGGCCAGCTGACCATGCACCCGTGCACCTATCCCACCGAGAACGGC
>PLRW01000371.1 GCA_003164955.1 Actinomycetota bacterium
GGCACCGCCGCGCGCTGGGTGGGCCAGTCGGTCCGGCGGCGGGAGGACCCGCGGCTGCTCAGCGGCCACGGCCGGTACGTCGACGACGTCACGCTGCCCGGCATGCTGCACGCGGCCTTCGTCCGCAGCCCGGTCGCCCGGGGCACGATCCGCGGCATCGGCACCAGCGCCGCCCGCGAGCTGCCCGGGGTCGTCGCCGTCTTCACGGCCGCCGACCTGAACGAGCCGGGCCGCCCGTTCTGGAAGACCATGATGGGGCCGGCCGGGCAGCCTCCGCACCGCCTGCTGGCCGATGCTGACGTCCGTTTCGTGGGAGATATTGTCGCCCTCGTCGTGGCCGAGTCCCGGTACCTGGCCGAGGACGGAGCCGACCTGGTGGTGGCCGACATCGACGCGCTGCCGCCGGTGGTGGACCCGGACGGCGCCGCCGCCGACGGCGCCCCGCTGGTGCATCCCGAGCTCGGCACGAACGTGGCGGACCAGGTCCCGGAGATGCCGCGCCCCGATGTCGGCGAGGTGTTCGCGTCCGCCGCGCACGTCGTCACCGAGACGTTCGAGCAGCATCGCTACCTGCCGGTCCCGATGGAGACGCGGGGCCTGGTCGCCTCCTGGGACCGCTGGAGCGACCGGCTCGAACTGGTCATCTCCGGCCAGGGCGTGCACGAGGTACGGCTGTTCTTCTCCCGGTTCTTCGACGTGCCGGAGGACCGGATCCGGGTGGTCATGGGCGACGTCGGGGGCAGTTTCGGGCAGAAGGTGTTCCCGCTCAACGACGAGATCGCGGTGGTCGCGGCCGCGCGCAGGCTCGGCCGGCCGGTCAAGTGGATCGAGGACCGCAACGAGAACCTGGTCGCCGGCGGCCACGCCCGCGACCAGAGCATGCGCGTGGAGTTCGCGTTCGACGCCGACGGCATCCTGCTCGCCGCGCGCACTCATCACGTGGAGAACGTCGGCGCGTTCCCGGCGGCCGGCAACGGATCGATGCTGCTGGCCGCGATGGTCATGTTCCCCGGCCCCTACCGCCTCCGCGCGTACGCCGGCACCGGCCAGGCCTACTTCACCAACACCTGCAGCCGCTGCGCGTACCGCGGGCCGTGGATGAAGGAGACGACCGCGCGCGAGCAGATGATGGACGTGGCCGCCGCCCAGTTCGGCGTCGACCCACTGGAACTGCGCCGGCGCAACGTGATCCAGCCCGGCGACCTGCCGTTCACCACGGCCATCGGCCTGACGTACGAGGCGGTGAGCCCGGCGCAGACGCTCGAGCAGGCCGCGGCGCTGATCGGCTACGAGGAGTTCCGCGCGTTCCAGCAGCGGGCCCGCGCGGAAGGCCGGCTGGTCGGCATCGGGATGTCCGCCTACATCGAGCCGCTGGGGGCGCCCGGCATTCTGGCCACCGAGGCCGCCACCATCCGCATCGAGCCGAGCGGCACCGTGAACGTGCTGATGGGCACCGGCAGCCACGGCCAGAGCCTGGAGACCACCATCGTCCAGGTCGTCGCCGATCATCTCGGGGCCGCCCTCGACGACGTGCACCTCATCCAGGGCGACAGCGCCGCCACCCCCTACGGGCCGGGCACCTCGGGCAGCCGGAGCGCATCGATCGCCAGCGGCGCCGCCCAGCAGGCCGCCGTCAGCATGCGGGAACGGGTCCTGGCCATCGCCGCCTCGATGCTGGAGGCGAGCCCGGCCGACCTGACGATGAGCGACAGCAGGATCTCGGTCGCCGGTGACCCGGACGCCGGCCTGCCGTTGCGGGACGTGGCCGCCGCCGCCTACCTCAACCCGGCTTCCCTGCCGCCGGGCACGCCCGCCGGGCTGGAGGTGTCCGAGCGCTTCCAGGCGCCGATGCTGCAGTTCTCGAACGCCGCGCACGCCTGCACCGTCGAGGTGGACCCGGCCACCGGCGTCGTGCGGATCCTGCGTTACGTGGTCAGCGAGGACTGCGGCAACATGATCAATCCCATGGTCGTCGAGGGCCAGATCGCCGGCGGCGTCGTCCAGGGCATCGGCGGGGTCTTCTACGAGCACATGATCTACGATCCCGACGGGAACCCGCTGACCACGACGTTCCTCGATTACCAGCTCCCGACCGCGGCCGAGGTCCCGGACCTGGAGTACGGCCACATCGTGACCCCGGGCCCGACCCCGGGCGGCTACAAGGGCATGGGCGAGGGCGGCGCCATCGCCTCCCCCGCCGCCCTGATCAACGCGGTGCGCGACGCCCTCGCGCCGTTCGGGGCCAGAATCACCACCCAGCCGCTGACGCCCGACCGGCTGCTGGACCTCATCGACCAGGCCCGCCCTCCGGGGTAGCCGGCCGGAGGCCCGGTCCCAGCCGGAGGCCGTTTGTACGCAAAGGCGCCATCGCGTGCATCCCAGTGCACGTAATGGCGCCTACGTGTAACGCCCACGTGCCCAGATGCGCCATCGCGCACGTTATAGCGAGCCGATGGCGCCATCGCGCACGCGGCAGACCTGACGGATCCCAGGCGCCGGGCGAACTCGGGCGGCCGGGCTACTTGATCAGGGCGCCTGCGTCGATCGGGAGCGGCACGCCGGTGATGTAGCGGCCCTCCTCCGAGCTCAGGAACAGCACCGCGTTGCTGATGTCCTCCGGCTCCACCCAGGGCACCGGCAGCACGTTGATCATCTGCGAGATCGGCGCGAAGTCGTCCCGGGTCGGGTTCTCCAGGTCGGGCCGGAACATGCGGAAGGTGGACTCGTTCATCACCATCGGCGTGTTGACCTGCGTGGGGTGGACGGAGTTGACCCGGATACGGTGCTGCGCCAGTTCCAGCGCCAGCGTGCGCATGATCCCGACCACGCCGTGCTTGGCGGCGACGTAGTTGCCGACGTTCGGGTGGGCCTTCAGCCCGCCCACCGAACTGGTCAGCACGATCGACCCACCCCGGCCGCCCGCGATCATGTGCGGGATCGCCGCCTTGGTGGTCAGCCAGACCCCGGTCAGGTTGACGTCGATCATGTCCTGCCAGGTTTGCTCATCGGTCTCGGCCAGGGGCTTGCCGCCGTTGCCGATGCCGGCGTTGGCCACCACGATGTCCAGCCGGCCCAGCTGCGCCACCCCGTCGTCCACCGCGGCCTTGAGCGCCGCGTAGTCGCGCACGTCGGCCTGGGCCGCGACGATCCGCCGGTCCTGCTCCTCGACCAGGCGGACGGTCTTCTTGAGGTCGTCCGGTGTCGACATCGGGAAGGGAACGCCGCGGATCTGCTGGCAGACGTCCACCGCGATGATGTCCGCGCCCTCCTGCGCCAGCCGCACCGCGTGGCTGCGGCCCTGGCCGCGGGCCGCCCCGGTNNGGGAGGGATTCGTCAGGGACGGGAGGGATTCGTCAGGGGATACGCACGGGAAGCGATTCCCAGCCGCGGACCGTGGACGTCGGGGAGAGCTTGGCGGCGCTGGTGTCGACCTCCCACTCGGGGAAGCGCTTCAGGATCTCCTCCAGGGCGATCTGGCCCTCCAGCCGGGCCAGGGCGGCGCCGAGGCAGTAATGGATGCCACGGCCGAACGTGAGGCCCAGCCTGAACTCGCGGTGGATGTCGAAGCGGTCTCCGTCGGGATAGCGCCGGTCGTCGCGGTTCGCCGACGCGACGAGCAGGAGCAGGGCGCTGCCCGCGGGCACCACTCCTCCGTGCCATTCGACGTCCCGCGTCACGTACCGCGCGATGTGCGTCCCCGGTGGCTCGTAACGCAGCAGCTCCTCGACGGCGCCGGGGATGAGGGCGGGGTCGGCGGCCAGCTCGGCCCGCTGATCCGGGTGGTCGGCCAGCACCTTCCCGGCCCAGCCGATCAGGCGGTTGGTGGTCTCGTTGCCCGCGCCCACCACCACGGCCATGTAGGTGAGGATCTCCTCGCGGGTCAGCCGCCGCCGCGTCCCGGTCTCGTCGTCGAACTCGGCCTGGAACAGGTCGGTCATGATGTCGTCGGACGGGTGATCGGCGCGCCAGTCGAGGTAGGCGGCGAAGGCCTCGCCGGTGTCGATCTTGGCCTCCATGGGCTTCCCGGCCTCGGTGCGGAGGCTCTCGTTGCCGCGGTCCCTGATGAACACCTGGTCCTGCTCCGGGATGCCGAACAGCATGCCGATCGTCCACATCGGCACCAGCGCGCCGATGTCGGCGATGAAGTCGAACCGCCCGGCGCCGACCAGGGGGTCCAGGCAGCGGGCGCAGAACTCGCGGATCTTGGGCTCCAGCGCCGTCACCTTCCGCGGCGTGAACACCCCGGACAGCAGTTTGCGGTGGGTGGTGTGCGTCGGCTGGTCCTCGAAGATGAGCACGCCGGGCGGGAACTCGATGTTCGCCTTGATCATCTCGAGGATGCCGCCCCGCCCCGAGATGTAGGTCTTCGGGTCGGCCAGCACGTGGTCGACGTCATCGAACCGGCTGAGCGCGTAGAAGTCGTGCGGCTCGTTGTAGTACAGCGGTGCCTCTTCGCGCAGGCGGCGGTAGACCGGGTACGGGTCGGCATTCATGTTGACGTTGTAAGGGTCGTAGTACACGTCGCTGGTTTGGGTGGCGGTCACGGCCGGCCCCTTCCTGGGACGCACACGGTCCCGGGCGAGCGCTTACTTTCGTGTCAGTAGCCTGACATGAATTTCGGCGCGGTTCAAGGAATCCCGAGGGGCGTTCCGTGCGGATTTACGGGGCGGTGGACCCGTACCCGCTGGCCCCGGGGCGGCCTGATGGCTCCGGGGCGGCCCGCTGGCTCCGGGGCGGCCCGCTGGCCCCCGGGTCGGCCCAGTCACGGGCGGCGGACTTCCGGGCGACGGATCCGCAGCCCGGTGGACCGGCGGGGGGTGGATTGGCGGGGGCTAGCGGACCGCTAGCCGAGGGCGGAGTGCGCGGCCGGCTCGTGCCGGATCTCACCGCTTTCTAGCACTGCTGGACCAGCGAGAACTCTGGGGACGGCCCTGGGCACGGTGCGCGCGCCGGACCGCTCGGCGCCGAGGCCGGCGGCGATGACGAAGGCGACACCGGCCAGCGACCAGACCCGGGGCACCTGGCCGAGCAGTGCCAGCCCGGCGACTAGGGCGATAGCCGGCTCCAGGCACATCAGGGTGCCAAAGGCCGAGGTCGTCATCCGGCGCAGGGCGTACATTTCCAGGCTGAACGGGATGACCGGCAGCACCAAGGCCAAGCAGAAACCCGCCAGGAGCAGATGCGGCGTCAGGTCTCCGATGACGGCCGGCCCGGACACCAAAGTCGCCGCCAGCGCCGCAACCGTGATGGACACGGCCAGGCCTTGCAGGCCTGCCACCTCGTCCCCGACCGCCTGGGTGAGCATGATGTAGGCGGCCCAGCAGATCGCCGCGCCCAGCGCGGAGGCGATGCCCACCAGATTGAGACTGCCCTGCCACGGGTGGGTCAGCAGCAGCACGCCGACCGCGGCGAAGCCTGGCCAGAGCAGCGCGCGGCGGCCGCCGCCGCGGGCGACGGCCACGCCGAGCGGGCCGAGGAACTCAAGGGCGCTGGCCGTACCGAGTGGCAGACGGGCCACGGCCACCATGAACAGCATGGTCACCCCGGCGGTCGCGATGCCGAGGGCGACCGTGGCCAGCAGCACCGAGCGGCGGAAGCGCCAAGGCCGGGGCCGGACGGCGGCCAGCAGGATCACGGCCGCCCAAGCCAGCCGGAGCCAGGCGGCGCCCAGCGGGCCGACTTCACCGAAGAGGTGAACGGACAGCGCCAAGCCGAGCTGGACGCAGCTCATCGAGCCCAGCGCCATCAAGGTGCCGGAACGGGCTGAGGTGCGGGGCGCCGCCGTGATGCTGACCATGATCGCCAGTACACGTCCCCGGGATCGTCCGTGTCCACGTGAATTTGATGGACACACCGTTCATCAATCATGAATGATCCGGGAATGGACCCGCGCCGTCTCGAACTGCTGCTTGAGCTATCCCGCCTCGGTTCCATGCGAGAGGTCGGCGAGAGCATGCACGTCACCACCTCCACCGTTTCGCAGCAGATCGCAGTCCTGGCCCAGGAGGCGGGCACCCCGCTGACAGAGCCGCACGGGCGGCGGGTGCGGCTGACCCCGGCCGGGCAGCGGCTGGCGGGGCACGCGGTCACGATCCTGGCTGCCCTCGAGGCCGCCCGACTGGACCTAGACCCGACGGCGACGCCGGCCGGGACGGTGCGGGTGGCGGCGTTCGCTACCGCCGTGCGCGAGTCCGTACTGCCAGTCGTCCGGCTCCTGGCCGAACGGCATCCCGCCGTACTGCTTGGCATCCATGAGCACGAACCAGATGAGGCGCTCGGCCTGCTTGCCGACGACGCGGTCGACCTGGCCCTCACCTACGACTACAACCTCGCCCCGGCTCGGTTCGACCGCAGCGTGGTCACCCAGCCTCTGGGTCCGAGGCAGTGGGGTCTGGGCACGCCGACCGCCCAGGGCCGCGTGGCGGGGACTGCGCTCGAGGTCTTCCGCCGGTTCGCCGATCATGACTGGATCGTCAATTCACGGAACAGCGGCGATGAGGAGGTGATCCGCACGGTGGCCTCGCTGGCCGGCTTCCAGCCGCGGATCACGCACCGCGTGGACAGCCTCGAACTGGTGCAGGACATGATTCTGGCCGGTCTGGGCGTCGGGCTGCTGCCCGCCGGGCGCCCGGTGCGCCGTGGCGTGGTGCTGCGTCCGCTCGGCCAGCCGGACGTAACGCAGCGGCCCTTCGCCGTGACCCGCCGGGGCCGCTCCGCCTGGCCGCCGCTGGCCCTCGTGCTCCAGCTGCTCGGGGAGATCTCCGGCTTAACCGCACGCCGCATCAACGACGAACTCCGAGTATCCCCTGCCCGATGGCGAGGCAGAAGCTGGTGTGCGGTGGTGGTGATGACCCGCTCCCCCTCTTTCACCTGATGCCCGTCGATCTCGGCGTTGTGCCTCGCCGTCCGGCCGATGCAGATGAACGAGCTCCGGCTGAGCGCGCAGCAGCGCGGGAATCTCGGGATGCTCGCAGAACCGGAGCATCGCCGCGCCCAGGGTGACCGGCAGGATCTTCATCGAGACCGGCGGAGCGGGTCCGGTAAATTAGCTGCCGGTGCCCGGCCTGCCGTTCGGCCTCTCCGCCCCGGTCGACTGGGCCCGGCCGACTGGGCCGACTGACACTCAAGGCGGGATGAGCCACGGACGTCACCCTCAGGATCGCCGCCGTCGCGGGAGGCCTGTTCGTTGGCCTGCTCGCCGCCGGATGCGGCGCCCGGCCGGTCGGTCCGCGCCAGGTCACCGTGCAAGGCTGCGCCGATTATGGGGTGTACGCGATTGACCATCGCATCACGGTGACGCGGGTGCCAGCCGCATGCCAGGGGCTCAGCAAGGCGCAGATTAACGAGGCGGCCGCCAGCGCCATCAACATGGTCGTGGGGGGCAGATCGAAGAAGCCTGCGTGGCGGAGACTGACGGCCGAGGCCGCCCCTCGCCTGGCCTACCTGATCACCGGGCCCCAGCCCGCACCCGGTTCACCGCCGCAGGCGTCTCAGCCGGCCGGCGGGACGCCGGTGCGTGCGGGCACGGGCAGCGACCTGGCCCTGCGCCTGGCCGCGCTGGGGGCCTGGCTGATCACCGCGGGCAGCGGCGCCTACCTGCTGGTCTCCTGGATCATCCGCAGCGGTATCCGCCGCCGCCGGCCGCGCACGCCGCGGGCAGGCACGCCGCCGGTTGTGCTCCTGGGGCACTTCGGGCTGGCCACCACCGGGCTGCTGGTGTGGGTGATCTATCTGATCGCGGACTGGGCGCCCCTGGCCTGGGCCGCGGTCGGGCTGCTCCTGCCGGTGGCCGGACTCGGCCTCGCCGTGGCGACGCTCGGGCTCCCCGGCCGCCCAGTTCCCGACGGCCCGGCCGCCAGCGGTGTCCCCGCCAGGGCGGGGACGGCCGCAACGCCGGCCCGCGGCTGGGTGCGCGCCCTGCTCGTCGCCGGCCATGGCCTGTTCGCCGCCACCACTCTGCTCCTGGCCCTGCTGGCCGCGATCGGCACCGGTGCGGGCTGACATCCCCCGCCCCTCCCCCGTGCGCAGCGGTCTTGCGGTCTTACCAGGCGAGCTCGGCCGCGTTCTCCTGAAAGGTGCCGGTGGGCCGTTCTGGCCGATGGTCGCGAGGCGCACGATGACCTCGGCGCCCTCCGTGACCGTCTGACCCGCACCGTTGCCGGTGAGGTCGGTGGCGGTGAAGCCTGGGGCTTTCGCGCTTTCGCAGCTGCGTTGCAGGGTCCGGTGAAGATGCCGGTCCTAACGTTTAGTTGCCGGTGGCCGTGCCGGTTGAGCAGTCTGCTCGCCGGTGGCCTGGGCTTCGATGAAGGCGGCGATCCGGTCGTTCAGCTCGTCGATCCGGTGGAAGCCGCCGTGGCTGCCGGGGACGATGGCGACCTCCGCGTGCGGCATGAGGCTACCCCGGGCGTGGGCCTCCGCCGGGGTGAGCAAGGCGCTGCGCGCGCCGGTGATCAGCAGGACCGGCACGCCGATCGCGCGGAGCTCGTCGTCGGTGAGGATGCCGGGGAACTTCGGCTCCATCCGGTAGCCGCGGCTGCCTGCCCACATGAGCGTCATCAGCTCTCGCTCCAGCATGACCGGGCTGTCCAGCCACCGGGCGAGGCGGCGGCGCAGCGGCATCGGGGTCAGGCTGGCCAGGCCGCTGATGGTAAGCCACCACCAGAAGCGGGCGTCGAGCCTGGTGAGCCCGGCGGGGTCGAGCAGCGTGATGGAGGCGACCCGCCCGGGCGCGCGGATCGCCTGGTTCATGGCGACCCAGCCGCCGTAGGACAAGCCGACCAGGTGCGCCGGGCGGTCGCCGAGCTGGCCGAGCAGCTCGTCAAGCCAGGCTGCGCAGGACGCCGGGGGCGTGAGCGGGGCGCGCGCGACGCTGGGGTTGGGGTCGCCGGGCATGTCGACCCCGTACACCGGGTGGTGCGTGGCGAGCGCGGCGACGTGCGGGTACCAGCCCGAGGCGTTGTACCCCGCGCCCATGAGCAGCACGACCGGCTCTCCGCCGGGATGCGGCCGGTAGGCGTGCACCCGCGTGGTCGCGGTCGCCGTCTCGATATCGAACTCCTCGCAGGGCTGCGGCCAGAGCGCGAAGGCCCGCTCGTACGCCGCCATGAACTTCTCCCGCGCCGCTTCGCTTACCCACGATCCCACGTCGCACTTCGGTGCCAGCATGTTCGGCCTCCTTACCGCCGGGCCGCCGCTCTAGCGGGCTGTCTTCCCGCCTTCTTCGTAATACGACGGTATCATAAAGAAGCCCGGCGAACGAGAAGGGTACGGTGGGCTGGTGCCGAAGCGCGTCGATCATGAGGAGCGGCGGCGGCAGATCGCGGACGCGCTGCTGCGAGCGGCCGCCACGCGCGGACTGCACGCCACCGGGATGCGCGAGGTCGCGGCCGAGGCCGGGGTGTCCCTGCGGCTGGTCCAGTACTACTTCGGCACCAAGGAAGAGCTCATGCTCTTCGCCATGCAGCAGCTGGCAGTCCAGTTCGCCGAGCGGGGTAAAGCGCGAATCAAGCGGCTCAAGGAGACGGAGAGCCCGGTTCACCCGCGCAACGTCATCGCCGCCATCCTGACCGAGGGGCTGCCCGCCGACGACGAGCGGCGCACCTTCACCCTCGTCTACACGGCCTACTTCGCGCTCTCGCTGACCGACCCGGCGCTGGCGCTCAGCCCGCTGGTCCGGAACTCAGGTGCGGTGATCGACGTGGTCGCCGCCCAACTGCGGGCCGCCCAGGCCGCCGGCGACACGCCCGCCCACCTGGACCCGGACCTGGAAGCCTTCAGTCTCCTGGCCATGTCCGCAGGCCTGGGCACCAGCGTCCTGGGCGGCCAGTCCTCGGCCGGGCAAGCCCAGGCCGTCATCGACTACCACCTAGACCGCCTGTTCCCCGCGTCCCGGCCAGCGTTACGCCGTGTGCTCGTGAAAGCATCGCCCGCCGGCCAACGCGGAGCAGCGCCCGGCCCGAAGATGCCGCCGTCACGACCGACGGCCGGGGCGGAGGACTTGCCGACCTCTCCTCCAGCGGCAGCGGGCTTCGAGGAGAAACCAACAGCTATCGCGGTCCAGGTCCAGGAGAAAACGGGTGCCGGACCGACAGGTACACCGAGCCTGCACCGGGCATCTTCAGTAAGTCCGGCATATGTCCTCCGTGTTCTTGCATCCATACGTCCCGCGCTGCGCCGTCCTGGCGGAGGATGACCCGCAGATACAGTTCTCCGGGCTCGATCACCGGGTGGTCACCGTATCGCAGCAGTGCGAGCTGCGGCGCCACGTCCTCGGGGAAACGCTCTGTCACCTCGTCGTCGATCAGCCGCTGGATGCGATCCATCGTCGCCGGTTCCACGGCCACCTCCTGGAGCTAACCCCGCCATCAGAGTAATCCGCCCCGGCGGCAGATACCGGCCAGCGCACATGATGGAGGTGTCAGAGCAGTCTTAGCCGAGTCCCTGGCTGGCACCGGTGATGAGCGTCACGCGACCCACGCGTTGCGGGGACGCCGGGGGACCTCCGCGCCGTCAGACGTTCATGTTCAGGTCGGTGACGTACCAGCCGCCGAAAAGGCTGGGCTGGCCCGGGGGACGAATACCCGGGAGCCAACACGGCCCGGCCCGGTGCCGGTCCCCGGCCTCGGTCATCAGCGGCCGAGCATCAGCGGGCGAGGAGGTCCCGGAGTGCCCTGGCGATCTCGGCGGGTGCTTCTTCGGCCATAAAGTGGCCGCCGCTGACCGTGGCGTGCCGCAGGTCCGGTGCCCAGTCGCTCCACAGGGCGGCCGCGTCGAAGCCGAGGGCGGCACCCCAGTCCTGCTGGAGCACGGCGATCGGCATCGCCAGCCGGCGGCCGGCGGCCCGGTCGGCCTGATCGATCGCGGCCCCACGCCGCCAATGGCTCGCTGTGGCCGCCGCGGCGGAAATGCCACGCCGCACGCCGGCGTGCGCATCAGCCGGGCGTGCCGGGTCTGCGCGCGAGGACAAGCCGGTACCGAGGGCTGCCGTCCTCGCGCCGGCCCAGAGCCGTCAGGGGGACTGTCGTCACGGTGAATCCGGGTGCGGTCAGGTCGCTGCGGACCGCGTGCAGCGGGCAGGTGCGGTAGTACATGACGAACGGGGGACGCCACACGGCATTGCGGACCCGCATGGCCAGGTCGAACCCGAGCAGTGCCCAGTACCAGCCGGAGGTGACGGGCTGCGGCGCGCCGACCGGGAAGGCGAAAATCCCGCCGGGCCCCAGCGCGCGGTACACGCCGGCGAACAGCGCGGGCCGTTCGGCGGGCAGGAAGTGCCCGAGCGCTCCGAAGCTGACCGCCAGATCGAAGGCCCCGGCGAAGGGCAGGGCCCGGACGTCGGCCCGTACCCACCCGGCGCCGGGGTGCGCACGGCGCGCCTGCGCGAGCATGCCCGTGCTGAAGTCGACGCCCATGACCGGTCCCTGGCACAGGGATCTGAGGACCCGCATGCCCGCGCCGGTGCCGCAGCACACGTCCAGTCCCCGGCCGAACGGGCCGAGCGGGCGCAGCGCGCCGGCGGTCGCGTCAAGCACACCATCGGGGGTGCGAAAAGGCGTGTGGTCGAACTTCGGGGCCAGCAGGTCGTAGCCGCCCTCGACCGACGACAGCGCCTGCATCGCCAGCTCACGCACAGACGGGCCCCGGGGCGAGAACACCGGCCAAGGATACTTCCCCGATGCCAGGGCGACGCAGAACGTACCACGAAGGGCATGCCCTTGGCATGGATGACCGTCCGCTACGGCAGCAGCACTTCCTCGCGTACCGAGATGAACCACGACTGACCGACCAGGTCCGCCTCCGCCAGGCCGGAGAGGTTCTCGCGGAACCAGTTGATCCGGACCCGCAGGGTCTCGGCGTCGTCGAAATAGACCTCGTTCACCGCGTCGTACACCCACCCGGCCGTTCCCGCACCGGGCGCCCGCGGGCACGGATGGTTCTGCACGTAGGCGTGACCCCGGGCATCGTCCGGGATGACGGCGAGCCCCGACACCCCCGGCGTCCCCGGTCCTCCAAGTCCTCCCGGCGTCCCCCGCTGGCGGACCTGACCTGCCCGACTCCGCCACGCCCGGATGACGCGGCGGACCGAGCCTCATGGGCGCGCGCAGCGGAGCGCACCCGCCGTCATCCTGGATGTCGTGCTGGCTGATCGTCGGGTGTCGCGGCGGAGGGCCGCTGCGGCGGAGCCGGCGCCGGCGGCAGCACCCGGCCTGTGCGCTTCCCGCGGATCCCTGGCTGGATGCCCGGAGCAGTGCGGGGGTCGGGTGGCGGGGAGGAGAAAGTGACGTCCACGGCGAGGCCGCCCCCGGGCCGGGCGCGTGCCCCGATGGTGGCGCCGTGGGCGGCGGCGATGGCGCGGACGATGGACAGGCCAAGGCCGTGGCCTCCATCGCGGCGGGCGGGGCGCGGGCCGAGCCGCTGGAAGGGCTGGAACAGCCGGTCGACCTCGGCGGCCGGGATGACCGGCCCGGAGCTGGCCACCGACAGGACGGCGCGGTCAGCGCCCGCTTCCCAGGATCGCAGGCCGGAGGTGACAGCCAGGTGACATTTCCGGTCACCGTGCTGTCACCTCCCCTTCCGTACAACTGGACACATGACCCATTTCGGGGCTTTTGAGGAGGTCGCAATGAACGACAAGACCGGCGGTCACGGGGGCCCGAAGCGCGCGGCAGCCCTGAGGCGCGCCGCAGCCCTGACGGCCGTGGCCACCGTGGCCGTGCTCGCCACGGCGTGCGGCATGGTGCATGTGCATATCTCGTCCTCCGCCGGCTCGTCCTCCGCCGGCTCGCCGACCTACGCGCAGGTGCTGGCCCTCGCGCAGTGCATGCGCAGCCACGGCGTGCCGAACTTCCCCGACCCCGATGCATCGGGGGGCTACTCCCTGGCGCCCAACGGGTCACTGAAGGGTGCCGGGGGGTCAGTCGACATTGACAGCACCCAGGCCCAGGCGGCTTATGGCGATTGCCGGCATCTGGTGCCGGGCGGCCCGTCTGTCTCGCAGCTGGAGCAAAAACTGCAGCAAGCGCAGCAACGGCAGGATCAAGCGCTCCCCCTGCTGCTGAAGTACTCCCAGTGCATGCGCAGCCACGGCGTGCCGAACTTCCCCAGCCCCGGCCAAAGCGCAGCGTCCCCCAAGGGCGCTCTCCCCAGCGTCAACTCGCCGCAATACCTGTCCGCGGCGGGGGCCTGTCAGCATCTGCTGCCACCCGGGGCGAAGGTGTCAATCTCAACCTCAACACGCCAGTCATCGTCAGCGTCATGAGCGGGACCGTGTCCCGTGGCGAGGCAGCCCCGGGAGTCAGCCCGCGTCGATCCCGTTGATCATGTCGCCGACGGCGCCGAGATCGGCGCCCATCTCGGCGGCGATGTCGCGGACGACGGCCACGTCCTTGCCCAGGAAGTCGCTGGCGGCCGCGATGAACAGCCCGACCGAGCCGCGCGGCACGGCGCCGGCCAGTGCGCGGCTCGCGGCGCTGCCGTGCGAGAGAGCGCCGAGCAGAACCGCCTCGTCCACCCCTAGCTGCGTGCCGAGCCGGGCCGCGTCGGTGAGCAGCCCGAGCTGCGCGGCGAACAGCGCGTTGTTGACCAGCTTCACCCGCTGCCCGGCGCCCAGCGGGCCGACGTGCAGGATCGGGTCACCGTAGGCCTGGAGCACCGGCTGGACGCGCGCCAGGGCGTCGCCGGCTCCGCCCGCGAACAGGGTCAGCCGGGCGGCCGCGATGTCGTGCGGGCCCCCGCTGACGGGGGCGTCGACGACGTCGATCCCGTGCGGCGCGGCGCGGGCGGCGACGGCCTCGATCGTGTGCGGGCTGCAGGTGGTGTGCACGACCAGGACAGACCCTCGGGGCATCCCGGCCAGCAGCTCGCTGTCCAGGCAGACGTCCCGGACCTGCTGGTCGGTGTAGACGCAGATCAGCACGACGTCGGCACCGGCACCGGCCGCGGCGGCCGAGGGGACGGCGCGCGCGCCGTCGGTGGTCAGCGCCTCGCGGGCCGGGAAGGACCGGCCCAGCGCCTGGACGCGGTAGCCGGCCGCGACCAGCCGGTGCACCATCGGGCGGCCCATCCGCCCGGCCCCGACGAACCCGAGGCGCATCCCGGCGCTCAACGCGGCGCCAGCCGGATGGCGCCGTCCAGCCGGATCGTTTCGCCGTTCAAATAGGGGTTCGCGAGGCCGAGGCCGGAGGCTCCGCCGGTGACGAGCACGGACAGCCCCTGAATGCGCACCGTGGTCCCTTTCTTTCGTGCGGGCCCGCAGCCGGTTCCGGGTCCTCGTAGGTCCGTTAAGGAGAATTGAAGGTCTGTTCCGGGATGCTCACAGGCCCAGCGACTTGCTGATGATCAGCTTCATGACCTCGCTGGTGCCGCCGTAGATGCGGGTCACCCGGGCGTCGGCGTACAGCCGGGCGATGGGGAACTCGGTGATGTAGCCGAGGAAGTACGGCAGGATGACCTCAAGCTGCGTGCGCAGGGTGCCCAGCGTCACCTGGGCGCGCGCCGCCTCCTTCTGCAGCACCACGTTGTACCGGTAGTCGCTGTCCCCGGCCCCGCCGTACTCCTCGGGCACGGCCATGCCCATGACCCCGAGGGCGCCCAGCTGCCGGAAGAACTTCCGCGGCAGCTCGCCCGCCTGCTCCCACTCGGCGTACAGCGGGACGACCTCGCGCTCGACGAACTCGCGGACCACCAGCCGGAAAGCCCTCGTGATCCGCGGTGAACACGTCACGCTGCACGCGCGGGCCTCCCGTTCCGCACGGCGGGCGGCTCACGCATGCGCGGCGCCCCCGTCGGAGTTCCGTGACGGTGCGGCCGCGCTTCCCGCCCCAGTGCCGGCCGCAGTGCTCGCCGGGGTGCTCGCCACCATGGGGGGGCGGCCGGCGGCGGGCGCGGGATCGGGACCGGGGAGCTCGTAGATCTCCCGGCCGGCCATGCGCTCGGCGAGCATGGAGAGCTCGTAGGACTGGCGGGCCATCCAGAAGCGCAGGAAGCCGGTCAGCGAGTAGCGGATGAAGAGCGCCGAGCCGATCACACCCAGCGTGATCGCGCCCAGGCCGATCGTGATGGCGTCCCCCTGCACCAGCGGGCTGGTGGTGCGGTGCGAGACCAGGTAGGCCGTCACGCCGAGCACCACCCCGAGCACCATCAGCGTCACGCCGAGGCGCTGCCACAGCCGCGGATGCCCGGTGGCCGGATCAGCCACCTTCAGATCGGCTAGCTCGCGGACGAAACGGTCCGCGCGGGTCTCGGTCGAGGTCATGAGGAACTCCCCAGGTATAGGGCGGACAATTCAGCGCGCAGTACGCCATCGGGGAGGCCCTGCCGTTCCACCCGGCCGCGCACCAGCACCGCCGCGTGGTCGGCGATGCCGAGGGCGGCGGCCGCGAACTGCTCGACGAGCAGCACGGCCACGCCCTGCCGGGCGATCTCGGCCACCTGCTCGTACAGCCGGGTGACGATCAGCGGGGCCAGCCCCATGGAAAGCTCGTCCAGCAGCAGCACGGCGGGGTCGGTGGCCAGACCGCGGGCGAGGGCGAGCATCTGCTGCTCCCCGCCGGACAGGGTTCCCGCCGCTTGCGAGGCACGCTCGGCCAGGATGGGAAACCGGGTGAACGCGATCTCCTCGATCTGTTTGCGGGAGTGGCCGGTGAAGGTCATCATCGTGAGGTTGTCGCGGACCGACAAGTTGGGGAACACGCCGCGTCCCTCGGGGATCAGGCAGACGCCGGCGCGGGCCAGATCGCGGGGGGTGGCCCCGGTCATGTCCCGGCCGCCGAGCAGCAGTTGCCCGGACCGCACCGGATGGACCCCCGCGGCGACCCGCAGCGTGGTCGTCTTGCCCGCGCCGTTCGGGCCGAGCAGGGCCACCACCTCGCCCGGGGCCACGCGCACGTCCACGCCGTGCAGCACGGACAGCTCGCCGTAGGCGGTGTGCACGCCGCGCAGTTCCAGCAGGGCGTTCACAGGTCCCCCAGGTAAGCGGCCAGGACCGCGTCGTCGCACCGGACCTCCGCCGGTGGCCCGACGGCGATGATCTTCCCCAGATCGAGCACGTGCACCTGGTCACACACGCTCATCACCAGCGTCATGTCGTGCTCGACGAGGAGGACGGCGGTACCCTCGTCCGCCAGCGAGCGCAGCAGGGCCGCGAAGCGCTCCGTCTCCGCGCCGTCCTGGCCGGCCGCAGGCTCGTCGAGGAGAAGAAACCTCGGCCGGACGGCCAGCGCCCGGCCGACTTCCACCAGGCGGCCGGCCCCCGTCGAAAGCGTGTCGGCGGGACTGTCCGCCATCTCGGTCAGGCCGAGCCGGGTGAGGATCTCCGTGACGGCACCGGCGGCCCGCCGCCGCTCCGGCCCCAATTCCGCGGCGACGAGCAGGTTGTCCCGGACACTCAGCCGGCCGAAGAGCTCCAGCCGCTGAAAGGTCCGGGCCAGCCCGTGCCGGGCCCGGCGCGCGGGCCCCAGCCGGGTCACGTCGTGGCCGTCCAGCAGTACCCGCCCGGACGAGGGCCTGCGCAGCCCGCAGATAACGTCGAACAAGGTGCTCTTGCCCGCCCCGTTGGGCCCGATCAGCCCGGTGACGTGCCCCTGGCGCGCGGTGATGCCCACACCGTCCAGGGCCCGGTTGCCGCCGAAGGCCACGGTCACCCCGCTAGCCTCGAGCGATACCACGGGCCAGCACCTCCTCGTCCGCCGGCCGCCAGTCACGGCGCAGGCCCCACCACTCGACCGGAATTTCCGGCTCACCCGTGGCGGCAGGCCGCAGCGCCGGGTAGCCGCGCAGCGCCAGCAGCACAGCCAGCGCCCCGCCGAAGAGCACCCATCCGTTGATCACGTGCATCAGCCGCAGCACCCACAGCAGCGTGACCGCGACGCCCGAGACGGCCAGGGCGATCCGGTGCCGGGCGACCGGCTCCCAGTCGCGGCGCACGGCCGGCGTGAGGCCGTCGGGGTTGCGGCCGAGCCCGATCCCGGCCAGTGCGGGCAGGATCGCGGCCAGGTTCGCCGACCACGGGGCGATGGCGACCATCGCGTTCAGCGGCCCGTCGAGCAGCGTCCCGGTGAACAGCCCGTCACCGACGTAGGCGAGACCGCCGACCACCGCGATCAGGAAGAGCGGCAGCCCGGTCACGAAGCTGAACTGCTGCGCCGTGACCGATTGCTGCTGCATGGCGTACAGCGCCCCGCCGAGCCCGGCGATGCCCGCCGCCAGGGCGAACACCATCACCCGGGCCACGAGCAGGTTGCCGCCGAGCATCGCGTACGCGGCCTCGCTGTCCCGCAGGGCGATCAGCTGCCGGCCGAACCTGCGGCGGCGCAGCCAGGCCACCGACACCGACGCGAGGGCGAGGGCGACGGCGGAGGCCACCATCAGCTCCGTCCCGGTTCTGAGCTGGAAGCCGAACAGCCGGGGCCCGACGGCCTGCACCGAGCCCTGGTCGAACAGCGAGATCCGCACGCCGAGGATACGGAACGACGGCAGGGTGAAGATCCAGTCATCGAGGATGACCGCGAAGGCGGCGGTCCCCAGCGCCAGGTAGATCCCGGACAGCCGCAGCGCGGGCAGCGCGATCAGCCCGCCGACCGCTCCGGGGATCGCGATCGCGGCGGCGAGCGCCCACAGTTGCCCGTGCGCACCGAGGTGCGCCCACGTGATCGCGCCGATCCCCGCCATGCTCAGCTGGCACAGCGAGACCTGGCCCGCGTACCCGGCGAGCGGCACGAACGACAGCGCGACGATGCCGAGGGAGAAGATCGCCCCGTAGGTGATGAGGTCGGACTGGCTGAGCACCGTCCCCAGCACGACGCCGAACACGACGATCGCCACGGCGAAGATGGCCGTCCCGCGTATCGTCGGCACCGGAACGGGGCGCAGCCGGATGTTCCGGCCGTGCAGCCGCCCGTGCGGGAACACCAGCAGCGCCACGAACAGCATGAGGGCCGGAGCGGCCAGCCGCAGCCCGGTCAGGAGGGAGTTGTCCGGCAGGTAGCCGGTCAGGTAGCTCTCCATGCAGCCGACCACGACCGCCCCGGCGAAGGTCATCGGCACGCTCCGCAGCCGTCCGAAGATGGCCGCGGTGTAGGCGCTGACGATCAGCAGCGAGAGCTGGGTGGCATCCAGCGTCAGCTCCGGCGCGATGAGGATGCCGCCGACCGCCGCGAGCTGGATGCCCAGGATCCAGGCGACCCGGTTCGCCCGCAGCGGATCGGCCCCGGTCAGCCCGGCCAGGGCCCGGTCGTCGACGGTCGCCCGCATCTCCGCGCCGGCCCGGGTCCGGTGCAGCAGCAGGCGCAGGCTCACCGCGACCGCCACCGCGACCATCATCGTGATGGCCTGATGCCAGGTGATCGTGGCCGAGCCGATGTGCAGCGGCGCCGAATTGGCGAAGAACGTGGGCAGCGACCGGGGGACGTTGGGATTCCAGATCCACCGGGCGGCGGCGATCAGGCCGCTCAGCAGGGCGATCGTCATCACCAGCCGCTCGGCCTCGCCCAGACCCTGGACGGGCCGCATCACCACCCGTTCGACGAACAGGCCGAAGGCCGGGGCGAGCACGAACAGCACCACGGCGAGGGCGACCGGGACCGGCCACCCCCAGCCGATGGTGANNGGTGAACGCCGCCATCATGCCCGCCGCGCCGTGCGCAAAGTTGAACACGCCGGTGGTGGTGTAGGTCAGCACCAGCCCGCTGCCCACGACCGCGTATATCGCGGCGGTGCTCAGGCCGACGATCCCGAAGGCGAGGAACTGCCCCATGGCAGGAACTACTCCGTTACTTGAGGTCGCTCAGGCTCTTGCCCACGCTGGACAAGGTGACGGCCGGGGGCAAGGTGCTCGCGGGGAGCTTGAACGCCGGCGCCCCGCAGCGATAGGGACCGTCGTTGGCGCCGAACGAGGCCGGTACCCATCCGCCCGGGGTCGCCTGCTCCACGTTGAAGCAGCTCGGCGGGGAATCCGGCGCCGACAGGTTGACCGGGGCCTGCAGGCCGCCCCCGGTCCACGCCGTCTGCTTGAGGGCCGCGTCGTAGACGCACTTGCGGGTGAGGTCGTTCCCGCACGAGGCGGCCGACTTCGCGAACAGCAGCCAGGCCGTGAATCCCTGCAGCGCCTGCTGCGTCACCGACTGCCCCGGTGCGTATTGGGCGAACAAGCTGACGAGCTGCCGGGTCGCGGGGTTGGCGCCGGCCTTCTCCAGCGGGTAGTACCCGCCCTCGGCGGCGTAGTTGTGCTGGTAGGAGAGGGACCGGCCGGCCAGCTGGATGAACGGGGCGCCGTACGCGTTGCTGTTGGCGTCGATCCAGTCCAGCTTGTAGTTCATGTTGGTGAGCACTTGCTCCAGCGAGGCCAGCCAGGCGGTTTCGCCGTAGAAGATCAGCCCCTTGAGGCCCTTGCTCTTGATGGCCTCGGCGTAGGGCGTCCAGTCCGTGACCCCGGTGATCGGGAACGGGCCGCTGTAGGCCATCTTCCCGCCGCCCACGCCGGTGAGGGTCTCCGCTTGCGTCGTCACGAGCGCATCGGTGATCGGCGACTCGCCGTACAGGATGCCAACGTGATTCACCGAATCCGGGTACGCCTGCTTCACCAGCCAGCTGTAGTAACCCGCGAACGGGCCGTACGAATGCCCATCGGCCTGCGGGTAGACCTGCAGGGACGAGTTGATGTTCTGCGGCATGACCACCTGGGCCGGGAACTCCGGCAGCAGGCAGGACACCCGGGTCTTGACCGCCAGGCCGTCCAGCGCCTCGGAGTTGCCGACGAGCGCGAAGTCCTTGCCGCACGCCGTGGTCATCGTCTGGACGACCTGCAGCATCTGGGTGTCCTCGTCGTCGGCGACGAGCTTGCGGCCGTTGATGCCGCCCGCGGCGTTACACCAGGACGTGAACACCTTCGCGGTGTTGACCAGGTCCTCGATCTTGGTGAAGCCCACGTCGGACATGGCGCCGGCCAGTATCTGGGTCGCCGTGACCCCCTGGTCCGGCGAACCCGACGGCTTGCCCGGCTGGCAGACGTCCTTCAGGCTGCCGAAGTCACCCGCGGTGGCCGTCTGCGCGGACGCGGTCGGTGTTGCCTGGGCACCGGTGGTGGAGCTGCTGCCACTGCGCCCGCATGCGGCGGAGAGCACAGCCGCCGCCGTGAGCGCGGCCATGGCTATGGGGCGTTTCATCATATTTCCTCCTCAGAGCTGTCCCCGGGATGGCCAATCAGGTGACCGCTCCGCACCGCCATGCGTGCGGCGGCACAGGACCGATCGGTACCGGCAGGACCCCGCCTGAGGTAGCGATGGGGAACTCACCGTCGAGTCTCATTGAGCAACTATCCTCTCGTTGAGAGAAAAGTAGCTTCTCCTATTCCGAGAATCAATCGTCTAGACGGTGCTGTAATACAAGTTCGCCGCCCGGCTGGGCCTCGTCTAGCGCCGTCCGCGCCGCCTGCAACGTCCCGATCCGCTGCGTGCCCGTGGATATCGATGCTCCGGCGCCCGCACCAGCCAGCGCGGGAGGCCGGGCTCCCGGGCGAAAATTGAGTAGCCAAATATGAGAATGATGTTCTCCTGGCCACGTGACCTCGGGCCGCCCTAACCGCGATCATGGGCAGCCCAGAGCTAGCGCCGGACCTGCGCCACGCTCGCGGGCCAGCGCACAGGGGCGCGCTGGCCCGCATGGGCGCTGGCC
>PLRW01000251.1 GCA_003164955.1 Actinomycetota bacterium
GACCGGGCCGTGGATGACCGGGCCGGTGACGGTGTGGAGGTCGTCATCCCGGAGCCGGAGCGTGCCTACACCGAAGAGGAGCGGAGCAGGCGCCCCACCGTGTTCACCGCGCTCCGCGAGATCATCGCGGCGTTTGGCGGCGATGATTCGCACCTGGGCCTGTACGGGGCGTTCGGCTACGACCTGGCGTTCCAGTTCGAACCGGTCCGGCTGAGCCTGGAGCGCCCCGCTGACCAGCGCGACCTCGTGCTGCACCTGCCCGACGAGATCTACGTGCTGGACCGCAAGCGCGAGCAGGCCACCCGGTACGCCTACGAATTCGAGGTGGACGGGGCCTCGACGGTGGGGCTGTCCCGCCTGACCGAGCCGACTGCCCCCGTCGACGCTGGCCCCGCTGGCGCCGGGGGGCCGGTTTCCCGGGACCTGCCGGAACAGCCCAAACCCGGGGCGTACGCCCAGGTGGTGGCGGAGGCGAGGGAGCGGTTCGCGCGCGGCGACCTATTCGAGGTCGTGCCCGGTCACGTCTTCTACGGGCGATGCTCGGCCCCGTCGGCGTTCTACGAGCAGTTGCGGCAGCGCAACCCGGCACCGTACGAGTTCATGTTCAACCTGGGGGAGGGGGAGTACCTGGTCGGCGCGTCGCCCGAGATGTACGTCCGGGTCACCGGCGACCGGGTGGAGACCTGCCCGATCTCCGGCACGATCGCGCGCGGTGAGGGCCCCCTGGAGGACGCGGCGAACATCCGCACGCTGCTCGGATCCCTCAAGGAGGAGGCCGAGCTGACCATGTGCACCGACGTGGACCGCAACGACAAGTCGCGGGTCTGCGTGCCGGGCAGCGTTCAGGTCATCGGGCGCCGCCAGATCGAAATGTACAGCCGGGTCATCCACACCGTCGATCACGTGGAGGGCAGGCTGCGGGCCGGGTTCGACGCGCTCGACGCATTTCTCACCCACATGTGGGCGGTGACGGTCACCGGCGCGCCGAAGACGTGGGCCATGCAGTTCATCGAGGACCACGAGGCCACGCCGCGCCGCTGGTACGGGGGAGCGGTCGGGGCCATTGGCTTCGACGGCGGCATGAACACCGGCCTGACCCTGCGGACCGCGCACATCCGGGACGGGATCGCGGCCGTGCGGGCGGGCGCCACCCTGCTGTTCGATTCGGACCCGGACTCCGAGGAGCGCGAGACGCAGATGAAGGCGCGCGCACTGATCGAAACCCTCAAGGATGCCGAACGGGCGCCGGCGGGTGTGCTCACCGGCACCGGAGACGCCGTGGCTGGCGGTGAGATGGCTGGCGGTGAGCCGGCCGGCGGCCGCCCCGGGTCCGGGCTGCGCGTCCTGCTCGTGGACCACCAGGACTCGTTCGTGCACACGCTGGCCGACTACTTCCGTCAGGAGGGGGCGGAGGTCACCACCCTGCGGGCCGGTTTCCCCCCCGCGCTGCTGGACTCCTACGCTCCCGACCTGGTGGTGCTCTCACCGGGCCCGGGCCGGCCGGCGGACTTCGGCTGCGACGACCTGCTCAGTGAGCTCGATCGCCGGGGGCTGCCCGTGTTCGGCGTGTGCCTGGGCCTGCAGGCGATGGTGGAGCACGCGGGCGGGGAGCTGTCCCTGCTGGCCGAGCCCGCGCACGGCAAGCCGGGCGTGATCCGGGTCAAGGGCGGCGAACTGCTGGACGGACTGCCCGATGAGTTCATCGGTGCCCGCTACCACTCGATCTACGCGGTCCCCGAGCAGGTCAAGGGCGGATTCGAGGTGACCGCCACGACCCCGGACGGCGTTGTGATGGCCATCGAGGATCCCGCGGCCGCGCGGTGGGGTGTCCAGTTCCATCCGGAGTCGATCCTGACCGCCTCCGGCCGGGCCGGCCACCGCGTCATCGCCAACGTCCTCCGCCTCACCGCGGCCCGCGCCCGTTAGAGTGCTGTGACATGAGGAGCGTTGAGCCGGAAATTCTGCTCGTAGCACGGCCCCAGCTCGACTACGAGGCGGTCGCGGAGTATCTGAGTGAGGTCGGCGGCGAAGCCTGGCTGGAGCGGCTGGACCGGGGTGACCTGGACAACGACGCGCAGAATCTCGCCGAGTTCGCCGGGCGGCTCTGCTACCGGTCCTGGGAACCCGGGCTGAACCCCAACGTCACCCGCATCCGCACCGACCAGGCCAAGTACCTGGAGAACATCCTGGCCAGCGCGCATGGCTCGGTTCTGGAGCACGTCAGCTTCACGTTCGTGCTGCACAACGTGAGCCGTGTCCTCACCCACGAACTGGTCCGGCACCGGCCGGGGACGGCGGTGTCGCAGGAATCGCTCCGGTTCGTGCGGCTCGCGGACATCCCGTTCTGGTTCCCGGAGTGGGCTCGCGGCGACGAGGAGCTCATGAAGCGGGCAGGCTCCTTGCTGGCCGAGATGGAGAACTTCCAGCGGTGGATGGCCGAGCATTTCGGCCTCGACGACGAGGGCGTGCCCTTCCACGAGAAGAAGCACAAGACCTCGTTCATGCGCCGCTTCGCGCCCGACGGGGTGGCGACGGGTCTGGTGTGGTCGGCGAACGTCCGCACGCTGCGGCACACCATCGAGGCGCGGACCGATCCGGG
>PLRW01000092.1 GCA_003164955.1 Actinomycetota bacterium
AAGAAGGACGACCTGCAGACGGTCATCGCCCTGCTCAAGGGCAAGGAGTTCGACTTCGCCCTGCAGTTCACCAACTACCGGTGAACCCGGCCGGCAGCGCTTCTATCTGGGCCTTTGCCGGTTAGACATCCCCAGGAGGGCACAGCAGGCACATCGCCAAGCGCAGCATCTGCGATCGAGGGCGTCCGCTCGTCGGTGCCGGGCCACTCCCCACGTATGTGCTGAGCGTGATCACGGGCATGGAGTGGCCCAGGGTGAGCCGTACCCGCTTGACGCTCGCGCCGTTGCGGATCCCACGGCAGGACCCGGCGCCTGTCAGGCGGACGGAGCAGAGTCGATCAAACCCCGCTGGTTAGCGCTCCGGGCGCCCGCCGCCATTGACAGAGTCCCTCAAAGTGCTATCATTTTGATAGCTGATCGGGTGGCCGGCACCGCAGGTATCAGGAGGCATCCCCGATGCACGCACCTAATGACAACACCGCTCCGAAAGGTCTGCGCGGGTGGTGGTCATCTCCCCCGCGATCCGGCATGCAACGCATAATCTCGCCATGGGAGTACCACCATCTCCGTGCCTGGGCAGGCGTGCGCATTGGCAGTGGTACCGTCCTGGCCGGCCTTGGCGCCGTTACGCTCTCGTTCGGTGGGAACGACTGGAAGACGTACGGGTGGACGCTGGTGTTCCTGGCCCTGGCGGCGGCACAGTTCTCGTTCGCCTACTGGGAGCTGATCATCGCCCGCTCCGCATCTCCCCTGACCTGAGCCTGCGCGGCCCGCACGGGCCTGGCCGGTGCCAGACGAGCTGCCTTCGGGGCAGAAGGCCGAGCGCACCCACCCGAGCGCACGCGGGAACCGGCTGCCGCCGTGACTGGTGACCGGCTGAGAGCCCCTCAGCGCCGGCGAGCGGCGGATGTCCGGATGGTGAGACGGCCATCGCGCCGCCGGACGGATTTTTTCCGGGCCCTGCAGCGACCCCGGCCCGGCTCCGCCCCCGGGCCCGTGCAGGCCCTTGGCCTTGTCCTAAACAGATTCCGGTCGTAGGACGGCCGCCGCGTGTCCGCGCGAATGCGACGGGCAGATGACGCGGGCGTCACGCCGGGATGACACGAGCCCGCATCCAGCGCGTATCCTCGTCCGCGGGGAGAACTTAGGGGAACCTAACGTTTCCGCTGGGCCGCCCGCAGCGCTCACCCCATTAAGCGTAAAATTAATTTCCGTCCGAAACTCACGCCCCCGGCTGTGGGGTGGCGCCGAAGAGCGCCCGGCCGCGGCGTGCGGAGGAGGTCCCTCACTGTGACCAAACAGGTCCAGCAGCTTGATCGTGTCATCATCCGTTTCGCAGGGGACTCAGGCGACGGCATGCAACTAACGGGCGACAGGTTCACTCAGGAGACGGCTGTCTTCGGAAATGACCTTTCGACGCTGCCGAACTTCCCGGCCGAGATCCGCGCCCCCGCCGGGACGCTGCCCGGGGTATCGAGCTTTCAGGTTCATTTCGCCGACCACGACATCCTCACCCCGGGCGACGCGCCGAACGTCCTGGTCGCGATGAACCCAGCCGCGCTCAAGGCGAACCTCCGTGACCTGCCGCGGGGCGCCGACCTCATCGTCAACACCGACGAGTTCACCAAGCGGAACCTCACCAAGGTGGGCTACGAGGCCAACCCGCTCGAGGACGGCTCGCTGTCCGAGTACAACCTGCACGCGATGCCGATCACCTCGATGACGGTCAAGGCGCTGGAAGACTTCGAGGTCACGCGCAAGGACGCCGAGCGGGCCAAGAACATGTTCGCCCTCGGCCTGCTGTCCTGGCTGTACGACCGGCCGCAGGAGGGCACGCTGACGTTCCTCCGGTCCAAGTTCGCGACCAAACCGGAGATCATGAAGGCCAACATCGCGGCCTTCCACGCGGGCTGGAACTTCGGCGAGACCACCGAGGCCTTCTCGGTCAAGTACGAGATCAAGCCGGCCACGCTCAAGGCCGGCATCTACCGGAACATCACCGGCAATACCGCGCTTTCCTACGGGCTCATCGCCGGCGCCGAGCTGTCCGGGCTGCCGCTGTTCCTGGGCTCCTACCCGATCACCCCGGCCTCCGACATCCTGCACGAGCTGGCCAAGCAGAAGCGGTTCGGCGTGCGGACGTTCCAGGCCGAGGACGAGATCGCCGGCGTGGGCGCCGCGCTCGGCGCGTCGTTCGGTGGGGCCCTCGGTGTCACCACCACGTCCGGACCGGGCATCCTGCTGAAGGCGGAGACGATCGGGCTCGGCGTCTCGCTGGAGCTGCCGCTGATCGTCTGCGACATCCAGCGGGCCGGCCCATCGACCGGCATGCCGACCAAAACCGAGCAGGGCGACCTGCTGCAGGCGCTGTTCGGCCGGAACGGCGAGTCGCCGCTGCCGGTGCTCGCCCCGCGCAGCCCGGCCGACTGCTTCGCCGTCGCGATCGAGGCCACCCGGCTGGCGGTCAAGTACCGCACCCCGGTCATCCTGCTGTCCGACGGATACCTGGCCAACGGCTCCGAGCCCTGGCTCATCCCGGACGTGGCCACCCTGCCGGACCTGCGCAACGAGGCCTCCTTCGCCTCGCCCGACGACTGGCGCGACGCCGACGGCACCATCGACTTCCAGCCGTTCCAGCGGGACCCGAAGACGCTGGCCCGCCCCTGGGCCATCCCCGGCACGCCGGGCCTGGAGCACCGGATCGGCGGGATCGAGAAGGCCGACGGGACCGGGGAGATCTCCTACGACCCGGATAACCACGACCTGATGGTGCGGCTGCGCCAGGCCAAGATCGACGGGATCGCCGCCGACATCCCGCCGCTGCAGGTCGACGATCCGGGCGATGCGGCCCGCGTTCTCGTCCTCGGCTGGGGATCGACGTACGGTTCGATTGCCACCGCCGTCCGGCGCGTCCGGCTGGCCGGGCGTCCCATCGCCCAGGCGCACCTGCGCCACCTCAACCCGTTCCCCGGCAACCTCGGTGACGTGCTGCGCCGTTACGAGAAGGTGCTGGTCCCCGAGATCAACCTGGGCCAGCTCGCGCTACTGCTCCGCGGCCGCTACCTGGTCGACGTGATCTCCTACAACCGGGTCCGGGGCTTGCCGTTCGGTGGCGCCGAACTGGCCGGTGTGATCAAGGATGTGATTGACAATGCCTGAGGCGGCACAGACGCCAGGGAACGGCTCACCGCCGGGTAACGGCACCGGCCCGGTGAACGGGAATGGCCAGCCGAACGGACCTGGGCTGGGCGCCCGCCGGCCTGCGTCGCTGACCCTGGTGCCGGCGGCGCAGGAAAAGCTGGCCACCAAGGACTTCAAGTCCGACCAGGAAGTGCGCTGGTGCCCCGGCTGCGGTGACTACGCGATCCTGGCCGCGTTCCAGGCGTTCCTGCCCGAACTGGAGGTGCCGCGGGAGAACGTGGTCGTGGTCTCCGGCATCGGCTGTTCCTCCCGCCTTCCGTACTACATGGACACGTACGGGATGCACTCGATCCACGGCCGGGCCCCGGCCATCGCCACCGGGCTGGCCTCGTCCCGCCCGGACCTTTCCGTCTGGGTGATCACCGGCGACGGCGACGCGCTGTCGATCGGGGGCAACCACCTGATCCACGCGCTGCGCCGCAACGTCAACATCAAGATCCTGCTGTTCAACAACCGGATCTACGGGCTGACCAAGGGACAGTACTCGCCGACGTCGGAACAGGGGAAGATCACCAAGTCGACGCCGTTCGGCTCGCTGGACAACCCGTTCAACCCGGTGTCGCTGGCCCTGGGGGCCGAGGCCACCTTCGTGGCCCGCAGCATCGACTCGGACCGCAAGCACCTGACCAGCGTGCTGCGCGCCGCCGCCGACCACCAGGGCGCCGCGTTCATCGAGATCTACCAGAACTGCCCGATCTTCAATGATGACGCGTTCGCGCCGCTCAAGGACGCCTCCTCGCGGGACGACCAGCTGATCCGGCTGCAGGACGGTGAGCCGATCCGCTTCGGCGCGGCCGGCCAGCGCGGTCTGCGGGCGGCCCGTTACGGCGGTCTCGAAGCGGTCGACGTCGCGGCTGTGGACAGCGAATCGCTGCTGGTCCACGACGCAGGCCAGGACGACCCGTCCTACGCTTTCGCGCTGTCCCGGCTGGACACGGCGGCCGCCGCGCATACGCCGATCGGGGTCTTCCGCAAGGTCGAGCGGCCCAGCTACGACGCGCTCATGGCACAGCAGGTGCGCGAGACACAGACCAAGCAGGGTGCGGGCGACCTCGCCACCCTGCTCGCCGGCGGCGACAGCTGGACGATCCGCTAACGTCACGCGCACCCTCGTGAGGCCGGGTTCGGCAAGCTAGCCGGGATGCCCCGGTGCCGCTCCTGGCCCTGGTTGCATAGCGGCGGCGGAGAGCGGTCAGCTACGTGGCGACGCCACCGGGAGGCCGGCATCAGACGCCGCCTTGAGCAGGCGATCGTCATAGCTGACGATTGCGTCCATGTCTTCACCAAAGACGCGGGCGGTCGCCAGGTGGATCGCGCCGAGGGAGCGCAGGCCGCGATCGGGGAACGATTGCCCGGGCTGGCGGCTCGCTACCGCGTCGCCTGGTTCAGGTGGCGTTAGCCGTCGGCGCGGACCACACCGACCGGGCAGGTCACCCCGGTTCCGTGGTCAGGGCAGTAACCGAACGGGTTCTTATCCAGGTACTGCTGGTGGTAGCCCTCGGCGAAGTAGAACTCCCCGGCCGGGACGATTTCCGTGGTCGCTGGGCCGTAGCCGGCCTCGGCGAGCTTCTTCTCGTAGACCGTACGGGACTCTTCCGCGGCGGCCTGCTGCGCGGGTGAGCGGTAGAAGATCGCGGAACGGTACTGGGTGCCGACGTCGTTGCCCTGCCGCATGCCCTGCGTCGGGTCGTGTGACTCCCAGAACACCTTGAGCAGTGCGGCGTAGGAGACCCTGGCGGGGTCGAAGACGACCCGCACGGTCTCCGCGTGGCCGGTCCGCCCGGAGCAGACCTCCTCGTACGTGGGGTTCGGCGTGTAGCCGCCTTCGTAACCGACGGAGGTGGACACGACACCCGGGATCTGCCAGAAGGCCTTCTCCTCGCCCCAGAAGCAGCCGAGCGCGAACTCGGCGATCTCGGTCCCGGCCGGGTAGGGGGGCGCCAGCGGCGTCCCGAGAACGGTGTGCCGCTCCGGCACCGGCATGGACTCCGGCCGTCCCCGCAAGGCCCGGCTAGGGTCCACCATCTGCGCCGCGCGCATCCCGAACAAGCTCATTGCATCCTCCTTGCTGTTGCAATGATTACAACGTTGCAGGGGGAGGCAAACTTCCTCAGCCGGTGCGCTCGACCACGAAGTCGCAGAGCGTTTCGAAGGAGGTCCGGGCCGGGCCGGGCGGCAGGGCGAGGACGTGCTCGCGTGCCTTGCCCGTCCAGGCGATCAGGTCCGCGCGGGCCGCCTTCATCGCCGGGTGGGCCCGCAGCAGGGCGAGCGCCTCAGCGTGCTCGGCGTCGTCGGTGAGCGGCCCGCGGGCCAGCAGGGCACGCAGCCGCTGGTCGCCCGGTTCCGCCGAGCGCAGGGCGTGCAGCACCGGCAGCGACCGCACCCCCTCGCGCAGGTCGGTGCCCGGGGTCTTCCCGGACTGACCGGCCTCGCTGCTGATATCGAGGATGTCGTCGGAGATCTGGAAGGCGACCCCGAGCGCCTCACAGGCCAGTTCCATCCGCGAGACGATCTCCTCCGGCGCCCCGGAGAACATGGCACCGAACCGTCCGGACGTGGCGATGAGCGATCCGGTCTTCTCCATCACCACGTGCCAGTAGTGATCCAGTGGGTCCTCGCCGGGACGCGGGCCAATCGTCTCCGCCACCTGGCCGCTGACCAGGCGGGCGAACGTCTCCGTCTGAATCCGGATCGCCTCCGGGCCCAGGTCGGCCAGGATGCGCGAGGCCCGCGCGAACAGGAAGTCGCCGGTCAGGATGGCAACGGTGTTGTCCCACCGGGAGTTGGCCGACGGGTGCCCACGGCGGATCGCCGCCTCGTCCATCACGTCGTCGTGGAAGAGCGTGGCCAGGTGGGTCAGCTCGATGGCGGCCGCGGCCGGCACGAGCCGGATGTCCTGCGGGTCGCCGAACTGTCCGGCGAGCAGCACGAGCATCGCACGGAAGCGCTTGCCGCCCGCATCGACCAGATGCAGGGAAGCCTCGGTGAGCAGGGATTCCTCGGTACGCGACGTTTCCCGGATGACGGCCTCAACGAGGGCAAGACCCTCGCGGACGTCGGCTTCGACAGCGTTATCGGGAAAGTCGACAGGTACGGCACTGGTCACGCAGGCTCCAAATTCACAGCACACCGACACCAGGACCTCTGAGTATGCCCGTTATGGCCGCCGCCGGCACACACGGGCCGGCCCGGGCGGCGCGACGATCCTTCGTCAGCGGACGAACAGATGGGTCGCGGCATTATTCGCCAGGCTGAGAAGCGGCCCCGGGATGATGCCCAGGAACAGCGTGGCCGCGGCCCCGATCGCCACCGCGGTGCCGGTGAGCGCGCTGGGCACGACCACCGCCGGCCCGTCGGGGACGGGGTCGCTGAAGAACATCAGCACGATGATGCGGACGTAGAAGAACGCCGCGATGGCACTGGCGAGCACACCGATGATCACCAGCGGGGTCGCGCCGCTCGCCTCGGCCGCCTGGAACACGGCGAACTTTCCGGTAAATCCGCTGGTCAGCGGGATCCCGGCGAAGGCGAGGAGGAAGAACGCGAACGTGGCCGCCACCAGCGGCGACCGTTTGCCGAGCCCGGCCCAGCGGGACAGATGCAGGGCCTCGCCGCTGGGGTCCCGTACCAGCGTGATCAGCGCGAACGCCCCGACCGTGCTGAACCCGTAGGTGGCGAGGTAGAACAGGCTGCTGGACAGGCCAAGCGCCGACGAGGCGACCACCGCGGTCAGGATGTAGCCCGCGTGCGTGATCGAGGAGTAGGCCAGCAGCCGTTTCACGTCGGTCTGGGTGATGGCGATGACCGCGCCGAGGAGCATGGTGAGGATCGCGATGACCCACAGCACCGGGCGCCAGTCCCAGGTCAGCGTGCCGAACGCCACGTAGAAGACGCGCAGCAGCGCACCGAACGCGGACACCACCACGCAGGACGCCATCAGGGCGGTGATCGGCGTGGGCGCACCCTGGTACACGTCGGGCTTCCAGCCCTGGAACGGCACCGCGCCGATCTTGAACAGCAGGCCCAGGCCGAGCAGCGCGACCCCGGCCAGCAGCAGTGTCTCGTTGGCGGTGTTGGTGGAGGCCGCCGAGGCGATGGCGGACAGCCGTACCGAGCCCGCGAACCCGTACAGCATCGCGATGCCGAACAGGAAGAACGCCGACGAGAACGAGCCGAGCAGGAAGTACTTCATCGCCGCTTCCTGCGACAGCAGGCGCCGCCGCCGGGCCAGCCCGCAGAGCAGGTACAGCGGGAGGGACAGGACCTCCAGGGCCACGAACATCGTGAGCAGGTCGTTGGCCGCGGGGAACAGCAGCATCCCGCCGACGGCGAACATGGTCAGCGGGTAGATCTCGGTGTGCGTGACGCCCTTCAGCAGCCCTTCGCGTTCCTCGGCACTGCCCGGCACCGCGGCGGCCTGCGCGACGAAGGGGCTGAGGCCGTGTGCGGTGTCCGCGATGATCAGCATGGTGAGCATGGCGAGCACCAGGATCGTGCCCTGGATGAACAGGGTGGGCCGGTCCACGCCCACCGCCCCCATGGCCGCGATGTGCCCGGCGCCGCCGCCGGCGAAGATGCTGCTGGACGCGGCGATCAGGATGGTCAGGATGAACGCCGCGCCGAGGCCGCCGAGCGCCAGCACGATGTGCAGGCTGCGGCGGGCCGACCGGGGCGCGAACGCCTCGACCAGGACGCCGGCCAGCGCCGCGGCGAAGACGATGAGCATCGGCGCGAGCTGGCTGTACTCGATGTGCGGAGCGGCGATCGTCGATGCCGCGAGCACACCGGGGTGCCCTACGAGGCCCGCATGGCCCACGGAGCCGGTCACGGTGCGGTTCCCTTCTGCGCCGTCGCCGGATGCGCCGGCACGGGATCAGTCATGTGTATCTGGACCATCGTCTGGTGCACAGCCGGGTTGATGACGTCGAGGACCGGCTTGGGGTAGACGCCCATGGCCACGATCAGCGCGACCAGCGGCACCACCGCCCACAGCTCGCGGGCCTTCAGGTCCGGCAGGTGCTCGACCTCCGGCGCGGTCGGCCCGTTCATCGTGCGCTGGTACATCCACAGGATGTAGACGGCGGCCAGGATGATGCCGACGGTCGCGATAATGGCGGCGACCTTGTAGCGGCTGAACGTCCCGACCAGCACCAGGAACTCGCTGATGAACGTGGACAGGCCGGGCAGCGACAGCCCGGACAGGCCGGAGATCAGGAACAGGCCGGCCAGCACGGGGGCGACCTTCTGCATCCCGCCGTAGTCCGCGATCCGGGTCGAGCCGCGCCGGCTGATCATGAACCCGGCCAGGATGAACAGCGCCCCGGTGGAGAACCCGTGGTTGACCATGTACAGGGTGGCGCCGGACTGGCCCTGGCTGGTCATCGCGAAGATGCCGAGGGCGATGAAGCCGAAGTGCGACACCGAGGTATAGGCGAGCAGCCGTTTCAGGTCCTGCTGGCCGATAGCGACGATCGCGCCGTACAGGATGCCGATGACCGCCAGCGTAAGGACGAGCGGCGTGAAGTACTTCGACGCGGACGGGAACAGCTCCAGGCAGTACCGGATCATGCCGAACGTGCCGACCTTGTCCAGCACACCGACCAGCAGCACCGCGCCGCCGGGCTGCGCGGAGGCGGCGGCGTCCGGCAGCCAGGTGTGGAACGGCCACAACGGCGCCTTGATCGCGAACGCGATGAAGAACCCGAGGAACAGCCACTTCTGCGCGGTCGGGTCGATCGTGACGTGCACCAGCTGGCTGAACAGGAACGTGCCGTGGTGGCCGGTCACGGCGCTGCGCGCGGAGAACACGTACAGCGCGATGACCGCGACCAGCATGAGCAGGCCGCCGGCCAGGCTGTAGAGCAGGAACTTCACCGCCGCGTACTGCCGCTTGCCGACGCCGTAACTCCCGATCATGAAGTACATCGGGATGAGCATGGCCTCGAAGAACACGTAGAAGAGGAAGACGTCGGTCGCCGCGAAGACGCCGATCATCATCGTCTCCAGCACGAGCATCAGCACGAAGTAGTTCTTGACGCTGCGCGTGCTGCCCTCGGCGTCGTGCCAGGACGCCAGGATGACCACCGGCATGAGGACCACGGACATGCCGATCAGGACCAGCGCGATGCCGTCCGCGCCGACCGCGTAGTGCACGCCGAACTGCGGGATCCACGAGACGGTCTGGGTGAACTGGTACGTGGGACCGCCCGGCTTGAACTGGGCCGCCATGATGATGAACCAGATCAGGGTGAGAACGGAGAACCCGAGGGCCAGCCGCTTGGACAGCAGGTCGCGGGCCACGCGATCGGCTTCGGCACCGTTCGCGGGCAGGCCGGGGATGGCGGTGATCAGGACCGCCCCGACGAGCGGGATCGCGCCGGCGATAGTCAGCCAGGGAACACTGTTCATGTCGTCTACAGCCTCACCGCGAGGAGGGCGGCGACCAGCAGCGCGGCGCCGAAGAACATCGACAGGGCGTAGGAGCGGACGAAGCCGGTCTGCAGCCGGCGCAGCCGCCCGGACGACCCGCCCACCGCCGCCGCGGCCGTGTTGACCAGGCCGTCGATGCCGCGGCCGTCGAAGTACACCGACAGCCGGGTCAGCCACTGGCCGGGCCGCATCAGCACCGACTCGTTGAACGCGTCGCCGTAGAGATCCCGGCGCGCCGCCTTGGTCAGCAGGCGGCCGGGCGGGGCGACCGCGGGCACCTCGGCCCGCCCGTACATCAGCCAGCCGGCCGCCACCCCGACCACCACCAGGGCCAGCGCGATCAGGCCCGGCGTGGTGATGATGCCGTGCGAGGCGGGCACCGCGCCGGTCACCGGCTCCAGGAAGTGCGCGAAGCGGCCGTTGATGACGAGGAAGCCGCCGGCCACGATCGAGCCGATGGACAGCACGATCATCGGCCAGAGCATCACCCACGGCGATTCGTGCGGGTGCGGCGCCGCGCCGTGGGTGCCGGTTTCCGGGGTCTCGCGGTGCTCGGCGGGCACCTCGTCCTCCCAGCGGGACTTGCCGAAGAACGTCATGAGGACCATCCGCGTCATGTAGAACGCGGTCAGGCCGGCGCCGATCAGCGCGGCGGTGGCCAGGATGGCGCCGGACGTGCCGCCCTTGTCCCAGGCCGCCTCGATGATGCCGTCCTTGGTGTAGAAGCCGGAGAACGGCGGGATCCCGATGATGGCCAGGTAGCCGACGAGGAACGTGCCGAAGGTGACCGGCATGAACTTGCGGAGCGCCCCGTAGCGGCGCATGTTCACCTCGTCGTTCATGCCGTGCATGACCGAGCCGGCGCCGAGGAACAGGTCGGCCTTGAAGAAGCCGTGCGCGACCAGGTGCGCGATCGCGAACACGTAGCCGACCGGGCCGAGGCCCGCACCGAGCGTCATATAGCCGATCTGGCTCATCGTGGAACCGGCCAGGGATTTCTTGATGTCGTCCTTGGCGCAGCCGATGATCGCGCCGAACAGCAGCGTGACCGCGCCGACCACGGTGACGGCCAGCCGCGCGGTCGGCGAGAGGCTGAGGATCGGGTTGGACCGCACCAGCAGGTAGACGCCCGCGGTGACCATCGTGGCCGCGTGGATCAGCGCCGACACGGGGGTCGGGCCCTCCATCGCGTCGAGCAGCCAGGACTGCAGCGGTACCTGGGCGGACTTGCCGCACGCGCCGAGCAGGAGCAGCAGCCCGAGGGCGGTATCCACGCCCGTGCCCGCCGCCCGGGTCCCGCCGAACACCCCGGTGAAGGTCACCGAACCGAACGTGCTGAACATGAGGAAGACCGCGATCAGGAGGCCNNACGCCTTCCCAGCCGGCGTACAGGATGAGGTAGTTGTCGGCCAGCACCAGCAGCAGCATCGACGCGATGAACAGGTTCAGGTAGCCGAAGAACCGCCGGCGGCCCGGGTCGTGGGCCATGTAGCCGATCGAGTAGATGTGGATGAGCGAGCCCACGCCGGTGATCAGCAGCACGAACGTCATCGACAGCGGGTCCAGGAGCAGGCCCGCGCTGACGTGCAGGCCGTTGACCGGGATCCAGGTGAACATGTGCACGTCGCGGCTGCGGTCGGTGTACCCGAGCAGCGCGAAGAACGCGATCAGGCCGTAGACGAACGACGCGATCGGCATGAGCACACCGAGCAGGTGCCCCCACCGGTCGGTGCGGCGGCCGCCGGCGATCAGCACCACGGCGCCGAACACTGGGAACGCCAGCATCAGCCACGCCGCGTGCTGGAAACCGACGGCGGGCACGGTGGTCATGGTCGCGGCGATCGTGTGCACGCCAGCAGCCGAGCTGCTCACCCTTCCACCCCTTCTAGTTCTTCAGCAGGCTGGCGTCGTCTACCGACGTCGACCTGCGGGTCCGGAAGATCGCCATCAGGATCGCCAGGCCTACCACGACCTCTGCCGCGGCGACCACCATCACGAAGAACGCGATCACCTGGCCATCCAGGTTGCCGTGCATGCGCGCGAACGCCACGAACGCCAGGTTGGCCGCGTTCAGCATCAGCTCGATGCACATGAACACGATGATGGCGTTGCGCCGGACGAGGACGCCGACGCCGCCGATGGCGAACAGGATGACCGAGAGTGTCACGTACGCCGAAGGGCTCATATTTATCTGCCTCCCTCGCGGGCGCTTCGCTTGGTCGGGCCGGAGGCGCGCCGACAAGCAGCGCGGGAGGCGAGTCCTCGGCGCCGGGACACCGCTCCGGCCCTGGCGGGCCTGCGCGGTCGGGCCGGAGGCGCGCCGAAAACGCGGCGGCCCGGCGCCTGCGGCGCTATGGACGAACAGCCTGACGTTGACACACGAGGTCTCACGAGGGTGCCCCTCCCTTGCTCGAGGCCTCGACGGGCTGGCCGGCATCGCCGTCGCCCGGCGCCGCGCTGCCGCCCTCGGTCTGCTCGCTGTGCGGCGCCAGTTCCGGCCCGGGCGGCGCGGCCGGCAGAGCCGGTGCGCCGTCGCCGCCGATCTCACGCCGGGCCAGCATGGAGCTGACCGATATCTCCGACGGGGAGCCGTCCGGCAGCAGGGCCGGCATGTCGACCGCATTGTGCAGCGCAAATACACCCGGGGACGGCAGCGGGGTCGGCCGCCCGCTGGCGACCCGGCGCTTGGACAGCTCCCGCTGGGTCAGCTTGGGCGAGGTGAGCTCGCGGTGGGCCAGCACCATGGCGCCCATGGCCGCGGTGATCAGCAGGGCGCTCGTGACCTCGAAGGGGAACACGTACGTGGTGAAGATCAGCGTGGCGATCCCGCTCAGGTTGTTCGTACCGCCGTTGGCGACCGACTGCGTGGCGGGCCCGATGGCGGCGTGGCCGAGCCCGAGGATCAGCAGGACCACCAGCGCGATCCCGGCGACGCCGGCGGCGAGCCGCTGGCCCCGGATCGTCTCCACCAGCGACTCGCGCGAGTTCACGCCGATCAGCATCATGACGAACAGGAACAGCATGAGAACGGCGCCCGTGTACACGATCACCTGGACGAACGCCAGGAACGGGGCACCTTGCATGGCGTAGAACACGGCCAGGGACAGCATGATCATGGCCAGGAAAATGGCGCAGTGCACCGCGCGGCGGGCCAGCACCATCCCGCACGCGGACCCCACCGAGACCACGGCGAGCAGCCAGAAGACGATCGACTGCGTGGTCGCGGCGGCGGTGCTGCCCGCGCTGGCCAGGACCTGGCTCACCGGTCCTCACCGCCGGTCCCGTTCTCGGCGCCGGT
>PLRW01000224.1 GCA_003164955.1 Actinomycetota bacterium
CGGGTGCGGGCTCGGGTGCCGCCGCTGTGGCGCTGCCTTCCAGTTGCAGGTGCGGGACGATGGGCTCCATCCAGCGCGGCATCCACCACGCACGCGCACCCAGCAGGGCCATCACCGAGGGAACGAGGATCATCCGGACCACCGAGGCGTCGATCAGCACCGCGAAGGCCATGCCGATCGCGAGCATCTTCACCGTCGGGTTGATGTCGAGCACGAAGCTGGCGAAGACCACCACCATGATGGCCGCCGCGGTCGTGATGACCCGGGCCGTGCTGCCGATCCCGATGGCCACGCTGCGCTTCGAATCGCCGGTCGCCACCCAGGCCTCGTGCACCCGGGACAGCAGGAAGACCTCGTAGTCCATCGAAAGGCCGAAGACGATCGCGAACACCAGCATCGGCACGTAGGCGGGGATCGGCAGCGTCGTATGCAGGCCGATCAGGCTGGCGCCCCAGCCCCACTGGAAGATCGCGACGATCACCCCGTAGGCCGCGCCGATGGACAGCAGGTTGAGGATGGCCGCCTTGGCCGCGATCACCACCGATCGGAAGGCCGTGGTCAGCAGGAGAAACGCGATCGCTACCACGACGAGGATCAGCCAGAAGATCCGGCTGGTGATCCGCTGGCTGAAGTCGACCGTCCCCGCCGTGGTGCCGGTGACGTAGCTGGTGACGTGCGACTTGGGCAGGACGACAGCGCGCAACTGGTGGACGAGGTTCTCGGTTTCCGTCGCCTGCGGGCGCGTCCCCGGGATCGCGCTGAACACGGCCGTGGTCCCGTCCGAGTTCACCTGGGCGGGCGTAACCGATGCGACGTCAGAGGTTGCGGCTATGTTCTGCTGCATCGTGCTCAGCAGCGATTGGTTGTCCGACGAGGACTGCTTCGGCAGCTTGACCACCACCGCCAGCGGCCCGTTGACGCCGACGCCGAATCCCTGGGACAGCAGGTCGTACGCCTGGCGGTTGCTCTCCGAGGTGGGATTCGTGCCGTTGTCCGGCTGGCCCAGCGTGATCGAGAAAAGCGGGATCGCCAGCACGAGGAGCAGGACGACGCTGGCCACCGCCCATGGCCAGGGCCGATCGCTGACCTTCCGGCCCCACCGCGCGAACGCGCTGTGCTCGTGCTGCTCCTGCGTGGCCGCGGCGGTCTGCGCGGCCTGCTGCCGCACGGTCAGGCCGGCCCGCCTGGCGCGCAGCCGGTCCAGCAGCGCTCGCACGTTCCCCTTGGCCACGCCCATGAACGCGGGTACCAAGGTCAGCGCCGCGAGCATGGTGATAGCGACCACGACCGCGGCGGCCAGGCCGAGCGAGCCGACGAAGGCGACACCGGCGACGTAGAGGCCGAGGATGGATACCACGACGGTGCTCCCGGCCACCACGATCGACGCACCGGAGGTCCCTTCGGCGCGCACTATGGAGGCGGCTGTCTCCATCCCGGCGTCCACCTGCTCGCGATGGCGCGCCACCAGGAAGAGGCCGTAGTCGACCGCGACCCCGAGGCCGAGCAGGGTCGCGATGGTGGGCGCCGTGGTCGGGAAGGTCATCGCGGAGGCGAGCACTCCCAGCAGCGAAAGGCCGGCCAGCACGCTGAAGATCGCTGAAAGCAGCGGGATCGCGGCCGTAATCGCCGAGCCGAACATGAACAGCAGCAGCACCAGCGCGCAGGACAGCCCGATCACCTCGGACTTCAGGTCGTGATCGGCCTGCCCGATCTGCCCGGCGCCGGCGCCGTACGCGATCTGCAGGCCCGCATTGCGGGCCGGCGCCACCGCGTTGTTCAGCTTGTCGAGGTACGTGGAGTCAAGCGAGCTGGGGTTCACGTTCCACGACACGTTGGCGTAGGCGATCGTGCCGTCCTTAGCGACCAGGCCCGTGTTCGACGTGGCGAACGGGCTGGTGGCCTTGATGACATCCGGCAGCTTGGCGACGTTGCCGGTGGCCTGGTTCACGGCCGATTGCTGCGCCGAAACCGTCCCGCTGGTGGCGTGAAACACGATCTGGCCGGCGTATCCGCCTTGCTGAGGGAACGTGCTGTTGAGGACGTCGAGACCCGTGGCCGAGTCGGTACCTGACACCGTGTAATTGTTGACGTACTCGCCGCCGTACGCCTGACGTGCGCCGAGCAGGCCGCCCACGATGATCAGCCAGCCGACGATGATGATCCAGGACCGCCGCGCTGCGAACGCGCCGAGCCGCTCAAGCATGGAATTCATGCTGCCTCCCCAGACTGCCAGCATGCAGGCCGGGGCGGTCCGGCGTCCCTAGGGAAAGTCCCTAGTTCACGGCCCGGCCCTCTGGCCGTCTCAGAGCTGCGGCCCTGGTCAGCGCGGCGAACCGGACAGTGACAGCCCGACGGACAGCTCGGCGGGCAGCTGCCGGCGCGACCGGATGTCCAGCTTTGCGAAGATGATGGCCAGGTGGTACTCGATCGTCTTCACGCTCACGTACAGCTTTCCGGCGACCTCCCGGTTCGTCATGCCGGAAGCGACCAGGCGGGCGACGACCTGTTCCCGGGCGGTCAGCGTATCCAGGCGGTAGTCCGGGTCTCCCTCCGTACCGGACGGAGCGGGCACGCCGCAGGCCAGCAGCACCTGGTCGCACGCGTCGGTCAGGTGCATCGCGCCCAGGCGGACGAGGATGGACCGGCCGGTCAGCAGGGCCGCCGCGGCCTGCTTCCGCTTCCTGGAGTGCAGGAGGAGCCGTCCGTAATCCAGCGCGAGCAGCCCGTCGGCGAGGCTGCGCGAGTTCGTGGCGGGCATGGCCGCCGCGAAGCTCGCGGCGGCGCCGTCCGGTCGGCCGGACCGCTGCCAGGCCAGCCCCTCGAGCCGGGCGCGGTCGGCGGTGGTGGTGCCGCCCCACGGCGCGGCCGGGACCTGGTCGAGCAGCCTCTGCGCTCCGGCCAGACGGCCTTCGGCCAGATACGCCTCGGCGAGCCGGTAGCGCCAGAGCGCCAGGTTGGGGTAGTTGGCGGCCGCGCCGCATGCACCCGCGTCCACCGGTGCCAGCGCCGTGACGACCGCCGGCCAGTCGGATCGCATCCACGCATGGTGGGCCCGGGCGAGCGCCGCGCAGGCGAGGGCCTCCATGGATGATGCCGCCTGCGCAGCATCCTGGGCGGCCGCGGCGTGCGCCGCGGCGAATGCCTCGTGACCACGGGCCGCGTACAGATGCGCCGCGATGCAGCGTCCGTACGCCAGGTACCACACGTGGCCAAGGTCCTCGCCGAGCGAGATAGCCAGCTCCACGTGGGTGGCCGCGGCGTCCCAGTCACCGACGCGGAATTCGGCTTCGGCTAGCGCGGAGTAGGCATTGGTGAGCCCGGTGATCGACACACCTGCGCGCTGCCAGCGCAGTACGGCCTGCAGGTCCTCGATCGCGCCCGGGAAGTCGCCGGCCCAGTTCCGCACCACCCCTCGCACGGTCAGGAACTCCGCGTCGAAGGCGGTGGGATCCGGCTTCCGGGACGAGCAGCCCGCTAGCAGCCGGAGCGACTCGTCAATCCTGCCCGTCTTGGCGTAGCTCCAGGCTCGCGCCTGCAGCGCCAGCGCGTCGGCATCGGGCACCCGTCCCGCGACGGCGCGGGCCCGCTCGGCCCACCGGAGCGACGCTTCATCCTCACCAAGTGATGCACAGACCATCGCCAGCGCTGAGGTGCAGTAACCGAAAAGGTCAGCGTCCTCATCCGGTGAGACCGTCTGCGCGAGCGACCGCAGCTCGGCCGCGGCGTGTTCGAGCCAGCCCTGCGACACCGCCAGAATCGCCAGCGTGAAGCGGCGGCGCAGCCCCGGTGGCCGCGCGGCCACCGCATCGGCGTGCTCCTGCGCCGCGTGCACGTCACCGGCCATCAGCATCAGCCGGACCGCGTCGAAGAGACTCCGCTCGCCCCGGCCGGAATCGCCGTCCACCCGCGCGGACCAGGCCAGGTACCGCGCGGCCTGCCGCAGCGTTCCCGCTTTCTGGGCCGCCACTGCCGCCTGGATCAGTTCCGCCGCCAGCCGATCGTCGAAGCCGCCCACCGCGGCGGCCACCCGGTGCGCGAAGGACGCCGGTGCCGGCAGCAGCCGTGCTGCGGCCAGATGCAGCCGCCGGCGCACACCTGGTGACAGATCCTCATAGACCGCCGCCCGCATGAGCGGATGCGCGAACACCAGTTCGTCCGCGACGCCCCCGGGCGGGAGATCCAGCAGGTGCGTGGTCACCGCTTCGTCCACGGCCGCCGCACCGTCGGCCAGGCCGGCCATGGCGCAGGCCACCCGGACCGCGCCGCGCACCCCCAGCACCGCCGCGGCGGATACCAGCTCCCGGGCCGGGCCGGACAGCCGTGCCAGCCGGTTCAGCACCGCCGTCGCGTACGAGTGCGGCGCCGGCAGCCGGGCAGCCCCATCCTGAAATGCGTCGCCGGGAAGCTCCGTCAGCAACGCCAGTACGTACAGCGGGTTCCCGGCGGTGTGCTCCTGCAGCCGGGCGCCGGACTCCGCGGTCAGCTCCCGGCCGCTCGCGGCCGCCAGCGCCCGTACCTGCGGAGGCGCCAGGCCGGCCAGCCGTATCCAGCGCACCCCCTCGGCGCCGGCCAGCAGCCGGGCCCAGCTCTCGCCCAGGCGTTCCAGCGTGCGCGGCCGCGCCGCCAGCAGGATCAGCACCGCGTCGGCGCGAAGCCGTCGCACGCAGAACAGCAGCGCCTGAGCCGAAGCCAGATCGGCCCAGTGCAGGTCATCAACCACCACCACGACGGCCGGCGCCTGTTCCTCGGCCGCGCCGATACCGGCCAGCAACGCGGCGCCGAGAGCCAGGCTGTCCCCGCCCGCTGCTGCCGCTGGCTCCGGCGCCGGCCACCCGGCCAGCAACTGCCGGGCCATGCCGCCCTCCAGCGCGGACTCCACCGGGTCCCCGCTCGCCCACACCACTGACGCATCCGGGGCGAGCCGCACGGCCTGGCGCAGCAGCGCGGTCTTACCGATGCCGGGCTCACCCTCGACCACCACGACCCCGGGACGGCCGGCTCGTGCCGCCGTCAATGACTCATCCAGCAGCGCCAGCTCATCAACCCGGCCGACGAATTTACCTCGCGCCCCGCCATTCATGACGCCCCCCCGGGCCATTAGCCGTGCCAGGGATCTTACTCCGGAAGCCCGAAGCGGATTTCGGTCACGTGCGGCGGTCCCGCCGGCGGGCGGCGAGGTCGGCCGGGTTGGCTGCCGGCCCGGGGATGGGCCCGGCACCGGGGGCGTGCAGCGCCTCCAGGGCCAGGTTGACGTAACGGTGGCGCAACGCCCGCTCACCGTCGGTTCCGGGTGCGCTGGCACTCACGTCGAACTCATCCCTGTACCCGGTTCGGTTTCGCCGTGCTCGATCTGCACCCCGACCGGATCGAGGTCGCCTACGTGGACGACGACGGGTATACCCCCCGCACCGAGACGATCACCTGAGGCTGACGGCTACCTGCACGCCCCTGTACGGGCAGGTAGATCGACCTAACGGGTGAGCGCCGCGTCGTGCTGGACGACGGCTGGCGGACGACGGAAAGTGCCCGGATCCGGGTGGCGGATCCGCTAGATGCCGGAGCGGTCCCCTCCTGGCTGCTCCGGCATCTAGCGGATGTATGTGCTGCGCGAGCCTCCGGGCCGGAGCTGGTCACGCCGTCACCTCGGCGAGCACCTGCTGGGTGGTGAGTTCCTGCCCGTGGGCGCTGCGCGCGTGCTCGCGGACGGCGGCGACGAGGAGGCGGAACTGCTCGTCGCAGGCGACCCGGAACTCAACCCCGCAGGGGCAGCGGCCGACATGCCCGGCCAGGGCACGTCCGGTGAAAGCGACGTCCAGGACGACGCACGGCTCATCGCCCTCCACCCAGGCGTCGTGACCGGCCGACACCACGTGCGCGTCACCCGGGCCGAGGTCGTATTCGCGGCCGTCGTCCATGCGGGCGTGAAACCGGCCGGAGATGATGTAGCCGTTGTGGGCCGTCTGGCACGCCTCCGTGCCGACGATGGGCTTGACGTCGGTCGACCACTTCCAGCCGGGCTGATACACAGTGCGGGCTATCGTGACGCCGGGCAGGTTGACCACGTTGAGCGAGGCGTGTTCGAACGCATACCGCTCATCGGGCGTCTCGATGTTCTTGACCGCCACGGTCAGTCTCGCGGCTTCGAGCATCTGTTGGTGCCTTCCCTTGGCCTGCCTGGTCTGGCCAGCGTGCCAGCCGGCCGCCCGCCGTCACATCGGGAACAACACGTAGATGCCGGCCGGGACTACGTAGTGGCCGGGGGAGGGCCGGGACTACGTGCCGGCGGGGGGCCGGGACTGTGCAGCGGCCGGGACCATGCAGCGGCGGGGAGAGGAACCAGGACTACGTGGCGGCCGGGGGAGGAGACGGCCGCGGGGAGTCGCGGATGGCGGCTGGTGACGCGGCCGCCACCAGGCCGGTCCGGGAGCGGGCGCCGGTCTTGCGCAGCAGGCTCTCGACGTGCTTCTCCACCGTGCGTGGTGACAGCTTCAGGCATGCGGCGATCTGCTTGTTGGCCAGCCCATCGGCGACGAGGCGCAGCACGTCCGCCTCTCTGGCCGTGATTCCCGCCGCCACCCAGGGATTGGGCTGCGACTCCTTGAGCAGCTCGCGGCATTGCTCGGCGAGGCGGGGCAGGTCCCGGCGGTCAAACCCGGTCTCGGCCTCGGTCAGCCAGCGAAGCGGGTCGCCCCATCCGCCGGCGAGCGCCGCGGGGGCGGCGCAGAACCTCGCCAGGTCGCCCCAGCCCGCGCAGTTCGTGAAGCCGGCGTCGCAGTCCGCCGCCAGTTCTCCGGCCCGCTGCCGCTGCCCGGCTCGCCCGGCCAGCACCGCCTCGGCGTAGCCGATGAGGCTCCGGTTCATCCGGAAGGCGCCGACGCCCAGCCGGCGGGCCTCCTCGATCGCCCGGGCCGCCCGGCGATCACCCAGCGAGGCCAGCAGCAGCGGCCACAGCGCCCGCAGCCCCGCCGGTTCGGCGTGCGGGAGCTGGGCCAGGATCGCCATTCCCCGGGCGTAGGGTTCCACGGCCGCCGCGGCATCGCCACCGAGCAGGAGCACTGCTCCCCGGCTGGCCCAGCTGAAGCCGTCGAGCATCCGGTCGTCCGGATCGGCCGCGATGGCCTGGGCGGCGTACCGCTCGGCCTGCCCCGCGTCGGCACGCATGCTGGCACTGCCGGAAAGCACCGCCAGCGCCTTGGCCCGTACCTGGTTCAGCCCGAGCCGCTCGGCGTCGGCGATGGCGGCCCGGGCGTGGGCGTCACAGGTGCCCAGTTCCCAGCGGCAGGTGTAGCCCGCGGCGAGCTGGAGCTCCAGGATCGCCGCGGTACTCAGCGCACCCATCTGCTCGGCGGCGTGCCGTGCCTCGGACAGCCGCTCCACTCCGGCGTGATCAAACAGGTCGATGGTGCCCAGCTCGTGCAGGGCGCGCAGCCGCCACAACGGCAGGTCGGCGGTCTCCGCGGTGACCAGCGCGCGCTCGAACGCGGAGCGGGCCGCGGGCAGATCACGCAGCCGGTGGCTCCGGCCGATGAGCTCCAGCGCGTGACAGCGGACATCCGGGGCACCGTCCCCGGCGGCGAGGACCTTCCCGGCGAGCAGCCGGGCTTCATCGAGGTCATCGGCGGCGAAGGCGACCTCGGCATCCAGGACGCCCATGCGGGCGCGCACGCCGGCCGGTGGCCTGGTTCCGGTCAGGCGCCGTGCTTCGCCGAGATGGTGACGGGCCATCTGCCAGCGCGAGGCGGCCACCGCGGCCTGGCTGAGGCGAAGGTGGACCTCCGTCCGGAGTTCTGCCGCGTCGGTCCCGAGGCGGGTGATGAGCTGGCCGCCGGCCGCCGCTGCCTCCTCGACCCGCCCGGCCAGGGCCAGGGATTCCACCAGCAGAAGTTCCGCCTGGTCACGTTCGGGAGTGCCTTCGAGGAGGTCAGCGGCACGCCGCAGGGTGGCGATCGCGGTGGCCAGCGCCCCCCAGGCCAGCGCCTGGCCGCCGGACTCGCTCAGCAGCGTTCCGGCGCGGCGGCGGTCCCCGGCCCGGTTCGCCAGGTCGGCGGCCAGCTCGCGCAGGCCGCCTTCCAGGCGCGGGTGCGCGGCGTCCAGCGCGGCGAGCGCCGCCGAGGCCAGGGCCCGCTGGCGGGGCGGCAGCATGGTATCGAGCAGCGCGTCGCGGGTCAGCGCGTGCCGGAAGCGGAAGGCCGTGCCGTCGGCGCTCACCAGCAGTTGCCCGACCGCGAGCCCGAGCGTCTCCGCCACCAGGGCCGCCGTCTGGCCGCTCACGGCCGGCAGCAGTTCCCAGTCGAAGTGGCGGCCGAGGATGGCCGCGGCCTCGATCACCGATCGCTGCGGGTCGCTGAACCCGGCCAGCCGCTCGCGGACCGTCTCGGTGAACGACTCCGGCAGCCCGGGCGACGCCAGCAGGTCTTCCACCAGCAGCGGTACTCCTTCGGCGGAGGCCTGCACCCGGCGCAGCAGCTCCGCCCCTGCTCCCGGGATGCAGGCCTGGACCATGCGCGCCATGTCCGCATCGCTGAGCCGGTCAAGGGCGAGGTGAAGGACGCCCGGCCGGCCCCGCAGCCGGCGGGCGGCCTCCAGTGCGGCCGACGGCCGGTTGGCGCGCAGGGTCAGCACGCACAGCAACGACTCGCCCTCGAGGTGCTCGCCCAGGTACTCCAGCAGGGCCACGGTGTCCGGGTCGGCCCAGTGCAGGTCCTCCAGCACGATGACCAGGCCCTGCGGCGCGAGGCGCCGGAGCAGCTGGATCAGCGCCTCACCGCGGATCCCCGGTGAGACCTCTCCGCTGGCCGCTCCACTGGCCGGAGCGAGTCCCGCCATCCCCGGCAGCAGCGCGCCCAGTGCGGGCAGCCAGGGCTCCATCGTCGTGTCACCGGGAACGGCCCCGTCCCGGAGGAGCTGCACGAGCGCATCCGTGAGCGGGCGGTACGCAGCGGTCGCCGACTGCGGCACCGCCCGGCCGGTAACGACCCGGATGCCCCGGCCGGCCGCCCGGCCGGCCATCTCCAGCACCAGCCGCGACTTGCCGATCCCCGGCTCCCCGGTGATCACTACACACCCGCCGTGCCCCGTCATCGCGGCCTCCAGCGCCGCGTCGACCGCCTTCAGCTCGGCGTCCCTGCCGATTACGACCGGGCACAAAACCTGCGCCATCGGTCCATTCTGACAGGAATTCGCGCTCCGTGAGTAAGGTCACCGGTTTCCGTAACGAGCGGCGCCGGGAGTCCCCGGTTGATCAGGAGTGCCCCCGCCTGGACGGTCTCAGACCGCCACCAGCAGCATCCGGCTGGCGAGTGCGGTCGAGGCGGCCAGGCTGCCCAGGAAGAGCTTGCGCGCTAACGGATCCTCGCGGAGCGCCCACAGCAGCAGGGAGTTGGTCCACGCCAGGTCCCGGGCGCTGTTGATCGTCCAGTTGCAGGTCAAGGTGGCCACCGCGGTCAGATGATGATCAACGGCCAGCTCGACGGCGGATTCGAAGGACTGCCGGATGGACTGCTCGGCCGCGTCCAGCAACTGGTCCACTTTCTGGTAGTCAGCGTAATGCTGGGCGGCCTCCGGTGAGGTGGCCAGGGCGGTGCAGGTGCTGACCAGGGCCACCGGCAGGTCGTGGTTGATATGGGCGTTCATGCCCGCCAGCGCGAACTGGATCGGCTCGATCCCCGCCGTGGCGCGCCGCTCCGCCAGCGGCCGCCAGGCCAGCGGCACAGCCGCCGGGTCGCCCGCCACGTCGGCCGCGGCGAAGTACAGGTTGGCAAAGGTCACGTCCAGCTGGGTCATGAACGCGGGGTCGGCGTAAAAGCCCTGTCCGAGCTCGCGGTACACCTGGCTGGTCACATCCAGGTACATGCGGTTGAAGCACGCGAACCCATCGGCCGCGGGAAATGCCGCCCCGATCGCCTGCATGCGGGCTATCGCCCCGGGCACCGAGGTCACCGGCTCATCGGGCACGTCCGGATTGGCCAGGGCGGCCGACACGGCAGTCACTGTACGATCACCAGGCTCACCACCACAGAGGAGCTAAACATCGCTGAGGCCGACTCGCAGGACCCTGTATCCGTCACAACTATGACGCTCATGGCGCCGTGTTCGTTTACCTCGGAAATGGCTATCCAGAACGGACCGCATTGTGCGGCGCGCATGAGCTAAGACCACGTATACGGCCTGCTTTAAACGGATATAAAGTGATGAGTAACCGCAAATCCGGCAGAATTAGCCTGTTATGTAACCCGGCGGCACGGCCGCCTTCTGCTGCCGGTCCCGGCGCAGCCTGCGGAGCACCGGCAGAGCCGCGAAGTAAGACCCGGCCAGGGCGATGGTGCCGACACCGACGTCGATCGAGATCCGGCCCTGCTTGGCCCAGTAGACGTCCTTCAGGTCGAGCAGCAGAGCGAACTCATCCACGATGAGCGCATTGCCGGTGCCATAGCTGACCGCGACGGCCGGATGACGGCGCTGCGGTTCGTCGCCGCGGACCGCGACCGCGCCGACGCCGGACAGCAGGGCGATGCCCCACATGTAGTGATGCAGGTGCTCGCCGCCGACGCTGATGTTGCGGAAGGGGCCCTTGCCGGCCCGGATGCTGTAGGTGAGCGCGCGCAGCCCGGCAAAGGTGCCGGTAAAAGCCAGCCAGCTGAGCAGGGCGGACCGCTGCCCGGGATCGAGTTCCTCGTGGAACGCGCGGCGGACCGAACTCGGTGATGGTGCAGGGGTCGTCATCCGCGCACCTTACCAATTCAGGCCCGGCGCACCCCGTAAGAGCCGCACCGGCGCAGCAGCCATTTCCAGCCTCAGCCCCACGGGGGGCTCTCGGGCTCCGTCACCCAGCGGCACGAGATTCGGCCGTTGAAGTAGCGACCTTCTGAGCAGCCGCCGTCCGTCCTGTCCTCCGCCGCTGAGCCGCGCCGGGCGATCGTTAATACACGCAGGGAATGCCGTATGGCGCGTTCTGGGTCACCGTCACCGGGGCGCCGGCCTGGCCGTCGTTCGACGATGACGTGGGACTGGCGGACGGGGGACCGGCGGACGGGGAACTGGCCGGGGCCGCTGACGAGGCGGCGGAGCCGATGCCGGCGGGCACCGACGTGGCGCCCGTGCCGAGCAGGACCTCCACGTGACCGGCGGCCACCGAACTGCCCGCCGCCGCGGTCACGCCGCTGAAAGCCCCGGCGATCTTCGCCGCGCTCGCTTCCGCTCCCGTGCCGTACAGCACCTGGGTGGACGGCTGGCTGGCGGTGTTGCCGACCTTGCCCGCCCTGAAGCCGGCCGACGTCAGCGCCCGTGACAGCTGACCGGCCAGCCCGGGCGTGCCGCCGCCGTTGTAGACGTCCACGGTGGTCGCGCTGGCCGGCAGCGACGTGGACGTCCCCAGCGATGTGCTCGCCGTCGGCTGCTGCACGGGCGGCGGCGGGTAGAAGGTGTTCTGCACGTCCTGCGCGATCGCGGCCGGATCGATGAGGTTCACGTCCTGGCCATCCATGTGACCGTCGGTGGTGATGACCGGCGCGGTCTGGAAGGTCAGGTTCTTCCCGGTCAGGCTCTTCATCTCGGTGGCGAACGTGAGTATCTGCCAGTCGGAGTCGGTGATCACGTACTTCTTCGCCACGCCGAGCAAACTCGTGAGCTGGCCGATATCGCTGAACAGCCCTTCGTGCTCCATCTTCCAGACCACGTAGTCGATGACGGCCTGCTGCCGGTGGGTGCGGTCCAGGTCCCCGTTGGGGAGGTTGTCCCGCTCCCGCACGAACGCCAGCGCCTGCGGGGCGGACAGGAACACGTAACCCGCGTGCGGCTGGTTGAAGCCGGAGTTGGCGTCATGCAGATTCTCGCCCCCGTTGTACGACTTCAGGCACGCCTCTATGCCGCCGAAGGCCGACGCCAGCTCGTAGAACCCGGCCAGATTGACCTCGGCGAAGTGGTCGATGTGCACCCTGGTCAGAGCCGTGACGGTGGCGATCGTCGCCGCCTGGCCCGCCTCGTTGGCCTGCAGGTAGCGCTGGTCGTTGCTCATGCCGGAATTGACGGTCTGGCCCAGGCTCTGCGCGTAGGCCAGGCCGTAGGCCTGGTCGATCTTCCCCTGCGACTGGCCGTCGTACGCCTGGGGGAAGGTCACCCAGTCGTCACGCGGGATCGAGAAGCCGACCGCCTTCTGCCCGCCCGCGAAGATGTGGATGAGGATCAGGGTGTTCGTGTCCTGGCCGCCCACGCCATCCGCGACGCCCTGTACGCTGCCCGCGTGCATGGCGGCGAGGAGGTTGGCCGGCAGGATGTTCCCGTCATAATCGGTGCGGCTTTCCAGGCCCATCAGCAGGATGTTCATGGCACCGGTCTGCGGCCCGCCGTTCCCGTTGAGGACATCCGAGCCGCCGATGCTGGTCACCTGGGCCTTCACGTAATAGGCGAAGCCGCTCACCATCAGCACCACCACGGCGAGAGTGCAGGCCACCGCGTAGCCGGCTTTGCCAAGGATGGCCATACCGCCGTGTGATCTGGGCACTCGGTTCCCTCCGGCCGGATTCCGGATTGCCGCCGCTCGCCCGAAGGCTACAAGATAAAGGCAATTTCGGCCTGGATTCCGGCCGGGCGGGTCGGGCAGGGACCCTCTACCGCCACTTCCCGACCCGCGAGGCTCTGCTCGCCGAGGTCTACCGGGAGGACGTCGGCGAACTCGTGGCGGCGGCACCGGAACGAGCCCCGGGACCAGCAGCGTGACCGTCGCGGCCGCATCGGCCGGGCCGACGCCGGCGGGCAGATAGCCGGCCTGCTGCCAGGCCGTGGCCAGTGCGGTCAGCCGCGCTGACCCGAGTGCCAGGTTCCCCATGGAGCGGAGCGTACGACCGGGGGATGAGATGGTGCCGTGCGAATAACCCGGGCTGAACTAACTCGCTCGGCCTGGTTCCTTTCCCCGGAGCGCTGAGCTCACGAAGCGGCCGAAGGCGGGCCGCGCGGCCGATGCGATGCGGTTATCCCAGTCGTGCACCAGTTGCCGCGCGGCGAGATGATCGGAACGAGCCTGGCCGAGCTGAGCTGCCAGTGCTGATGTGCGCTGGTCGAACGACGCCAGTTCGGCCTGATGCCGCTTCTCCATCTCGCTCAGCGCCGCGTTCATTTCCCGCTTTATCAGGGCGATCTGGTCGGCGGTTTGCTGTGTAGCGCGCCTGCGCCGCTCCTGGAGCCGTCGTTCCTCGGCCGAGAGTTGCGCATTTATAGCGTTCAGTTCTGCCGTCGGAAGTACGGAAGGCTGAGCTGCCGCGGCGTTTGCGACCTGCGCCCGCCGCCATTGGTCAATTCGCTCAGCCTTGACTCTCCCAATGCCCGGGATATGCGCCCGCTGGCCAGATATTAGCTTGAAATGAACGGTGGCGGGGGCGCCAGTACTTGTATGCCCGATCCCGATAAAATCGGCGGCAGATCGGATCCCGGCTGATCGCAATTTAGTGACGAGCTGTGCACCCACACCAGGCACGGCATTGGCGTTAAGCTCGGCCCGGGACAGCGTGGCCCTGATGAAGTCTTGCTGGTGCTGAGTGAGGCGCCGTGCGATTTCGCGTCGGCTGCGGTCGCCGAGCTGGGCGAGCTGGCGGTCGATAGACTCAATTTCATGCGATGCTTTTTGCTGCCTGCGATCGAAATCAGTTCTGAGCGCCGTCTGTTCTTTTGCATGCCTGTTAGCCAGCCGCTCCCGGTTGCGGTCGGCACCTGCGATTTCTTTCTCTGTGCGGGAAATCCTTCCCGTGGCCTGCCTCGCACCAGATACGGCCTTCCGGCGTGCCCGCCGCAGTTCGGAAAGCGTGCGATTGTACGGACTGCGCCGGTACAGCACCCATAGCGGTATCGTTACGAGGAAAATTGCCATGATGAACACGGCCAGGCTGGCCGGCAAGTCGCTGGCGCCGGTCAACGAAATCAGCGCCAACGAAATCAGGGGCAGTGCAGCGAGTAGGCGAACAAGCCAGGCGAGCCGTCGGTTGCCGGGCCGGCTCTGCCCGGGGGACGGCTGCGCGCCGGACCCGGCCGGCGGGTCGGCAGGCTCCGGGAGGTGGCTCTTCATCCAGGCGGGTAGGCCACCCGAACCGGTGTTCGGGGGCGGACCCGCGGGAATACGGCTGTCGCTCGGCGAAGGGACCGCGAGGGTGGGTATGGCCGCCACCGGAAGTGAGAGGATCTGGCGCATTATCTGCGCAAGCCGGCGGACTTCCGTATCTCGATGGGAGCAAAGCTCGCTGAAACGCGGCGAAGAGCCCAGGTCACGAAGGTCATTCCTATTGAGCAGCAGATACTCGTCCTGGGCCGGGTTCAGCTGGTTCCAGAGCTCGGGCGCGGCCGCCAGGATCTTCAGGGACAGCGAGATCAGCCAGGCCGAGAAGCGGTCCATGGCCGGGCCGTAGTCATGCTGGGAGCGGCCGGGTGGCTGATAGTCCGGGTGACCCACCTCGTCCGGCGGCAGTCCATCCAGGCCGGGCACGTACATGCCGTCATAATCGACAAGGTGCAGCCGGGCGTCGTCGGTGACGAGCAGGTTTCCCGCCTGCAGGTCACCATGGGCCATCCCGGATGCCGCCAGATCGTGGATCAGCTCATCGAACCGGCGCGACAGGTGAGCGACGGCCGCAGGATCATGAACGTTGTCGCTCACCCAGCGGGTCAGCGTGCGTCCCTTTACCCAGTTCATGCGCAGGATGGGATACCGGGTACCGTCCACCTGGATGCCCTCGGGGATGAACTGAAATTCAGTGGCCCACCAAGGTTTGCGCCTGCCTATATGTGCACTGATGCGCTGGTAGCGCTCCAGCTGGTGTGAGGCCTGACGAGTGAAGCATTTTACTGCGTACTTTCGCCCTGAAGCCGAGGTCATTGGAAAGACCGAGGCAAAGTTGCCGGAAATCATCTTGGGCAGCCCCAATCCCGGCATTCGTTCAATGGAGGCCGACCTGAGGTCAGGATCCGAGAAGCAGCGTTCGGGATGCTGCACCGCTCCCGCGTAATCGGATCTCGTGGGAAACCCCTGCAACTTAGTCATGGGCCGAGGTCACCAGATATCTATGTGCACAAGAGTTACATCGTCGTTGTGCAGCCCGCCGGTCCGCCTGGCCTCGTCCACCCACTCCGCGAACCGGATCTCGTTGAGATCCCGTAGGGTTTCCCACGGCTTGCCGCCCTCCTCGGAGCGAGCGAGGAACCAGGCGGCCATCGCATCGGTGCACACGAAGAAATCATCGCCTTCGGCGACGGTTCCCCCGGCGAGCCGGACATGATCCATGATCGGTGCCGGGTCGGCATCGCAGCTCCCCAGGAGGGCAGGGCTGGTGCCGAAGCTGCCGCTCCCGCTCAGCGGGAAGGCGACCCGGAGCTGTCCGTCACGTACGTGGAAGAGGCATGTGTCGCCCATCGCCGCGGATCTCCAGTCACCGATGATACGCGGCAGGCCGGGGTCCAGCGGCAGGCCGGGGCCCAGCGG
>PLRW01000220.1 GCA_003164955.1 Actinomycetota bacterium
CCCGGGGCGCACGCCGCTGGAGCTCCGGCGAGTCTGTGGCAGGTGGCTGGCCGGCTGTGGCAGGGTGGCGGCCTGTCAGGGGGCGAGGGTCTACGCTCGCGGAGGCGCAGTGCGCGAGGTTGAGGTCAAATACCGGATCCGGACGCGGAAGCCCTCCTGGCGGCGCTGAAACGGCGGGGCATCGAGCTGGGTGCGCCGGTCCGCCAGGACGATCAGGCGTACGCGCCTGACGGCTGGGTGTACGGGGATGCCCGGTGCGGGGAGCCGCCCGCAGGTTCCGGCCGTTTGCGGCGGCATTGGGGCCAGCGGCTGGCAGGATCTGCTGGCGCAGCCTCGCTAATGACGTAGCGGTGCCCCTGAACAAGAAACTCGCCAGGGCTCGACGATCCAGGCAAGCCATCTCGGCCGTCCGCCCGTATCCAGCTTATGACCAAGCGAGCCAGCGTCATGATCGGGCGGGTACCCGGGTCCGCACTGCGGCAGCGACAGCCAACTGCATGCCGGCCGGCGAAGAACCCGGCGATGCCGGCCGGTGCCGCGCTGGCCGGCAGGATCAATCCCAGCCCGTGACCGGCCGGGCATCGCAACTTCCCCGCCATCGGTCCCCTGTTCCTCCTCCAGGCGACCGCCGGCGGGCACCAACCCTCTCAATGGGCACCAACTCTCTCAAAGGGGTGGACCGTGAAACCTCGACACCTTGCTACCGCCGCGGCGGCCGCGCTCAGCCTGGCCGCCGCGGCGTGCGGATCCACCTCGGGCGCGAAGCCGGCCCCGGCACCGAGCGTGGCCTCCTCGTTCCTCAATCAGCTCCACACCGTCTCCCAGGTCGCTTCAACGGTTCCGGGCAACGGTGACGTGAACCCGTACGGGGTGGCGGTGGTCCCGGCCTCGGCCGGCCGGCTGACGGCGGGCGACACCCTGGTGAGCAATTTCAACGACAAGGCCAACGTCCAGGGCACCGGCACGACCATCGCCGAGATCTCCCCGGCGGGCTCGGCGAGGACGTTCGCCCGGCTTTCCGCGATGCCGGCCGGCCAAGCCTGTCCGGGGGGCATCGGGCTGACCACCGCGCTCGGCATCCTCCCCGGCGGCTGGGTGGTGGTGGGCAGCCTCCCGACCACGACCGGCGGTGCTTTGCCCGGTCCCGGCCCCGCCGGGTGCCTCATCGTGCTGAACGATCAGGGCACCCCGGTGAAGACCATCACCAACAAGGACATCGTCGGCCCCTGGGACCTCACCGTCAGCTCGAGCGCGACGTCCGCCGAACTGTTCGTCTCCAACGCCCTCGGCGGCAACACCAGCACCGATCATGGCGTACCCGTGGCCGGCAACTGCACCATCGTGCGCCTCGACCTCGCCCTCAGCGCCACAGCGCCGCCGGTGCTCACAAGTTCCACCGTTATCGGGACGCAGTTCCCATGGCGAGCCAACAAGGCCGCGCTCGTCCTGGCCCCCACCGGGCTCGCCCTGGGGCGCAGCGGGACCCTGTACGTGGACGACACCCAGACCAGCTTCATCTCCGCCATCCCCCAGGCGCGCACCCGCACCAGCGCCGTAACGGCGTCCGCCGGCATCTTCTCCTCGGGCGGAGCGCTCAGTGCCCCGCTCGGTATGACGCTGGCCCCGAACGGCGATCTGATCGTCGTCAACGGCAACAACGGCAATGCCGTCGAGATCGGCCCCGCCGGCCAGCAGCTGGCCACGAAAACGCTGGTGAAGAACGGCGCCGGTGACCTCTTCGGCCTCACCACGACTAAGGCGGGCAACGAAATTCTGTTCGTGAACGACGGGACCAACGCCCTCGACCGCTACCACCCCTGAACCCGCCCCAGCGCCGCACCTGCGGATCACGACGGCCATAACGCCGTCATTTGCGGTAGCGCCAAGCCCGCTGCCACCGAGAGCACCGGACCGCATAGACCACTACCGGCTGCTATGAGGCATCCGGTTTAGGGAAGCCCCACCGAGTCTGGCTGTACGGGGTGCCCTTACCGAATCCGAAAGCCGTCAAGGGTACGACCCGGAAGACGAGGGTTTCGTTCCGCCGTATGGCCGCGGATACTGCCCGGCATCTGCATCCCGCTGGTCGTGCTCGCGGCGCTGGGCGCGGCGCTGTTGATGGACAACGTCGCGCATGTGCGTAACGATAAGCAGGCGCTGCGGGACGCCAGCCGCGACCCGCAGACTTGGATCAGCGCGTTCTGTGCGTCTGCCTGACCTGGCTGTTCTACCTCCGCGCCGCCACCCGACGGGTCTGGCCGGCGTGTGAAGCCGTCTGATGTCTCAGCCATCTACCAGAAGGAAACCTGCTCGTGAGCATCTATGACTCCATCGGCGGCGGCCCGGCCGTCCGCGCCGCGGTCGACGACTTCTACACCCGCGTCCTAGCCGACCCGCAGCTCGCGCCGTTCTTCGCCGATGTCGACCTGCAGCACCTGAAGGCTCATCAGCGAGCGTTCATCGCCGCCGCGATCGGCGGCTCAGAGATCTACGAGGGCCGCGACATGGCGGCCGCGCATGCCGGGCTGGCGATCACCGATGCCGACTTCGACGCCGTGGTGGCGCATCTCGTGGACACACTGACGGGGCTGGGCGTGCCGGAGGAGACCATCGGGCAGATCGGCGGCGCGCTCGCCCCGCTGCGCGGCGACATCGTGACCGCCCCGTCGGACGAGCTTGCCAGCTAATACCGCCTTAGTAGCGCCATGTGCCATCTTGGTTACTGGCTCGCTCGGGTTCGTAGGCGAGCCGGTAACCGCGCCTCACCACGGTCTGGATGATGCGCGGGTCGCCGAGGGCATTCCGGAGCCTGCCCACCGCGACCTCGACGGCATGCTCGTCGCTGCTGTCGCCCGGCGTGATCTTCAGCAGGGCGGAACGGGAGACAACGTGGCCTGGCTTGTCGCTCAGCTCCCGCAGCAGGGCCATGCTCGCGCTGCTGAGCGGGACCATCTGGCCGTCTACCACGGCGGCGTGCCCGCGTACCTCCACCGTGTGGCCCGCCGCCGGCAGCCGCCGTCCGCAGCGGTCCGGAACCCGCTCGACAATCTCCCTGGCCAGGGCGCCCAGCCGACTGCGGGCAGGCTGGATCACCGGGATGCCGTCGCGCTGAAAGAGGGCGGCGGTCACCGGCCCGACGCAGGCAGCCACGACCGGCCCGCGCAGCGCGGCGCGCACGGCGCTGCCGCAGCCCTGCTCGTCGGCAGCACGCAGGAAGCTTGCCACGGCCGGCGCGCTGGTGAACGCCACCGCGTCGAGCCCGGCGACGCCGACAGACTGGATAAGCCGCCGCAGAGGCACGGGGTCCTCCGGCAGCACCCATCGGTAGACAGGAACCTCGATCACCTCGGCGCCGGCCAGCCCCAGCGTCTGCACCATGTCGGGCAGCGGCTCACCGTGCAGCTGGACAGCGATCCGCTTGCCTTCGAGGTCACCGGAGGCGATCAGGTAAGCCAGGACCTCACTGGAGGACTCCGATTCCGGTGACCATGTCTCGCGCAGGCCGGAGGCGCGGATCGCGCCGCGGGCCTTCGGGCCGCGCGCCAGCACGGCGGAGCGGCCGATCGCCGCGGTCAGTTGCTCGGTGAGTCCCCAGGCGTCGGCGGCGTCGATCCAGCCGCGGAACCCGATGCCGGTCGTGGCGACGACGATGTCCAGCGGGGCGGCGAGGCAGCGTTCGGTGGCGTCGCGGAGCCGGCTGTCGTCGGCTAGCGCCACGATCTTGATCGCGGGCGCGTAGACCACCGTCGCGCCGCGGCGTTCCAATGCCGTGCCGAGCTCCTCGCGGCGGCGGGCCGCGGTGACGCCGACCGTGTACCCCGCCAGCGGCTTGATTCCCGGCGCGTCGCCGCTCACCCTGCCATCACCTCCACCAGGCCGTCGCGTATCCGTACGTCATAGACTCCCGCGGCGGTGGTCCCGTCGTCGAGGCAGGTCCCGGTGCGCAGGTCGAAGACCTGCTTGTGCAGCGGGGAAGCGACGGTCGGGATCTCGCCGCAGCTTCCCACGATCCCGCGGGAGAGCACGTATGCGCCGGTGAAGGGATCCTGGTTGCCGATCGCGTACACCGTGCCGTCAAAGGTGCGGAACAGCGCCACCTGCACGCGGCCGATCAGCGCTGCGACGCCACGCTCGGGCTGCAGGTCATGGTAGCGGCACACGACCGTCCACACGGCCGCCGGCTCCGCTGCCGCGCTGGTCATCAGACCACTTCCAGCGTCGGTCCGCCCGCCTCAGCCGACAGAGCCCGCACGGGGACGGGAAGAGTGGCCGGGCGCGGCTGGCCGCGTTCGGAGACGAAGGCGATGCTCGGGTCAGGCGTGCCCGGGGCGTTGACGAAGGAGACGAAGCGGCGCAGTCGCTCAGGGTCGGCCAGCACCGCCGCCCATTCGTCGTCGTACCGCTCGACGTGCCGGGCCACGGCCGCGTCCAGTTCGCCGCTGATACCAAGGCTGTCATCGACGATGACGGAACGCAGGTAGTCGAGGCCCCCGTCGAGCGATTGCAGCCAGCTGGCGGTGCGCTGCAGCCGGTCGGCGGTGCGGATGTAGAACATGATGAACCGGTCGATGGTGCGGATCAGCGTTGCGCGGTCGGTGCTGGCCAGCAGCAGGTCGGCGTGCCGCGGCCGGAAGCCGCCGTTGCCGCAGACATAGAGGTTCCAGCCATCGTCGGCGGCGATCACGCCTATGTCTTTGGACCTTGCCTCGGCGCACTCGCGGGCGCAGCCGGATACCCCGGCCTTGATCTTGTGCGGTGAGCGGATGCCCCGGTATCGCAGCTCCAGCTCGATCGCCAGCGCCACCGAATCCTGCACGCCGTAGCGGCACCACGTCGATCCGACGCAGGACTTTACCGTCCGGACCGCCTTGCCATAGGCGTGCCCGGACTCGAACCCGGCGTCCACCAGCCGCCGCCAGATCGCCGGCAGCTGCTCCACCCGAGCGCCGAGCAGGTCGATGCGCTGCCCGCCGGTGATCTTCGTGTACAGGCCGAAATCGCGGGCGACCTCGCCGAGGACTATGAGCTTCTCCGGCGTGACCTCACCGCCGGGGATCCGCGGCACCACCGAGTAGCTGCCGTTGCGCTGGATGTTGGCCAGGAAGTGGTCGTTGGTGTCCTGCAGAGCCGCCTGCTCGCCATCGAGGATGTGGCCACGCTCAAGACTGGCCAGGATGGAGGCGACGGCCGGCTTGCAGATGTCGCATCCCCTGCCGCGGCCATGCCGCTCGATTAGCTCCGTGAACGTGGTGATCCCGCTCACCCGGACGATCTCGAACAGCTGGGCGCGCGTGACATCGAAGTGCTCGCACAACGCCGGGTTCACGGCGACGCCGCTGTCGGCCAGCAGGGTCTTCAGCAGCGGGACGCACGACCCGCACCCCGTGCCGGCCTTGGTGGCGGCCTTGACGCCGCCGACCCCGGTCAGGCCCCGGCCGGTGATCGCGGCGCAGATCGCGTCCTTGGTCACGGCATGGCAGGAGCACACCTGCGCGTCGCCGGGCAGCGCGCCGGCACCCACCGCGGTCCCGCCGCCCGCCGGGGCGATCATCGTGACCGGGTCGCCGGGGAGCGGCCGCCCGACTAGCGGCCGCAGCATCGTGTACTTCGAGGCGTCGCCGACGAGTATCCCGCCGAGCAAGGTCTTGGCATCGTCGGAGACGACGAGCTTGGCATAGCTGCGCGATACCGGGTTGCTGAGCGTCACTTCGAGCGCGCCGTCGGAGGCGGCCAGAGCGTCCCCGAAACTGGCGACATCGACACCCATCAGCTTGAGCTTTGTGGAAGTGTCGGCGGCGGTGATGCTGGCGGTGCCGCCGGTGAGCCGGTCGGCCAGCACCTCGGCCATCGCGTAACCGGGCGCGACAAGGCCGTACACCCGCCCGCCGACGGAGGCGCACTCACCGATGGCATAGATGTCCGGATCGCTGGTGCGGCACCCGTCATCGGCCACCACTCCGCCCCGCCCGCCGACGGCCAGGCCGGCGTCGCGGGCGAGCCGGTCTCGCGGGCGCACCCCGGCCGAGAAGACGACCACGTCGACGTCAAGCTCGGTGCCGTTGGCCAGGATGGCGAGCAGCCGTCCCGCGTCACGCCGGATCGAGGCGACCGAGGTGCCCAGGTGCAGGGTGACGTTGAGGTTCTCGATCATCTCGCGGAGCAGGGCGCCGCCGCCCTCATCGACCTGCAGCGGCATGAGCCGCGGGGCCAGCTCCACGACATGCGGGGACATGCCGAGCAGGCGCAGCGCACGGGCCGCCTCAAGGCCGAGCAGCCCGCCGCCGACCACCAGGCCGGCCCGCCTGCCGCGGGTGCTCACGGCCGCGCGCTGCGCCGCGGCGCGGATCGCGTCGAGGTCGTCGAGGGTGCGGTAGACGAAACATCCGGGCAGATCCCTTCCCGGGACCGGCGGGACGAACGGGTAGGAGCCGGTGGCCAGCACCAGCGCTTCGTAGCCGAGGATGGCGCCGCGGCTGGTGGTGACGGTGCGGGCGGCCCGGTCGATGGCGGTCACCGCCTCGTCCAGGCGCAGCGTGTAGCCGGCCGTGTCGTAGCAGCCCTCGGCGACGACATCGAGGTCGGCCGCGGCGACGCCGTCGAAGTATGACGACAGCGCGACCCGGTCGTAGGCGCGACGCGGCTCCTCCGACAGCACGGTAACCTGCCACGTCCGGCGCGCGTCACGGTCCCTCACCGCCTCGACAAGCCGCTGTCCGACCATCCCGTTGCCGACGACGACGAGATGGCGTTGCTGGTCCTGCATAGTGGGCTCCCTCATGCGCTCACGCTTGACCCGGCGTCGGCGCCGGTCAGCCAGGCGACGATCCCCTCGATAGCGCCGCGGCAGGTCCCGCAGCCAGTCATGGCCCGGGTACGGGCCGAGATCTGATCCACATCCCGGGCCCCGTCCTGCCATGCCGCGCAGACGCCGGCCTTGGTGATGCCATTGCACTGGCAGATGGTCGCCCGTCCGGGAAGCATGGCCGGTGACTGCACCACCGCGGCGGGGTTGTTGCGGCGGACCATCAGCAGGCAGGACCGGTCCTCCGGGAGGGCCGCACCGCGGTCGAACAGCTGCGTGATCGTGCCGACAGCCCGGGTGTCGCCGAGCAGGATCGCCCCGGCCAGCCTGCCATCGCGAACGACCAGCTTCTGGTAGACGCCGCGGGAGCTATCGGAGAAGCGGATCACCTCGACATCACCGGAACCGTCCTCGTCATCCGCGGTGGCATCACCGAGACTGGCCAGTTCGATGCCCGCGGCCTTGAGGCGGGTCACGGTCACCAGCCCCCGGTAGCTGACCGGTTCCCCGGATCCCGTGATGACCTGCGCGGCGACCCGGGCCTGCTCCCAGGACGGTGCTACCAGCCCGTGCGTCCGGCCGCGGTGCTCGGCGCACTCGCCGATCGCGAAGATGCGCGGATCGTTGCTGCTGCGCAGCTGGTCATCCACCACAACACCCACGGCGACGGCCAGCCCGGCCGCGCGGGCGAGCTCCACTCTGGGGCGGACGCCGCAGCAGAGCACGAGCAGATCAGCGTCCAGCGTGCCGCCGTCGTCCAGCACGACGCCGCGTACCCGGCCATCCACGCGAACCGCACGCACCCCCGCACCCGGGCGTACCTGCACGCCGAGCGAGCGGACGGTGCGGGTGAGCACCCGCGACGCATCGGCGTCGAGCTGGCGTTCCATCAGCCGCGAGCCGCGCTGGACGAGGGTCACCGGCAAGCCGTGCCCGGCCAGGCCGCGTGCCGTTTCAAGGCCCAGCACGCCCGCGCCGAGCACCACCGCATGCTCGGCAGTCACGGCGAGCTGGGCGATGGCCGTGCAGTCCGCGAGCGTGCGAAAGGCCACAACTCCCGGTGGCAGTCGCCCGTCATCGCGAAGGAGGCCGGCGACCGGCGGCAGCACCGGGCTGCTGCCGGTGGCGAGGACGAGAACGTCATAGGGGAGCGCGGCACCGTCATCGAGTTCGACCCGCCCGGCCTGACGGTCGATCCTGACCACGGCGGTGCCGGTGCACAGCGTCACTCCGTGGGCCGCGTACCACTGCTCGCCGGCCAGTTCGATGCTGTCCACACGGGCGACACCCGCGAGCACGTTCGACAACTGCAGCCGGTTGTATGCCCCGCCTGGCTCGTCGCCGACAACCGTGATCCCAAGCCGCCGGTCGGCGTCCCGCGCGAGCACCTCCTGCACGAAGCGGCAGCCGGCCATCCCGTTGCCGACGACCACCAGTCGGCACGATGTCATGCCACCGCCTCCAGCCGCACGGCGCAGACCTTGAACTCCGGCATCTTCGAGACCGGGTCCAGCGCCGGATTGGTGACCAGGTTCGCCGAGGAGGACCCGCCCCAGTGGAACGGCATGAACACCGTGTCCGGGCGGACCGTCTCGGTGATGCGGACCAGCACCTCCGCGGCACCGCGGCGGGACACGACGCGGACCCGGTCGCCCTCGTTCAGCCGGCAGGCCTCCGCGAGGTCGGGGTGCACCTCGACCACCGGTTCCGGCTGCGCCTCCCGCAGTGCCCGCACGCGCCGGGTCTGCGTGCCGGACTGGTAGTGCTCCATCAGCCTGCCGGTCGTAAGGTATACGGGATACTCGGCATCGAGATCCTCCGCGACCGGGCGGTGCTCGACGGGCACGAAGCGTGCCCGCCCGTCCGGCGTCGCGAAGGCGTTAAGGAACATCCTGGGCGTACCCGGATGGTCTGCCGCGGGGCACGGCCAGAAGACGCCGTCTTCGGCCGCGATGCGCTCGTAGCTGATTCCCGCGTAGTCGGCCGGACCCCCCGCGCTCGCGCGGCGCAGCTCATCGAACACCGCCTCGGGCTCGGCGTTCCACTGTCCCGGCGCGTCCAGCAGAAGGGCCAGTGCGGCGATCACCTCCAGATCGGTCCGCACCCCCGGCGGCGGCACCGCCGCCCGCTGGCGGAGCAGGACCCGGCCTTCCAGATTGGTCATCGTGCCGGACTCCTCGGCCCACTGCGCGACCGGAAGCACCACATCGGCAGACGCGGCCGTCTCGGACAGGAACAGGTCACACACCGCGAGGAAGTCCAGCGAGCCCAGCCTGCGGCCGATCCGGCCGGACGACGGCGCGGACACCGCGACATTGCTGCCCATCACCAGCAGCGCCCGCGGACCCCCAGCGGTCCCGAGCGCGTCGAGCAGCTCGAACGCCGACCGTCCCGGCCCGGGAATCCGCGCCGGGTCGACGCCCCATACCGCTGCGACATGCTCGCGGGCAGCCGGGTCGTCGATGCGGCGATAGCCGGGCAGCTGATCCGCCTTCTGACCATGTTCGCGGCCGCCCTGGCCGTTTCCCTGACCGGTGAGGCAGCCGTACCCGCTGCCCTCGGTACCCGGCAGGCCCAGAGCGAGAGCCAGGTTGATCAGCGCGGAGACCGTGTCGGTGCCCTTGCTGTGCTGCTCCGCACCGCGCGACGTGAGCACCATGGCCCGTTCGGCGCCTGCGAGCAGCCGGACCGCGGCGCGCTGCTCGGCGACCGTCACGCCGGTGATCCGCTCCACCCGCTCGGGCCAGTACGCGGCCGCCACCCGGCGCACGTCGCCGAATCCCGAAGTCCGCGCGGCGATGTACGGCTCGTCGACGTGACCCTCGGCGATCGCGATGTGCAGCAGCCCGTTCGCGAGCGCCAGGTCAGTCCCCGGCGTGACCTGCAGGTGCAGCGTGGCACGCCGGGCCGTCGGCGTCTGCCGCGGATCGACCACGACCAGTGCGCCCCCGTTGTCCTGCTGATCGGATAGCCACCGCGTGAACGGCGGCATGGTCTCCGCGACATTGCTGCCGACCAGCAGGATAGTGTCGGCGACCGCGAGATCCGGCAGTGGGAACGGCAGCCCGCGGTCGACGCCGAAAGCTCGCGCCCCGGCCGCCGCCGCCGAGGACATGCAGAACCGGCCGTTGTAATCGATATTGGACGTGCCGAGCGCGACCCGCGCGAACTTGCCCAGCGCATACGCCTTCTCGTTGGTCAGGCCGCCACCGCCGAAGACCGCGACGCTGTCCGGCCCGTACACGGACTGGGAGCGCCGGATTTCGGCCGCCACCCGGGCCAGCGCCTCATCCCAGCTGGCGGGCTTCAGCGGAGCCGCCCGGTACGCCCGGACCAGCGGCATCGTCAGCCGGTCAGGAGAAGCGAGCAGCTCCGCCGACGTCCACCCCTTCTGGCACAAGCCTCCCCTGTTCGTCGGGAAATCCCGGGTCCCCACCAGCAGTTGGCCCTCAGCGTCGCGCAGCGACATGCCGCACTGCAAGGCGCAGTAAGGGCAGTGCGTAAAAACCCCGGGCACTGGCACGCTTCTACCCTGTGCGGCTCCCGTTATCTGCAGTCTTCATGTACGTTACATTCGCGAAACGACCACCTCTCCGCCGCGGCGGCCCCGGTGCGATCGCGCTAGCGCAGTCAGCGTCCGGCGGCAAGCGGACGCGCCCAACTGGCGATGGCGAACGGCATCGACCGAAGCTGGACCGGCCAGAGCTGCCCTCAGAATTCTGTCGGGCTCGCCCTGGGACTACCGCAGTCTTGCCATGGTGCTGTGACGTGCTAGCAACGGTGTCACGGGCTGTTTCCGATGATCGGTCGCAATTGCGGGAGGCACGGGTGCAGGCTGGTCGGGAAAACCATGCGCCACGGCGCGGCGGTGCCGAGGCGACGAGGAGGGCCCGTGGATGGTTTCCTGCTAGCCTATGACGGCTTTGATCCCGGGTCGGAGGGACTTCGCGAAGCGCTGACCTCGACCGGCAACGGCTACCTGTGCACGCGGGGCGCGGCGGAGTGGGAAGAAGCCGACGGCGTGCATTATCCCGGCACCTACGTGCATGGCGGGTACAACCGCGAGACGACCATCCTGAGCGGTCTGCCCGTGCTCAACGAGGATCTGGTGAACCTGCCGAACTGGCTGGTTCTCCAGCTGCGGGTCGAGGGCGGGGACGCGATCCAGCTGGCCGACATGGAGTTGCTCGAGTACCGCCACGAGCTGGACATCCGGTACGTGGCCGTGATCCGCCGCCTCCGGTTCCGCGACCGCGACGGCCGCGAGACCACGCTGCATAGCCGGCGGTTCGTCAGCATGGCGGACCCGCACCATGGCGGGATCGAGTGGACGCTGGTGGCGGAGAACTGGTCGGGCCGCGTTGAAGTGGTCACGGCGATCGACGGCCGGGTCAGCAATGCCGGGGTCGCCCGCTACCGTCAGCTGGAAGGCCGCCACCTGAACCCGGTGAGCCCGCGGACGTTCGGTCCGGAGGTTATCGCGCTGAAGACCGAGACCCGGCAGTCGAATCTGTACATCAGCCAGGCGGCCCGCACGCGGGTGTTCCGGGGTGATCAGCCGCTCTGGGCCGAGCGGAGGCTCTACCAGATGGAGGACTATATCCAGCAGCTCCTGGCCTTTGACGTGCAGCAGGGCCAGGCGACGCGGGTGGAGAAGCTGGTGACGTTCTACACGTCGCGGGACCCGGCGGTCAGCGACACGCTGGTGAAGGCGGCCACGTCGGCGGCCCGTCACACCGATTTCGCCGCCACGTTCGAGCGCCACGCCGCGGCATGGGAGGAGCTGTGGCGGGTGTGCGACGTCCGGGTGTCCGGGGACGAGCGCGTGCAGCAACTGCTGCGGCTGCACATTGCGCACGTCCTGCAGGTCTGCTCCCGGAACACCGCTGACCTGGACGCGGGGCTGCCCGCCCGCGGCCTCAACGGTGAGGCCTATCGCGGGCATGTGTTCTGGGATGAGATCTACGCCCTCCCTTTTTTCAATGTCCGGCTGCCCGACGTCACGCGCGGGCTGCTGATGTACCGCTACCGGCGGATCGGCGAGGCCCGGGCGGCGGCGCGGGAGGCGGGGCTGCGGGGTGCGATGTTCCCGTGGCAGAGCGGGAGCGAGGGAATCGAGGAGACCCAGCGGGTCCACCTCAACCCGGTTTCGGGCCGCTGGGAGCCGGACCTCAGCCGCAACCAGCGGCATGTCAACGCGGCGATCTTCTACAACATCTGGCACTACTACCAGACCACCGGCGACCAGGCGTTCCTGCGCGATTATGGGGCGGAGATGATGCTCGAGATCGCGCGCTTGTGGGCGTCGATCGCTCGCTTCAATCCCGAGCGGGAGCGCTATGAGATCCATGGCGTGATGGGCCCGGACGAGTTCCATGAAAAGTACCCGGACGCGGCGCAGGGCGGGCTGCGCAACAACGCCTACACCAACGTCCTGGTGGCGTGGCTGTGCGACATCGCCGGCCGGCTGCCGGCGCTGCTGCCGGCGAGCCGCACGGCGGAAGTGCGCGAGCGGCTGGGCATCGGCGACGACGAGCTGGCGGTATGGCGGGACATGAGCCGCCGGATGTTCGTCCCGTTCCAGGGAGACGGGATCATCAGCCAGTTCGAGGGGTATGAAGACCTCGAGGAGCTGGACTGGGATGCCTACCGGGCGAAGTACGGAAACGTCCAGCGGCTCGACCGGATCTTGCGCGCGGAGGGCAAGGACCCCAACCGGTACAAGGTCACCAAGCAGGCCGACACGGTGATGCTGTTCTTCCTGTTCAGGGACGAGGAGCTCCGCGAGATCTTCGGGCGGCTCGGGTACGTCTGCCATGCCGACACAGTGGCGCGGAACGTCGCGTATTACGACCGGCGCACCTCGCACGGTTCGACGCTGAGCTTTGTTACCCATGCCGGGGTGCTGGCCGCCATCGACCCGGACAGCTCGTGGGAGCGGTTCCTGGTCGCGCTGCACAGCGATGCCGATGACATCCAGGACGGCACGACCAAGGAAGGCATCCATATGGGTGTCATGGCCGGTACGCTCGACCTCGTGCAGGCCAGTTACGCCGGCACCTTCGTCCGCGACGGAGTCCTGTACTTCGAGCCCCGGCTCCCGGGTCGGCTCGACGGTCTGTCGTTCCCGATGCAGTTCCGGGGAACCCCCATCCAGGTGACACTCACCGGCGATCGCCTGACACTAGCCGTCCACCCCGAGGGCGTCAGCCGTCCCGTCCGGGTCGGAGCATCCGGCGACGTCCGCGAGCTGCGCCCGGGCGAGCGAACCGTGTTCGAGCTTAGCCGCGACCCGGCGACCGCCGGGCCCGCCGTCCGGGACCCGTTAGGAGGCCATATGCCGAAGTTCCAGGCAGCGATTTTCGACGTCGACGGGGTACTGGTGGACTCGCCGCACGAGAAGGCGTGGCGCGAGTCACTGCGGGAGCTGATGGAGTCCAGCTGGCGCGGCATCCGCGGCCGTACCACGTGGTCGCCGGATGCGTTCACCGCCCATGTCTACCGGCAGTACGTCTCCGGCAAGCCGCGCATGAGCGGCGCCCGCGCCGCCCTCGACTACTTCCGGGTGCCCGACGCCGGCCAGCGTACCGCCGAGTACGCCCAGCACAAGCAGGAGCTGGTCGTGCGCCTCATCCAGGCCGGTGACTTCACCGCCTATCCCGACGCCCTGCGGTTCGTCATCGCGGCAAAAGACGCCGGGATGCTCATCGCGGCCGCCTCCTCGTCGAAGAACGCGGCATTGTTCCTGCGCCAGATCCGGCTTGACACGTTCGCGCAGGAACACCGGATCTTCTCGCCGACGCTGCGGCCCGGCCTGACGCTGCGGGACTACTTCGACGCCGACGTCTCCGGACGCGATTTCGCCCACGGCAAGCCCGACCCCGAAATCTTCCTGACCGCCGCGCACGAACTCGGCGTCGAGCCAGGCTGCGCGATTGTGATCGAGGACGCGTCCGCCGGCGTTCAAGCTGCCAAAGCCGGCGGCATGGCCGCGATCGGCGTCGCACGAGCCGACGACGCCGACCTGCTCGCCGCGGCCTACGCCGACCTCGTGGTCACAACACTCGACGACGTCGACACCACCGCGCTCTGCGAAGGACGGCTGGCGAGGCGGCAGGCATTATGCCGGGCGGGCACTGCGGTGCGCAGCGTGGCCTGGCCGCCCGCCCGGCGTGGCCGGCGTCGTGTGCCGGCGAGCGGTGGCGCACGTTACAGAACGCGCGGGCCTCCGGCGTGCTCGCCGAAGAAGCGCAGCAGTTCTGCGGACGCATCCGGCCCCTGCGGATCGGTGTACGAACCGTTCCGGCTTCCCCCGGACCAGGCGTGGCCGCCGCCATGGATGGTCCAGTGCTCGATGAGCGTGTTCCCGTCAGCGTCCTGGTAAACGGCGCGGGTGTAGGAATGGCCGCCGGGTACCTCTCCCCGTCTGGTCGTGACGCCACAGCGGGTGGCATCGCCGTGTCCAGCCGCCGTGCGGAACGCGCGAATGCCCTGGTCGATGAGGCGGTCAGCGTTGACGTGGTTCACCATCGTGTCGTGGTCACCGTGGAAGACGATCATCGGGATGCCTGCGGCGGATGGCCGGGGGCGCGGAGAGGCGCCCCATCTCATCGCGGCCAGAGCGGACGGGAGGCCGTGGGCTGCGCGGTGCGGGAGGCCGGAATGCACGCCGGCGGCGACGTACAGGTCGGGGTAGGTCGCGGCCATCACCGCGGCCATGGCGCCCCCGGCCGAGAAACCGGCAACGTAGACCCGGCCGGCATCGATGGAGCAGGCATGCCTGATCTGGCCGGTGATCCCGGCGATGAGGGACGGCTCGCCGGCCCCGGCGAGCTGGTCGCCCGGCCGGAACCAGTTCCAGCACGTCAAGGTGTTGGCGGAGGCCGCCTGCTCGGGGTAGGCGACGATGACGGTGTCGCGCTCGGCCAGCTCGTTCATGCGTGTACCGGCGGCGAAGTCGCCGGCGCTTTGCGTACCGCCGTGCAGCATGACGATCAGCGGCACGGCCTGCCCGGTATAGCCGCTGGGGATGTACAGCTTGTACGCACGCGTACCGGCCGCGTTGGTGTATGACAGATCGGCGAAACGGGACGGCCGTTGATCGGCGCCGGGAGCTCGCTCGACGAGAATTGGACGTACGCTGTCCGGCCGCCGGAGAGCGCGAGGACAGCGCGTTGGCCGTGGGACGGCGCGGCAGACGGTGCCTGCCGGCCGCGGCGGCTGGCCTGATTCGGGGGGCGTGGGCCCGGACGGGGCCGCGCGAGTGCCGGCCGAATCGTGGCCCGGCGGTTGCGGCCGCTGCTCACCGCGTGGCGGGTTTCGCAGTGTCCGCTGAATGAGGGCGGTCGCCTCGGCCAGTCGGCCCTGACGGGTGAGCCGGGTGGCCTCGGTCATCGCGCCCATCCACTGTTGGTCCATCGCAGTAGCCCTTTCTCGGCATTCTGGCCGGAGCTGGTCCTGGTCCGGGAGCGCATACTGTCCCGGGCCGCAGTCTCCGGTGAGGCTCCTTACTCGGGGGCTCACGCGATACGCCCCCGCAGCGCCGCCTTGACGGCCGTGCTCGCCCGGAAGGCACCGAGCACTTCGACGGAGGCGATCGTCGCCACCGCGAGTTGCGGCGAGACATCCTCGGCGATGGTGGCCAGACCCAGGACACGGATGTGCACCATCTGGCCGGCGTCGCGGATCTCCTCCAGGTCGCGGCGGGTGAAGTGCTGCGCGCCCAGCACGAGCGTCCGGCGGGCGACCGTCTGGTCGACCGCCGCCGCCCGGGCAGCCAGCTGGGTGCGGATCGCCGTGCGGATGAAGTCGGTGCGGTTGGCGTAAAAGCCCTCCTGGACCAGCAGATCGATCTGGCCGAGATCCACGAGCCCGAGATTGATGGTGATCTTCTCGGTCTTTTCAGCTTCGCTCACCACCATCCCCTTACCATCCATCTAGATGGTCACACGCCAAGGTTCGTGACGCCAGCCCGAAGGCCGAGGAATCTATGGATCCGGGGGAGGCGCTGCTATCGGCCGCACGCCGAACCGCGTCAAGCCGCCGCCCCGGACCCGCGTGCTGCAGGAGCAGAGTTACTCACATCGAGTGACATTAAGCCCGATATCGGGCCCAGTCGTGGCCTGCTTAGCGTTCCTGCAGGCGCGGTGGGTGCGGATAGTCCGGTGAACGGTGCTGGAAAGACAGGATGAGCGGATTGTGGATGATCCCGTCACGGATTTCGATGGCCCGCCGGATCGTCTGGTTCTGGTCCCACGCCTGAGGGCCGGCGAGCACCGGGCGCAGGTGCGGAAGCAGGGCTTCGCTTATCTCCCAGGTGGCGGAGTTCCACAGGTACGACGGGCTGTGATCCACGGCGTAGTAACTGACGTTATCGCCGACTATGACAATGGGCTCGGCGAAGCTTGTGGGGCGTGCCCAGCCGAAGCCCATGCCCTCGTCGCAGGACACGTCCACGATGAGGCTGCCGCGCGCGAACGAGCCCAGGTCGCTGGCCGGAACGAACATCAGCGGTGCGTCGGTGTCCTGCAGCACGCAATTGACCACGATGTCGTGCTCGGCGAGGAAGGCCGCCATCGGTATCCGGCCGGTCTCGTGCAGCACGTGGCAGCGGCTGGGGTCGCCGGTGTCCTCCTCGAAGTGCACCATGCGCGCCGAGTGGATCGGGGAGGCGACGGCGTTGATGTCACGATGGGTCAGAACGTCAACGTCGTTCACGCCGTGCGCGTTGAGCGCCGTCACCGCGCCTCGGCCAGTAGCCCCGAAGCTGATGACTGCCGCCCGGAGCCGGCGGCCATATTCACCCGTCGTCCCGATGAGCTCCAGGGCATGCAGCACCGAGCAGTAACCGGCCAGTTCGTTGTTCTTGTGAAAGACATGCAAGCCGAACGAGCCATCGGCGTCCCAGTAGTTCATCGCCTCAAAGGCGATCAGGGTCAGCCGCCGCTCGATGCTCAGCTGAGTGATCTCCTCGTCCTGGACACAGTGCGGCCAGCCCCACAGGACCTGCCCGTCCCGCATCTGCACGAGGTCCTCGGGCTGCGGCTTGGGCAGCAGGATGACATCGCATTCTGAGAGGAGTTCCGCACGGGTGCGCAGCCCGGCCACGCACGATGCCAGCTGCTTATCGGGCACGCCAAACCGCTCACCATAGCCGCGCTCGAGATAGACACGTTCCCGCAAATCGGCATCAATCCGCTCGAGGTGCAGCGGATGAATAGGGAGCCGCCGCTCGTTCTCCTTCCGTGACTGCGATATCACTCCAAGACTGAGCTGATCCACGCGCGCTCCCTAACCCGAGGCCGGCTTTGAGAAATCATCCAGGTTCCGTGAGCCGGGATCACCCAAAGCTCATGCGCCGAGTCTGTCATCTACCTGGACCTTTAGAACGAGCGCGAGGTCGGGACCGGGCCGGTCCACGTATACGCGGTGCGGCCCACCCGGGTTCTCGCCTTCACCAAGGGCACCTTCACCCACACCACGCACACGTTCTGACGCCTCGGGCCTGGGCCGGTCTGACGTTCCAGGCTCAGCGGTGCCGGGCTCCGTAGTCGCGGCCGTCGTGGCTCACCCGGCCGTGGCTGGCCGGCTCCCGGACGGGGGCCACGCGGACCAGCAGGTTATAGGTGATGACCGCGATGGCCAGGTGCATCAGGACCAGGAACAGCACGGCATGGGCAGGCTGGCCCTTCACCCAGATATAGAGGTCGGGCAGCAGCAGAACGATCGTGACCAGGATGGCCAGCCGGAAGAAGACCCAGCGCGGGTCGGACGTCACCCGGGCGACCACGGGCCAGGCGGCGCAGGCGATGATGACGCCGATGATGGTCAGCTTCGAGTAATCGGAGAACCGGAAGTGCACATATCCCTTGGTGGCCGGGAACACGGCCACACCGGCGCGGGCCAGCAGCCAGTCGGCGAGCAGGCACAGGACCAGGCTCGCTACGGCGGCGGCCACGACGGCGACGGCGCGCGGGCCGCGGTGCCGGGGCGAGAGGTCGACGCGGGCCAGTTCCATGGCCCGGTCCATCACGGGGGACGGCATCGTGCGGTGCTCCTCAGGTGTGTTCGGGTTACTGATCATCTTGGTCTGGCCGGGCGTGCCGTGGGTCTTCGGCGAGAAGGCTGGCGAGCAGTTCCTCGTCCTCGGGGCTGAGATCGGCCACGAACCGGGACAGCACGCCGGCCCGGTTCTGGCCGCCCTGAAGCAACTGCAGCATCCGGTGCGCCGTCATCGAGGCCTCGGCGTCGGCCGGGCCGCCGGACAGCTCATAGGCGAACCCGCGCCCGGATGGCCGGCGCGCCACCGCGCCCTTGGCGTGCAGGCGGGACAATGTCGTCATGATGGTGGTGTAGGCGAGTTCGCCGCCCAGCCCGGCCCGCACCTCACCGGGGGTGAGCGGGCGCCGGGCCGCCGCGAGGCAGGCCAGGACCTCCCGCTCCAGGGCACCGCGCGGTCTCCCGCGTGATGTGGACGTCACGGCACCTCCTACCTACTACTATCAGTGTAGTACTACAATATCGATCGTAGTTATCTTCCCAGCCCGCGGGGTCGATAGTCGCCACCAGGAGGAAGTGAGCATGCACGCGATCTATCACATGACCTATCTCCAGGCCGTGGTCATCGGGCTGATTCAGGGACTCACCGAGCTGTTCCCGATCTCCAGCCTCGGTCATACCGTGCTCATCCCCTCCTGGTTGGGTGGCACGTGGGCCACCCTGGTCAGCCAGGAGAGCGACGCTGAGAGCCCGTACCTGGCGTTCATCGTCGGCCTCCACCTGGCGACGGCCATCGTCCTGCTCGGCTACTACGCCAAGACCTGGGTGCGGATCATCCGCGGCTTCTTCACGAGCATCGCGACCCGCCGGATCGAGTCCGCCGACCAGAGGCTGGCCTGGCTGCTGGTGGTGGCCACCATCCCCGTGGGCGTCGCCGGGCTGGTCCTGGAGCACCCGTTCCGTGTCCTGTTCGCCAAGCCCCTGGCGGCGGCGATTTTCCTCACCATCAACGGCGGCATCCTTTTCGCCGGCGAGGTCCTGCGCCGCCGGCGCGCCCAGGAGGCGGTGCCCAATGCGGTGCCCAATGCGGTGCCCGGTGGGGCGCCCCAGCGCCAGCCGGTCGTTCAGCCCGCCGGTGTGACGCCGACCGCGCAGCCCGCGGCCGGGAGCCCGCACGCGATGCGGGCGGAACCGTCCCGCCTGCGCGGTGAGCGCGACGAGCGCGACGCACTGCTCGACCAGGCGGCCGATGAGCGGCTGGCGGCGGCCGTCGGCGTGAAGTCCGCGGTGTGGATCGGCGCCTCGCAGATCCTGGCCCTGTTCGCGGGGATCAGCCGCGAGGGAGTGACCATGGCCGGCGGCCTGTTCCGCGGGCTCAGCCACGAGGACGCGCTGCGCTTCTCGTTCCTGCTGTCCACGCCGGTCATCCTGGCCGCCGGGGCGCTGAAGCTCTCCGACCTGACCGGACCGCTCGGCCAGGGCGTCCGCGGCCAGGTCGTCGCGGGCAGCGTCGCGGCCGCGGCTACGTCCCTGTTCGCGGTGGTGTTCCTGGCCCGGTACTTCCGGACCCGAACCCTGACGCCGTTCGCCATCTACTGCGTGGCGGCCGGCCTGATCAGCATCATCCGGTTCGGGATCTTCTGACCCGCCGCACCGGTTCGTGTCCTCATTCCGGTTAACGGACGTTATGCGGAGATATCCCGCCACCGAGCGCACCCTGGGCGAGCCGACCCCTCCAGCCCGCCCAGGGTGCCCCCCTTACCGGCATGCCTTTGTCACACCCGGATTGTAGGCTCGGCCACCTCGGCGCGGCGGCGATGAATTTTGGGTGCCGCGGCCGTCAGGGATTGAGGGGACACGAGCAAAGGAGCCGACATGAGCGGTGTACGGGTGCTGGCCGGCACGCGGAAGGGCGCATTCATCCTGACCTCCGACGGCCAGCGCAAGGAGTGGGACGTCAGCGGCCCGCATTTCCCGGGCTGGGAGATCTACCACGTCAAGGGGTCACCGGTGGACCCGGACCGGCTGTACGCGTCGCAGAGCAGCGGCTGGTTCGGCCAGCTGATCCAGCGTTCCGACGACGGCGGCCAGACCTGGGGGCCGGTCGGCAACGAGTTCAGCTACGACGGCGACCCCGGCACGCACCAGTGGTACGACGGCACGCCGCACCCCTGGGAGTTCGCCCGCGTCTGGCACCTTGAGCCGTCCCTCACCGACCCGGACACGGTCTACGCCGGGGTGGAGGACGCGGGCCTGTTCCGGTCGTCCGACGGCGGCCGGCAGTGGGAGGAACTGCCCGGGCTGCGCACGCACCGCTCGGGGCCGTCCTGGCAGCCCGGCGGCGGGGGGATGTGCCTGCACACGATCATCCTGGACCCGCACCAGCCGGGGCGGATGTTCACCGCGATCTCGGCCGCCGGCGCGTTCCGGTCCGACGACGAGGGCGAAACGTGGCGGCCGGTCAACCACGGCCTGCGGTCCGAGGGTATCCCCGACCCGGGGGCCGAGGTCGGGCACTGCGTGCATCGGCTGGCGATGCACCCCAGCCGCCCCGGCGTGCTCTACATGCAGAAGCATTGGGACGTTATGCGCAGCGACGACGCGGGGGAGTCCTGGCGCGAGGTGAGCGGCAACCTGCCGACCGACTTCGGGTTCCCGATCGATGTGCACGCGCACGAGCCCGACACCGTGTACGTGGTCCCCATCACCAGCGACTCGCACCACTTCCCGCCGGACGGCAAGCTGCGCGTCTACCGCAGCCGGAGCGGCGGGGACGAGTGGGAGCCGCTCACCCGGGGCCTGCCGCAGGAGCACTGCTACGTCAACGTGCTGCGGGACGCGATGGCCGTTGACTCCCTCGATGACTGCGGCATCTACTTCGGCACGACGGGCGGGCAGGTGTATGCCTCGCCCGACGGGGGGGACAGCTGGGCGCCGATCGTCCGGGATCTGCCCGCCGTGCTGTCCGTCGAGGTGCAGACGCTGTCATGATCCGGGTCGTGCTGCCCGCGCACCTGAAGGCGCTCGCGCACGTCGATGGTGAGGTCGAGCTTCCCGTCGGCGGGCCGGTCACCCAGCGCGCGATCCTCGACGCGCTGGAGGCCCGGTACCCAATGCTGTGCGGGACGATCCGCGATCGTCGCAGCGGGAAACGCCGGGCGTTCGTCCGGTTCTTCGCCTGCCAGCAGGATCTGTCCCACGAGGCGCCGGACGAGCCGTTGCCCGAGGCGGTCGCCGCCGGGACGGAGCCGTACCTGATCGTCGGGGCTATGGCGGGCGGCTGAACGGCCGTTGGTCTTACCGGGCACTCCAGTCCCAACAGGCACCCCGGCCGCAGCAGGCGTTCTGGCCTCGCTCGGCCACTGTGACCTCACCGATCACTGTGACCTCACCGATCACTGTGACCTCACCGATCACTGTGGCCTCACCGGCACAGCGGCTCAGCCCGGCACGGCGGCCAGACGGTCCGCGTCGCGTTCGTCCAGCGTCCACGGCTCGCCGTTGACGATGACCCGGCGGGGCGGCTCCGGCCCGGCGATCCGCGGCCATTCCAGTCGGCCGAGCTGGCCCGGCCCCGTGGTCGTGACCTCGGCGGTGCCACCGGAGACGGTCATCACGGCCTCGGTCGTGCCGCGCTGCTCGTGCACGGTGACCCGGCCGCCGGCGCCGGCCCAGACTTCCAGGGTGAGGCTCCCGGGGTCCGCCGCCGCGCTGGTCGCCTGCCCGGAATCGACCGGGAGCAGCGCCCCGTTCCGTACGAAAAGCGGGGCCTGGCCCGGTGGGCGGGTCAGGCGGTGCCATCCGCCGCCGGGGTAGACGGCCCGGGTGGTGTAGTCGATCCAGTCCCCGGCGGGCAGGTAGACGTCGTGCTCGCCGTCCCCGGCGATGACCGGCGCGACGAGCAGGTCGGTGCCGAGCAGGTACTGCGCGTCGGCGTCGCGGGTGCCGCGGTCGGCCGGGTACGCCGCGATCATCGGGCGCATCAGCGTGCGGCCGCGCCGGACCGCTTCGATGGCGCTGGAGTAGAGGTACGGCAGCAGCCGGTAGCGGGCCGCGACGATCTCCCGGGTGGCGGCGTATACCTCCGGGCCCTGGTCCCACGGCAGCCGGCTGGTCTGGCCGTGGTAGCGGTTCAGCGGGGACAGCGCCCCGAACCAGGCCCAGCGCAGGTAGAGATCGGGCGCCGGGGCGCCGTAGAAGCCGCCGACATCGTGGCTCCAGAACGTCGCCCCGCTGAACGCGTACGACAGCCCGCCGCGCAGCGTGCTGCCCATCCCGCCGTACGTCGCGGCGGGGTCGCCGCCCCACTGCGCGGCGTGCCGCTGCCCGCCCAGGAACGACGAGCGGCCCCACACCAGCCGGTAGCCGTGCACGGCCTCGGTCACCTCGGCGGTCGCGTCGTTGTACAGCAGCGTGTAGACGTTGTGCAGGTCCCGGCCGGACATCCCGTTGGCGGCCACCACGGCGGGCGGGACCGCTTCGGCGAAGTCGGTCTTGAACACCGCCACGCCGTCGCGGAGCAGCGCCGCGAGCCGCTCCTGCCACCAGTGCACCGCCCCGGGGTGGGTGAAGTCCACGATCGCCATGGGCGGCAGCCCCTCGGTCTCGCCCCACGCCTGGCCGGTCCAGGTGGTGCCGTCCGGCCCGCGCAGGAAGTACCCGGCCCGGCTGGCCGCGGCGAACTGCGGGCTCGTCACGGCGATGTAGGGGTTGATCCACAGGCAGAGCCGGAACCCGAGGCCGGACAGTTCGGCGGTCATCGCGCGCGGGTCGGGGAACGTGTCTGAGTCCCAGGCCAGGTCGGCCCAGCATCCCGGCTTCTGCCAGTACGGGTCCACGTGCAGCACGTCGGCCGGAAAGCCGTCGCGCCGGATCTGGCGGGCGCGTTCGAGCACGGACTGCTGGGTGTCGGGCTGGAAGCTCGACGACACCCAGGTGCCGAACGCCCAGCGCGGCGGCACCGGCACGTCCCCGGTCAGCGCGCGCAGCGCGGGCAGTGCGTCCTCCGGCCCGTCCGCGCGGATGACGTAGAACTCCAGCGTGTCGTCCGGTGTCAGCACCGACACCGTCGAATGGGAGGTGCGGCCCAGGTCGATCTCGGTCGGCGTCCCGCTGTTGACCATGAGGGCGTAGCCGCGGGTGGACCAGAAGGCCGGGACCGCCTTGTAGACCTTCGGCCCGTTGACCCCGAGCGCGTCCTCGATCCACGCCACCGTCCGGCCGCCCCGCTGGCGATAAGTCCCGAACCGCTCGCCGAGGCCGTAGAACTCCTCGTCCGGCCGGGCCTCGAAGCTGACGTGGTAGGCGTCCGCGCCGCCGGGCAGCCTGGTCCGGCCGAACGGAACCGCCCACGGCGCCCCCGTCACATCGGTGTCGTCCCGCTGCGGGGTGAGCAGCGCCCGCCCGGCCGGGTCCTCGAACCGCAGCGACCACGGGTCCAGGGCGGCGACCGCGACGAGACCGCCCGCACGCAGCCGGACTCCCGCCCCGTCGCGTCCGGCATCCCCGTCCCGTTCAGAATCAACGTCACCGGCGTACGGCGGGAGGTCGCGGACCAGGGCCAGCGCCGCCTCCGAGCGGGGCCGTTCGGTGCCGTTCCGGCCCAGGCTGACCCGGATCACCCCGTCCGCGATCGCGGTCACCCGCACGGTCAGGTCGTCCCCGTCGCTGGCCTGGCCGGCGAAGATGGCCTGGCCGTCTCCCGATGAGATCAGCCGGACCCGGGTCAGGGCCGCGGGCGGTCCCGCGGCCGTCATCCCGGGAAGGTCACCGACCTGCTGCGGTGGACGGATCAGTGATTGCAGTGGAAGCACGGTACCCCCCGCATCGGCCGGTACGTCGCCGGGCCCGCGGCCGCCACCGGCTAGCGACAGGCCCGGGTCCGGCCACGACGCTAGCAGGCGCGTTGGCTAGCTGGCGGGCGGCTACCCGGCGGTGCTACCCAACGGTGGCCCAGAACGCGCAGTGGTGCTCGGCGGCGAAATCCGTCTCGGTCTGGGGACGGGGCGGGACGAGGGACAGCCAGGCCGGGCTGGCGCTGCCGAACCGCGGCCAGCCGGAACCCGGCGCGCCGAACTTCGCCAGGCTGGTCCAGTCCTGCTGCATGGCCCCGGCCAGGCCCTGCTGCGCCGCCGTGAGCGTGCTCGGGTAGCGCGTGCTGCTCAGCGTGAACAGGTACTGGATCTCGGATGCGTGCGCCGCGCCGTAGGGGAAACCGAGCGGGGGCAGGTAAAGCTCCGGCGCGTTCTCGTCGTTGAACTCGTAGGCGTAGGTCGGCACGTACGCGGACAGCGACTTCTCCGCGGTGAGGGCGGGGCAGGCGAAGATCGCGTCGGTGCCGACCGCGCCGAGTGCCACCGACGGGCTGGAGTAGTCGCTCAGCGGGTATTGCGCCGCGATCGCCGCGACCGTGGCCGCGGGCACTGCGCCGCCCAGGGTGTCGTTGATCTGGGTCTGGTAATTCGCCGTGGTCACCGTGTCGCCGAGCAGCTGGTCCAGGCCCACGAACAGGCGCCACTCGTCATGGTTGGTCCCGATCATGACCGGCACGTGGCTGAACTGCCCGCTGGCCAGTGCGGGCCCGATCGACTGGGTCAGCACGGCGCCGTCGACGTCGGGTGTGTAACCGGCCGCGCTCTCATTGTCGAGGATCGTCGATACCGGCACGCTGCGCAGGCACGCGGCGGTGTTGCCGGCGCAGCCAGCCTTGGCCGCGAACGCCGCCCCTTCGGATTCGGCCGTGGCCAGCGAGGCCTGGTTCAGTTCGTACGTCCCGCTTTCCACGATGGCGCGGGCGAACAGGCCGCGGGCCCCGGGCGAGACGAGCTGGGACAGGGTGGACAGGCCACCCGCCGACTCGCCGAAGACGGTCACGTCGCGGGGGTTACCGCCGAAGCCGCGGATGTTCCGCTGCACCCAGCGCAGCGCGGCCTGCTGGTCCATCAGGCCGTAGTTGCCGGACGGGCCGCCCGGCTGGCTGGCCAGCGCCGCGTCGGCCAGGAAGCCGAACAGCCCCAGCCGGTAGTTGATGGTGACCACGATGACGCCGTGCCGGACCAGAGTGGCCGGGTTGTAGTCGTCGCTCTCGCCGACCACGAGCGCGCCGCCGTGGATCCAGAACATCACGGGCAGGTTCCGCCCCTGCGCGCCGGGCGGGGTGAAGACGTTCAGGTACAGGCAGTCCTCGGACGTGCTGGCCACACCGAACGGCGACGACGGCTGCGCGCAATGCGGGGCGTAGCTCGTGGCCTGCCGGATGCCCGGCCAGGACGCGGCGGGCTGCGGGGGGCGCCAGCGCAGCGCCCCGACCGGCGGCGCCGCGTACGGGATGCCGAGGAATTCGTCGGTAGCGCCCGCCGTCTTGCCCTGCAGGAGGCCGCCGGCGGTCGGCACGATCAGGTCCCGGCCGTGGGCCGCCTGCGTGGTCCGGGCCCCTGTGCTGCTGACGACCCCTGTGCTGCTGACGACCCCTGTGCTGCTGACGACCCCGGTGCCGCTGGTGGCCCCTGAGCCGCTGGTGGCTGCCGTGGCGCTGGAGCACGCCGCGATCAGCGCGCAGGCCAGCGCAGCCCCGGCGCTCAGCTGTGCCCGGGTCCTGGCCCGGGTCCTGGCCCGGGTTCTTGCCCGGGCGGCCCAGCCGATTCCCAAGCTTCGTCGCATCCTCATAGCGTCCGTCGGCCGCTCCACATTAAGCAAACGAAAAAGCCCAGGAAGCAGGAGAAAAGCGGACGCGCCATGCGCGGATCACACAATTTCCGCGCGGGTCACGCCTGCCGCGTGCCCCACGAACCCCGCGCTACTCGTCGGGCATCACTCGTCGGGCATCCAGCTGCCGTGGAAGCCGACTCCGTGCACCATGCCGGAGCCGAGGAACCAGTGGCCGTCACCCCAGCGCGCGCCCGGGTCTTCCAGCCCCATCGGGTTCGGCCCGTTGCGCAGGTAACAGCCGTTGAGGTCCGGTGGTAAGGTCCCGGTGACCGGAAGGCCGAACGCGGTGATCTCCTCCTCGACCGGCGCGAACGAGCCTGCGAGGAACGGGTTCTGATCGGGCATGGCTATGCCCCCCTTGCTCTCTGAGCCCTTTCCCAGCATCATGTCCGCCGATCGGCAGGACCGGAAGGCCCAAGCGGTCACGCCCCCCGCGCCTCCGCAAAAGGCATGATCGCGTACTTTTGGGAATACGAGGTTCGCGACGAAATGCCCGGCCTGGATGACCTGGTGTTCCTCCGTGCCCGGGCGGTGGGTTACCTTTTCGAGTGTTGCGCCGAAGCTACGGAGGTCAGGCATGGCGGGAGCCCGGATTACCAGTACGATGCAGGACGACTTCCCGCTCACCATCACGACGATCCTGTTGCACGGCTCCCGGGTCTTCGGCCGCAGTGAATGCGTCACCTGGCAGGGGGACGGGGCCCGGCACACCAGCTACCGGCAGATCGAGGAGAACGCGCGCCGCCTGGCCGCCGCGCTGACCAAGCTGGGCGTCGGCCCGGGTGACCCGGTCGGCACGTTCTGCTGGAACAGCCAGGAGCACCTCGAGGCGTACTACGCGGTGCCCTGCATGGGCGCGGTCGTGCACACCCTGAACATCCGGCTGCCCGCCCAGCAACTCGTGCATATCGTCAACGACGCCCAGGACAAGATCATCATCGTGGACGGCAGCCTGCTGCCCGCGCTCGCGCCGGTGGTCGGCAGCTTCACCTCGGTCGAGGCGTACATCGTGGCCGGCGAGGGGGACACGTCGGTGCTCGGCGACCGGCCCGTCTACTCCTACGCCGAACTGCTCGCCGCCGAGGAGCCGTCGTTCGCCTGGCCCGAACTGGACGAGCGTTCCGCGGCGGTGATGTGCTACACGAGCGGGACGACCGGCGACCCGAGGGGCGTGGTCTACTCGCACCGTTCGACGTACCTGCACGCCGTCTCGACGCTGCAGAGCGCCTGCACCGGGGCGAGCGACGCCGACCGGCAGCTCACGATCGTGCCGATGTTCCACGTCAACGCCTGGGGTATCCCGTTCGCGGCGTTCATGGCCGGGACCACCCTGCACATGCCGGGCAAGTACATGACCCCGGGCGCGCTGGTCGACTTCATCGAGGCCGAGCACTCCACCCTGGCCTCGGGCGTGCCGACCATCTGGGCGGGCATCCTGCAGGTGGGCGCGCAGCGCGAGATCAACTTGTCGTCGCTGCGGTTCGGCACCTCCGGCGGGGCGGCCATGCCGCGCTCGCTGATGGAGGCGTTCCAGAAGCAGTACGGCGTCACGATCATCCAGGGCTGGGGGATGACCGAAACCTCACCGGTCGGCGGCCTGGCCCGGCCGCCCGCCGACATCGAGCCCGGTACCGTCGAGGAGATGGACTACCGGATGAAGTCCGGGCGGCTGCTGGCCGGGGTCCAGATGCGCATCGTGGACCCCGAGGGTAACGAGCTTCCGTGGGACGGTGAATCGACCGGCGAGATCGAGGTGCGCGGCCCGTGGATCACCGCCAGCTACTTCAAGGGCGAGCAGCCGGAGAAGTTCCACGACGGCTGGCTGCGTACCGGCGACATCGGCACCATGGATGACGAGGGCTACTTCCAGATCTCCGACCGCCTCAAGGACGTCATCAAGTCCGGCGGCGAGTGGATCTCCTCCGTCGAACTGGAGAACCTGCTGACCGGGAGCCCGCACGTGGTCGAGGCGGCCGTCATCGGCATCCCCGACGACAAGTGGACCGAACGGCCCCTGGCCTGCGTCGTCGTCAGCCAGGACACCGACCCGGTGGCCCTCGCCGAGTTCCTGGACGGCAAGGTGGCCCACTGGCAGGTCCCGGAGAACTGGGCGTTCATCGAAGAGGTGCCCAAGACGACGGTCGGCAAGTTCGACAAGAAGGTGCTGCGCGCCCGCTTCAAGGCCGGTGAACTGGATGTGAAGCGCACGCACGACTGAACCCGCCGTCGCCTTCTCCCGCTATGGTCGTAGCATCATGATCGCGTGGACACGGGGACCCGAAATGCACCTGAAAGACGACGAGCTAGTCTCGGCCCTCGGCGGGCACGCCGACGTGTCGGCGCTGCTGGCTGCTACCTACGCCCGGGTGACGACGGCGGTGAGCTTTACCCGGATGCTGACGCCGCTGGGCAACTACTTCATCGCGCGCCCGGCCGCCCGGGCCGCGGCGCACCACATCACCGAGGAGACCGATGTCCCTCTCGACGCCGCGGTCGTGCTCGGCCTGTCCGCCGACGCGCTGCATATCTGGAGTGCCGACCCGATGCTGGACCAGGTGGGGGAGTACCTCGGGCACGTCCCGCTGGAGCGGATCACCGGGATCCGGGCCACCCCCGGGCGGAGCTGGCAGGAACTGGTGATCACGCTCAACGGCGGCCACGAGATCAACCTGGAGGCCCGGGGCGCTAGCCACGCCCTGGCCGCCGCGTTCGACAAGCTGTCCTCCGCATCGAGTTGACCGATCCCCGGCTGATCCGGCCTCCCGATGACCGGCGCCCGATGACCGNNCCCGGTAAGCGCCCTCGGCGTGCGGCCACTCCTCCGGCGGCTCGGCGCTGTCCTTATCGCATGCACCCTGATCGCCCTGATGGCCTGCGACCTGGCTGTCAGCGGCTTCGGAGCCTGGTGGGACGCGCACGCGCTCACCACCTCGGTGGTGTCCAGCCTGCTGATCGTGGGCGCGACCGCGCTGATCTTCGACGAGGTCGTGGCCCACCGTCAGCGGAAGGACCGTGGCATCTCGGTGGCCGCCCAGGCGCTGATCGTCTACGGCCAGGCCTGGGAGGCCTACCAGGCGGTGATGGCCAGCGATGATTCGGCGTCGGGTGCTCCCAGCGAACTGCGGGACCTGGCCAGCAACCTTCTCGTGGCCGCGCCCAGCCTGTTCGACGACCCGGCGGCCCGCGTGTTCCTGCTGCAGGTCGACCAGCTCATGTCCGCGCTGTACGTGGCGGTGGCTCAGTCCGGCCGCCCGCCGGACGCCCAGAACCCGGACGCCCAGAACCCGGACGCCCAGAACCCGGACGCCCAGTCCAGGGAGCACCTGACGGACCTGATGACGAAGGCGCAGCAGGCCTATGAGCCGCTGCTGGCCCGGTTTCCCCCGGACTACCAGTCCCGCGTCCGCGGCCTGGTCCAGTTAGCCAGGGACCTTGTCCAGGAATCCGAAGACCGCGACGATCTGGCCGTCCTCCCCGGTGACGGCCACGTCGGAGCCGACGACGAGAGGCTCACCGCCCTCCGGCCCGAGACCCCAGGTGAAACGGGCTTGCCGATGGTGGGCGTCGACCGGGCCGGCCAGGGTGAAGACGAGCCCGGGGAACTGCCCCTGCACCGCGGCGATGGTCGCGTCGATGGCGTCGCGTCCGTGGGCTTCCGCGAGTGGATCGATGTATTCCGCGCCGGGTGCCCAGGCCCCATCGATCAATTTACGGCGCGCGGACGGGTCCGTTTCGTTCCAGCAATCGAGATAGCGGGCGATCACGTCGTGCATGGCGTATCCCTTCCAGGGTGATGGTCGTTGCGATGTGGCCCCATCTTCATCGCCCCGGGGGACGTGGGTCGATTACCTGACGGGTAAGGCAGGCTCCCGCGGCCTTACTATTCGTCGCATGCAAGCACGCAAGCTCGGGCTGAAGCCGGGCCAGCGGGTGTCCCTCGATGACCCGCCGGCCGACTGGAGCCTTGCTGATCCCCCGGACGGCCTGGAATACGTCGACGGGGCCGGCGCGGCCGATGTGATCATCGCCTTCTTCGCCCGTGCGGACGACATCGGCCTACGGCTCCCGGCGCTGGCGGAACGGATCTACCCGGACGGGGCGGTGTGGGCCGCGTGGCCGCGCCGGGCGGGCGGGCACACCAGCGACATCACCGACAACGTGGTCCGCGAGCACGCGCTCGCCATCGGTCTGGTCGACGTCAAGGTCGCGGCCATCGACGCGGACTGGTCCGGCCTGCGCCTGGTCTGGCGCGTCGCCAACCGCGGCCGGGCTTAGACGGTGCCGACTCTAGACGGTGCCGACTCTAGACGGTGCTGGCCGGTATCCCCAGGCCGTCGACGACCTCCGCGGCCGGCAGGCGGGCCAGCAGTGGGCCCGGCACCAGCAGCTTGGAGCCGCGGATCCCGGAGCCGATGATGACGTAGGGCTGCTGGACGACCGCGGAGTCGATCAGTACCGGCCAGGTGGGCGGCAGGCCGATCGGCGTGATCCCGCCGTACTCCATGCCCGTCGCGGCCAGCGTTTCCTCGACGGGGGCGAACGACGCCTTGCGCGCTCCCAGCCGGTTACGGACGAGGCCGTTAACGTCGGCGCGGGTGACCGCCGTGACCAGGCACGCGGCGAATATGGTGTCGCCGCGGCGCTTGCCCGCGACGATCACGCAGTTGGCCGACTTCTCCAGCGGAATCTCGTAATGCCGGCAGAACGCCGCCGTGTCGGCCAGTTCCGGATCGATCTCGGCGACCTCGACCTGTCCGGCGTCCCGGGAGCCGGTGGCCCACTCGGCGAGCGCGACGGCGACCGGCTTGGCCAGCAGTTCCGGATGTGACAGCGCGGGCCGCAGCTCAAGGCTCATAGGCCAATCAAAGCAGCCGCCACGGGCGCCGGCGTGCACCATTGCCATAAAGGGTGCAGTTTGGCGCCCTTGCAGACCTTGTCGATGGCGTTGCGCGGGCCGTGGACGGCCACGCCGACCAGATTGAGCTCATCGGCGGTGACGGCGCCGACGGCGGCCCGGTTGTCGTCGTCGTTACCGGTGCTGAAGAGCTCCTCGGTGTAGATCATCATCGGCAGCCCGCGCCCGGCGGCTCGTTCCCGCATGGTGGTGAGCAGGGCGGCGTCCGCCGCATAGACGAGCACCGGCTGCCGGAACATCTCCAGGTACCGGTTCCCCGAACCATCCTCGTAGGGCTTGCCGGCCGTCTCCGGCACCCCGAACGCGATGGCGCTGGCCAGGAACGCGGTGACGTTCAGTTTCTGCCACTGCTCCAGGTCCCCGCGCACGGCAATGGCGATCTTGGTATCGAAGCGCATGGCATGATTCTGCCGCCCGCCGCCGCGCTGTTTCTTGAACGCTGGTGCGGCTCTTGAACGCTGGTGCGGCTCTTCCGCCATGGCTCTTTTCTGCCCAGGGGGGACCATACTGGTCAAGGTGGGCAGCTCACACACCGGGACGCAGAGCGACTGGGCCCGCTACTGGCGCGCGGGGCGACAGCCGATTGAGGCCATGCACGCGCACTTCTCGTCGCACGTGTACCACCGGCACAGCCACGACAGCTACTCGTTCGGCATGACCGAAACGGGCGCGCAGGCCTTCACCTGCCGCGGTGGCAGCCACGTCAGCGCCGTGGGCATGGTCATGTTGTTCAACCCGGACGATCCGCACGACGGCCACTGCGCGACGGGACAGGGCTTCACCTACCGGATGATCCACATCGATCCGGGCCTGGTCACGAACCTGCTGGCGGACGCGCGGGGGAGACCGTCCGGACTGCCGCTGTTTCCCCGGCCGGTCGCCGCGGACGTCGGCCTGGCCGCCTCGCTGAGCGATCTGCACGCCGTGCTGACCGGGACCTCCACGCCGCTCGAACAGCACGAGCACCTGACCGGTACGGTGGCCCGCCTCGCCCGGCACGCGGCGTTCCGCGACGGCGGCCCGGGCCCGGCCGGTCACGCGACATCCTCCTCCGCTGCCCGGGCTGCGATGCGCATGCGGAACCTGCTGCACGACTGCTACGCCAGCCCGCTGACCGCGGACGACCTGGCGGAAGCCGCCGAATGCAGCCGGTACGCGGCCTACCGGGCATTTTCGGCGACGTTCGGCCTCGCGCCGAGCGACTACCAGCGTCAGCTCCGGCTTCGCGCGGCCCGCCGGCTTCTCGGCAGTGGCATGCCGGCCGCCCAGGCCGCCACCGAGGCGGGCTTCGCCGACCAGGCCCACCTGACGCGATGGTTCCGGCGCGTCTACGGCGTCACGCCCGGCACCTGGATCCAGGCCGCCCGCTGACGGCTATCCCGTCCCGTACCTCACACCGAGGTGGCCGGTGATCAGGCTGGCGGTGCGCTCGTCGATGGCGGTGAACCAGTGAGCCAGGTCGCCCCGTTCGGCTGAGTAGATCACCGACGTCGGTCTCCACCGCATCTGGCCCGTTCGGCTATCCCTGGCGAAGGCCTCGTCGTGTTCGCCGCCCGCGGCCACCGTCCGGCGGGCAACCGCGCGGAACTGGTCACCTCGCAACTCAGTGACCGCGTACCAGCTCACCTGAGCGGCCGAGCAGGTCAGCGGAGGCGGCACGGGCAGGGCTTCGTCCGCGCCCGGCGGAGGCAGCGGCTGCGGAAGGATGTCCTCGGCGCCGGGCGGGACGGGCACGGCGGCCATGACCTCGCGGATCAGGGCCCGGATCTCCTGGCGCTCCTCGGTGCTGACCCCCGGCTGCCGGAACCGGTCGTACATCTGGAACGTGAAGTCGCGCGCGTGGCAGCTTTCCGCGATGTGGAACTGCTGCTCGAAGAACTGGCCACCCGGAGTACGCCAGACCGATGTGATGCCCTTGAAGTCGGGCCGGGGCCAGAAATTGGCCAGCCGGTCCAGCAGGTAGCCCTGGTCCTTGGTCTTTTCGATGACCTCCGCGACGCCGCCGGTGTAGTCGCCGGCCGGGAAGCCCCAGGTGTAACGGATCGCATCACACACGCTGGCCACGGCTTGCCGGGACGTACACCAGGGCTTGATGGCCAGGTATTCGCCCACCTTATTCAGGAAGGCGGAACGGTCCTTGTTCGGGCTGCTCACGCGATCACTTCCGCCCACGTGGTGGCGGGGTCCCGGCCGGTCTCGCCACGGTCAGCTACCAACCTTCCGGCCAGTCTTATTCATACTTATGCATAGCTATGTGTCCGGCAACAGTATCATTGGAATTACTGCCACAATCTCGTCGTGTGAGCAGGAGGGCCTGAACATGGCCGAAGCGCGCCGACGTCCGCCTAGAGCGGGGACCGCCGAAATGCTTTGGCCGTAAGGGATCCGTATTGCCATATGAGTGGCAAATCCTTTGGTGTCTCACGCCTGGTTGCCTACCATGACGGGATCGTGACCGTCGGTGTGGGCAAGGGAGCGCCTAGTGGGGTCCTTCGACCGCCACGTCCATCCGGACGAACCCGATCGCCCGGACCGTCGTGACGCTGCCGCCGACCGGCTGAGCCCCCCGCGCGAAACAGAAGCCCAACTGGCCGAACGCCTCGGCCTTTCGGGCCTGACCCGCGCCGCCGCCTACGAGTCGCTATACGCCAAGGCGCACGCCCAGGACGCCCCCTTCCGCGAGCGCCTCGCCCGCGAAGAACGAGAAGAACGAGAAGAGTCCGCCCAGCGGCGAGAGTCATTAACCGAATCAGCCGACTCACCCTCGCCCCCGGACCCGCCCGACCCGCCCGACCCGCCTAAAGAAAAGCCCGAACGCAACCTAGAAGCCACCCGAAGCTACTGGACCGAAGTCCCCCGCTTCCTCGCGTTCTGGGGGAACCATCAAGAACGATGGCCCGAGATTCGGCGCTATAAGGCTGACCGGCCCATAAGGCCAGAGCGAAGCACAGAAACGGCCGAATCTCTGAAAGAGATGTTCCAAGCAGAGCCCACAATAAGCGATAATGTTAAGGATATAGCGAAAAATAATGCCCGGCGCGGCTGGCTCGAGGGATTCGAGTTCCGCCTGAAAGGCGAAAATCGTCTGGTGGAGAAGGTTGCTGAGTCTCTCGAAACCAGCAGTCCGGATGCCGCAACGCGCGAAATAGTACAGCAAATACCAGACGCAATCCGCTATACTTTCTGTCTGCGATCTGCCGACTACACTGCCGGATGCAAGGATATCGCTGAACGCCTTAAGGGTTCCGGTAATGAGATGTACTACTCGAAAAACTTCTGGGCAGATCCGGAATATAAGGGAATCAATACTCGCTGGGTGACGCCGCAGGGGCAGAGGTTCGAAGTGCAGTTTCATACCAGGGAAAGCTTCCATGCGAAGCATCATGTCACGCACGGAGCCTATGAACGGCTGCGTAACCCATTGACCTCGAGCGGTGAGCGAGTTGAGCTAAGTGCTTTCCAGCGGGAGGTCTCTTCATGGATTCCAATTCCTAGCGACGTAACGCAAATCCCAGATTACAAGAAGGAAGGCTTCTAATGCCGGATAAGATTACCTTTTACGCGGTCATCGGAGGAGATCGCACAGTCGATAACCCGTATGGGCTTGTGCGGCGGTTGGAGACGGACTGGGGATTCACTGATGAAGGATTGCGCAGGGACTTCAGCTGGAAATTTACCCCGTCGATCGTGGAGTGGCATCGAGGAGATCTCGGCCAAGAGCTTGTCGAGATTACTCATGAACAGGCTGAGAAGATTATCGATTATTTCCGTGAGCGGTGGGGGGCTTCGGGGGAGCCGGGTGGGGCTTGACGGAGCCTTGCTTGCTGTTGGTCAGGTGACGGCCGAGCGGGCTTGTCCGCATGACCGTGGCGAATTCATCGACGGAAAGCTCCGGCGCCGGAAGCGGCGTGTATGAGTCACGCGCCGGCTGGAGTGCGTCGAGCCAGAGCGCCAGAAAACGGCGCCAGATCCCGGGCCGTACGTCGCGAGCGTATTCGGCCGTCACGCTGAGCATGAACTCGATGACCGGAATGTCGGTCGCGGCCAGATCGGGGCGCACCTGCCCCGCCGCCTGCGCCCGCTCCACCAGGCGTCCCACGGCGGGCCGCATCCGATCCCTCGCATAAGAGACACGGTCGTGGCCGTTCGCCGCGAACATGAGCATCTGGCGCAGTCCCCGGTCGCCCGCCATCATCTCCGTCGCGCGTTCCATGAACGAGACCAGCCCAACCCATGCGTCCGGCTCGCCGTGTGCATGCTCGGCCAGGTCGACGAGCAGGTCGATACGTTCCTCGAAGAGTGCGTCCGCCAGCGTCGCCTTGTCGGGAAACCGCCGGTAAACGGTGCCCACGCCCACGCCCGCGTGGTGGGCCACGTCGTCGAGGGTCGCCTCGAGTCCCCGCTCGGTGAAGACCTCCGCCGCGGCCCGCAGGATGCGCTGCCGGTTCCGCTCGGCATCCTTCCGCAGGGGGCGCAAGGCGATTTCGGCAACCGCTTCCGCTGGGCTGACCTCTGGGCTGACCTCTGGGCTGACCTCGCGTTCTTCCGTTCGGGGGGGTGCGTCGCGGTCGCTCACAACATTTATTTTAGCATGAGAGTGGAGATCACACCTCCGCTTCTGCTATCGTCGATCCAGAAGCGGAGAACATGCCTCCAGATGGGAGAAATCCATGGCTGCTACGAGCGCTCCCGGTGGCGCCGCTCCCGGAAGCCGCGCCGCCCCGACCGACCGCAGGCGCTGGCTGATCCTCGCGCTGGTCGGCCTGGCCCAGCTCATGATCGTGCTCGACATAACGATCATGAACATCGCGCTGCCCTCGGCGCAGCACGCCCTCCATTTCTCTAACGTCGACCGCCAGTGGGTCATCACCGCCTACGCGCTCGCGTTCGGCAGCCTGCTGCTCTTTGGCGGGCGACTGGGGGACCTCTTCGGCCGCAAGGTGACATTCCTGGCCGGGCTCGTCGGCTTTGCCGCCGCCTCCGCGGTGGGCGGCGCGGCGGTCAGCTTCACCATGCTCGTCGCGGCCCGGGCGTGCCAGGGAGCGTTCGGCGCCCTGCTGGCGCCCGCCGCGCTGTCCCTGCTGACGACGACCTTCAGCGACCCGAAGGATCGGGGTAAGGCGTTCGGCGTCTACGGGGCCATCGCCGGCGGCGGCGGCCTGGTGGGCCTGCTGCTCGGCGGCCTGCTGACCGAGTACCTCGACTGGCGCTGGTGCCTGTACGTGAACCTCGTCTTCGCCGGGGTCGCCGTCATCGGGGCATTGCTGTTCCTGTCGAACGAGCGGTCCGCGCACACGGCCCGTCTCGACATCTTCGGCGTGCTGACGGTCTCGGGTTCGATGTTCTGCCTCGTCTACGGTTTCTCCAACGCTGCTTCGCACAACTGGCATACCCCGTCGACGTGGGGTTTCCTCGCCGCAGGCGTGGTGCTGCTCGGGGTGTTCGCCTGGTGGCAGACCCGCGCGGCCCATCCGCTGCTGCCGCCCCGCATTCTGCTGGACCGCAACCGGGGCGGCGCCTACCTGGCCGTGTTCGTCACGGGCGCCGGGATGTTCGGCATCTTCCTCTTCCTGACCTACTACCTGCAGACCATCCTGGGTTACTCGCCCGTGAAGACCGGTGTCGCGTTCCTGCCGGCGATCGCCATGCTGATGCTGTTCGCGCAGATCGCCAACATCGTCCTGATGCCGCGCATCGGGCCGAAGGCGCTGATCGCCGTCGGCCTGCTCCTGGCCGCCGCAGGTATGGTGTGGCTGACCCGGATCGGGGTGCACTCAAGCTACGCAAGCGTCATCCTCGGGCCCCTGCTCGTGTTCGGCGCCGGCGTCGGCCTCGCGATGCCGCCAGCGATGAACACCGGCACCTTCGGGGTGGCGCCCTACGACGCGGGCGTCGCCTCGGCCACGCTCAACGTCGGCCAGCAGCTGGGCGGCTCCATCGGCACGGCCTTGCTCAATACCATCGCCACCAGCGCGACCACCAGCTATCTCGTCGGTCTGCACCTGCCCAAGGCGGTTCTGGCCACGCCGCGCGGTCAGCTGGCGCTCGCCGCCGCGGCCGTGCACGGATATACGACCGGGTTCTGGTGGACCGCCGGGATCTTCGCGGGCGGGGCCGTGGTCTGCGGATCCCTGCTCCGCTGGGGCCCGCTGTACCGGAAGGCCTCCGGGCCCGTCGGCGCCCCCGCCCAGCAGCCCGGCCCGTCCGTCCCCGCCTGACCGCCGTTCCCCCGGGGGCGCTCCTACTGGGAGATGGAGGGGGCCCAGGTGCCGGGCTGATCGTTCCGGTCGTCGGAGGACTCCACGAGGCGGGGCAGGACAATCGTGAACGTCGTCTGGCCCGGGTGGCTGTCGACACTTACGGTGCCGTGGTGCGCGGCCACGACGGCCTTGACGATGGCCAGGCCGAGTCCGGTGCTGCCGGCCGACCGGGACCGGGAGGAGTCGCCGCGCGCGAAGCGCTCGAACAGTTCCGGCACCAGGTCGGGCGGGATTCCCTGGCCGTTATCGCTGACGCTCAGCTGAACCGCGGGGCCAGTGCCGGCCCCAGAGCCAGCCGCCACGGACACCGTGATGGTGGAGTCGGGCGGCGTGTGCTTGGCCGCGTTGCTCAGCAGGTTGCTGAGGACCTGGCGCAGCCGGAGTTCGTCGCCCCGGACCATCAGCGGCTCGTCGGGAAGCTCAAGCTGCCACCGATGGGACCGGATCGCCACCTGTGCATCGCTGGTGGCCTCGATGGTCAGCCGGGTCAGGTCGACCGGTTCCTCCTCCAGCGGCCGCCCCGCGTCGAGGCGGGCCAGCAGCAGAAGCTCGTCCACCAGGACGCTCATCCGCGCCGATTCGGACTCCACCCGCCGAAGCGCGTGCGTTACGTCCTCGGGAACCGGGCCCCGGTGCCGCAGGGCAAGCTCGGCGTACCCGCGGATGGAGGACAGCGGTGTCCGCAGTTCGTGGCTGGCGTCGGCGGCGAACCGTCGCAGCCGGGTCTCGCTCGCGGCCCGGCGGGCCAGGGCAGACTCCACGTGCTGGAGCATCCGGTTGATCGCGGCGCCGACCTGGCCGACCTCGGTTCGCGGGTCGTCGTCGGGAACGCGGGCGGGCAGGCTGACGTCGGTGTCCAGCGGGAGCTGGGTGACCATGGCCGCGGTGGCCGCCACCCGGCGGAGGGGCCGCAGCGACAGCCGCACCAGGCCGACGCCGCTGCCCGCCACGAGCAGGACCACGATGGCGAACACGGCCGCTTCGGCGATCTCGACTTTGCGCAGGGTGTCTTCCACGGACTTCAGCGGCAGGCCGGTGTACAGGACCGGGGCGCCATTGTGCTGCTGGACGGCGGTCAGCTCATAGTCACCGCCGAGCGAGGGAAGATCGCGCGTATACGTCGGCACGGGGGGAGGCGGGGAAGCCGGGGACGTACTGCCGTTCGCCGCCGGGTGCGGGGACCGCTGCGTCACGGGAAGGGACTTGAGGGTGCCCTGATCCTTCCCCGACACGTCGCACTTCCCGCTGACGATCGTGGCGTCGGTGATGACCCCGTTCTTATCCCACGCACCGAAGGTGCCGGCCGCCTGGCCCAGGACGAATTGGTTTCCGCAGGGGGATGAGGGGCCGTCGTCGGTATCCGCGGATGTGTGACTCTGCGCGGGCTGGTTCGGACTGTTGTCGCCGTCGCCGTCACTTATGCACGCCGCGACCTGCCGCTGCGTCGCGGCCTGGAGCGACTGGGTGAAGTTGGTCATCAGCGAGTTGCGCAGCACGGTGTAGGTCGCCACGCCGACCACGGCGCAGGTCACGATGACCAGCGTTACCAGGCTAGCGATCAGCCGCGCGGTGAGGCTGCCGTGGAACAGGGAGCGCCACGGCCGGGCCGCCGAGCCAGCTAGCCTGCTGGCACGGCCGCGCGACCCGGGAGATCGGCCGCCCGCGGCACCCCGGTCCATCAGCTGCCTGGCTTCAGCACATAACCGACGCCGCGGACGGTGTGGATCAGGGGCGGCCGCCCGGCGTCGATCTTCTTGCGCAGGTAGCTGACGTACAGCTCCACAACGTGCGCCTGGCCGCCGAAGTCGTAGTTCCAGACGCGGTCGAGGATCTGCGCCTTGGACAGCACCCGGCGCGGGTTGCGCATGAGGAACCGGAGCAGCTCGAACTCGGTGGCGGTGAGCTCGATCAGATCGCCTGCCCGCCGGACTTCTCGCGCGTCCTCGTCCATCGTCAGGTCGGCGACGGCCAGTGAGCCCTCACTGTGGGTACGGGTCAGGTCGGCGCGCCGCAGCAGTCCGCGGAGCCGGGCCAGCACCTCTTCCAGGCTGAACGGCTTGGTCACGTAGTCGTCGCCGCCGGCGGTGATCCCGGCGATGCGATCTTCGACCGCGTCCCGGGCGGTCAGGAACAGCACGCAGATATCCGGCATCTCCGCGCGGAGCCTGCGGAGGACCTCGAGCCCGTCGAAGTCCGGCAGCATGATGTCGAGGATGACCGCATCCGGCTGGAACTCGCGGGCGACGCTGACCGCGTCGCTTCCGGTCCCGGCGGTGCGGGTTTCCCAGCCCTCATAGCGCAGCACGCTGCCCAGCAGCTCGGCGAGGCTCGGCTCGTCGTCTACGACGAGTACGCGAATCGCGCTGCCGTCAGGTCGCCGTGCACCGGTCTGCGCTGTACTGGCCTGCATTGGGGCGGCGGCCGGGGTCTGCGGAGTATTCATGGCCATCCATCCTCAGATTTTCTCGGCTGGAATTTAGTATGCCGTGGTGAGGAGGCCGGCCCTCACGTCAGTGGCGCAACGGTCCTCTCTCTATTCGCTTAACGATGTCTGACGGGGCGCAGCACAACTTCAGCATGTCTTATGAAATTCCTCTGAGCCGAGAGGGGAGTGCCGGGTGGGCAGGCGTCCCCGGGCGCGGGTCTCAGCGGGACAGTGCTTCAGCGGGACAGTGCTTCAGCGGGCCAGCCGGCTACCGTTTCCACGCCGCCGCTGACGTCGACCAGGCGGGCCGGCAACCGGATCGCCGCCAGCCAGCCCGCCGCCTGGGCGCCGCGAATGATGGCCGCCGTGCTGGCCGCGTTGGCGTCCGCGCAGGTTGCCGCGGTCACCGAGATCGTCCGCCAGACCGGAGCCGGCGGCAGGCCGGTGCGCGGGTCCAGGATGTGGTGCAGGATGCTGCCGCCGCGCCGCCAGCGCCGCGCGGTGGTGCTGGAGGTGGCCAGTCCTCCGCTGGTGATCGCCACGACCGTGGATGGACCGTCGGGAACCTCCTCTGGGCGCCCCGTGACGTCCTGCACGCGAATCCGCCAGCCGTTACCGGGGGCCGGCCCGGCGACGGCGATGTCACCGCCCAACCCGACGAGCACGCCACAACCAAGCTCAGCGGCGATGCGGGCCGCGGCGCGATCGGCGGCCCACGCCTTGGCGGTGGCGCCGAGGTCCAGGCGCGTGCCCGGCGGCATGGCCAGAGTGCGCGAGGTGAGGTCCAGGCGTACGTGCCGCCATCCGGGCACGGCCTTAACGACGAGGTTGAGGGCCGGCCCATCCGGCGGGACGAGGCTGAAGTCACGGTCGTAACCGGCGGCCACGATGGCTTCCCCGACTGTCGGATCGACGTCGCCGTCGGTCAGTTCGGCGGCGCGGAGAGCCACGGCGACGGCGCCGGCGAGCAGCGGGCTGAGCCGTACCGGCAGGCCGGCCGCGTGATCGAGCGCGACGAGTTCAGAATCGGCCCGGAAGCGGCTGCATGCGACGTCAAGGTCCGCCAGGTCGGCCTCGAGCATCGAGCGGGCCGCCCCGAGCGCCCCGGGATCGGTCACCACCAGGTGCACCCAGCAGCCGAGCGCCGTCCATCCCGCGGACGCCGTGTCGTGCTCTTCCACAGCCATCGGTGCCCTCCCGCCTTCCTGGCCCGCCTTCCTGGGCCACGACGCTCATTGAACCGCCGGGCACTGACCGATCCCTGGACGTCAGCTCTGAGCCACCTCAAGCCTCGCCGGCACCCGGAACTCAAGCGCCGCCGGCACCCGGAATCAGTCCGCAGCGAGCAGGCGGCCCAGCTTGGACGCGGACGCCGACGGGCGCGCCCCGGCTTCCCGGAGTAGATTCCCGGCCGACTCCAGCACGGTGGGCGGCCCCGAGACGAGCTCAACCTCGATCTCGTGCCATCTCATCGGGCTGCCCTCAGGACCCAGGCGGCCCTCGGGCCCCAGGCGGCGCGCGGTTACCTCGTCGTCGGCCACCTCGGCCAGCACCTGACCTTCCGAGCTGGTCAGACGGCGGACCGTTCGGCTGGTGTCCAGCTGTGCGATCGGGTGCAGCGCGGCACCGCCGGTTATGTCGGCCACCATGGCCTGCATCTGCCGCGGCACCGTATCGGTGCCCTCGCTCAGCGGCAGATGCAGCTCGCGCCGGGTTCCGGGCCGGACCGGCAGCTTGAGGTGCCAGGCCTCATCGGTTCCGCCGGTGCGCCGCCGGAGCGTGACGCGGTTGGCGGCCAGCCGCAGATCCCCGGTGTCGAAGTAGGTGGCGGACAGCTCATAGTGCTCCGGCCCCGCGACCGAACATCCCGGCAGCGCACCGAAGTCGGGCATGACGAAGCCCGGGTCGGCGTCGTACTTCTGCTCGGTTTCCAGATAACTCGTCGGCTCGGTGTCCATGGCTCCCAACCTAAGCCAGATCAGACCGGACGGACGACGAACGTGGTGTGCGGGCGCTCGATGAGGGCTGCCCCCGGGACGACCGGCTCGCCCCCGGCGCGGGGATAGGCGCTGATACGGAAGTTGCCGGCGCCCGGGCGGCCCGCCGCCGCCCAGGCCTGGATCGCGCTGGCCAGCTCGGCGGCCAGGTCCGGGCCGGCCGCGCCGTAACCGAGCACGCTGAGCTGGAAGACCGGCGCGGCCGCCAGCTGGCCCCGCCGCGCCTTTCGCGAACCGCCTGCGCCGGGTGAACCGCCGCCGCCGGGCGAACCCCCGGGGCCCGGCGGATCGCCAGCGGCAGGCAATTCGTCAGCCACAGGGAGGGGGGTTGGGCGGGCCAGAACCGCGAAGCCGCTGTCGCCAAAGATCCCCGCGGTGATGCGCCGGTTCGCCATGAGCAGGGGCGCCCGGGCCAGTTCGCCCTGGGAGGCATGCACCGATTCGCTGAGCAGGCCCCAGCGCGGCTCGTTCAGGGCCAGCCAGAACCCCAGCCCGTCGAACAGTTGCGCCGGGCCGGCCGTCACGCAGGTGGCGTGCTCGGCGGCGGGCCCGGTCGGCTCGGCCAGCGCGCGGGCCACGGCGATGATGTCGACGTCCCGGCCGCCCGGGATGGTGAGAGCCAGTTCCCGGTCATCGTGGGTCACCTGGGTCCGTTCGGGACCAGCGAGCTTCCCCCGCATGCGCATGAACCCGCACGGCACCACCGAACGGCTCTGCCAGGACGCGCCATCGCGCTCGAACGCCACCGAACGCTGCGATCCCCGCAGGTCAAGCGGTACGACGATCCGCCCGCCGGGAGTGAGCTGGTCCAGCCACGCGGGAGCCAGGTCGCTGACCCCGACCGTGGCGATCACCCGATCGTACGGGGCTCCGGGCGGGTACCCCGCGGCCCCGTCACCCGGTATGACGGTGACGCCCGGATAGCCGGCCTCGGTCAGGTGCGCCGCGGCCTGCCGCGCGACCTCCGCGTCGAGATCCACCGTGACCACGGTGCCCTGGGCGCCCACCAGGTACTGGAGCAGGGCCGCGTTGTACCCGGTGCCGGCGCCGATCTCCAGCACGCGCTGGCCCGGCATGACCCGCAGCTGATCCAGCATGTACGCCATGATCGTCGGCTGGGACGAGGAACTGGTGGGTTGGCCCTCCGCGCTGCGCCGGGTCACGATGGCCTCGTTGCGGTAGGCCTGCTCGGGTCCCAGTTCCGGCAGGAACAGGTGCCGCGGCACCGCCCGCAGCGCCTGGACGACGGCGTCGCTGACGGAGCGGCCGCCGTTGATCACCTGGGTGACCATGCGGTCACGCAGTGCGCTCAGCTCAGCGCTGTCCACTGACCCGCTGATAGACGCGGCCCGACGCATCGGCGCGGAGCAGGCGGAAGTTGGCCGTGAAATACGACGAGATCGCCGGCGTCCACGGGATCCGCCGCGGGAAGAGCCCGGACAGCCAGACGTACTGCGCGTGCGACAGCGTCGACAGCCACAGCCGGCGCACGGCAGGCACGTTACCGGCGCCGTTCAGGCCGTCCCGCCCGTGCGACAACGTGTAGTCGGTGCCGATGCTGTCGACCATGACCGGGCAGCCGGGCACGCCGGAGGTGAACCGGTTGGCGGCGATCGTGTAGGAAACCGCGTCGGTCACCACGCAGGAGCCCGCGGGGATGATGCGCTCGTCGGCCACGATCGCGTCCGCGACGCCTTTGTAGTTCGGGTCGGGCTGGGTCCGCCCCTGCAGCACCGCCAGCACCAGGACGACCATCGCCGTGGCCGCTACGGCCACCCGGTACACGGTCCGGGGTGCTGGCCGGGTTGCTGGCCGGGGTGCTGGGCGGGGGAGAGGCGCAAGCCGGGGGAGAGGGGTCCGGCAGAGCCGCGCGATGGGCAGGACCACCGACAGGGCTATGAACGGGCCGAGGAACGCGGCGTAGTGGTAGTAGTAGTCGTCCGGCCACCAGAAGGCGAGCACGATCAGCGCCCCGCTGACCAGGGCGAAGATCTCCAGCGGCGGCGGCAGCTCGCGGCTGGCCAGCGTCGCCAGCAGCGAGGCTCCGGCGGCCACCGCCGCGATTGCGCACGCCACGGCGAGCAGCAGCACGTGGGGCAGGTGGGGGCCGTGGCTGAGCCCGATCATGCTCGCCAGCCGGAACCACAGCGAGATACGCACGTCGTCGGTCCGGGACCACTGGGCCACGATCACGCTGTTGTAGAACGCGTGCGGGGCCAGCACCGCGAACGGGAGCACCGGCAGCGCGAAGCCGGCCACCGTGCCGCCAAGAAAGATGAGCGCGCGCCGCGGTACCCGGTGCAGCACGAGCAGGCCCAGCAGGACGAGGACCGGGATAACCGCCCAGGCCTTGCAGACCCCGGCGAACCCGAACGCGAGGCCACCGACGGCCAGCCGCCGCGAACTGCCGGTCAGGTGATCGCCGTCCATCACCGCCAGCGCTCCGGCCAGGCAGAACAGCACCAGCCACGGTTCGAGCAGCACGGTGTGGGCGGCGTACACCCCGTCGGGGTAGACCGCGAGGAACCCGCAGGCCGCGGTGATGGCCAGCACGCCGTGACGCCGGATGAGCAGCCCGGTGAGTGTCACCCCGCCCGCCCCGGCGCAGGCGGTCAGCACCCGGCCGATGGCCAGCGCCTTGGCCGTGCCGAGCGGCCCGGCGAACAGCGCCACCGGCGTCATCAGCAACATGACCCCGGGCGGCTGCACGATAACGAAGTCCCGGTACGGGACCACGCCGTGGAGCAGGCGCACCGCGCTGCCGAAGTAGACCCCGTCGTCGTATTCGGTCACCCCGAACAGGTAGCCGTGCATGCTCAGCTGCCACAGCCGCAGGGCCAGGGCGAGCGCGGTGGTGACGATGACGGCTCCCGCGGCCGGGGATACGCGCCAACGGGAGGTTACGGGGGCCGCCGCACCAGCGCTCTCAGCGGCGGATCGCTGCGCGCCGGGCACGGCCGGAACACTGCCCATCATCAACTTGGGCCCATCATCAACCTGGCACCTGGATCCTCTGCGTCTTCCCCCAAGACCACGCGAGGTTACCACGCGCGGCTCCGGTCCGGACCCGGGCGGCGAAAGGGTCAGAAGGCCGTGCCGCGGGCCCGCGGGAGGCGAAGCGGGCCAGGGGTTGTGCGGGCCAGGCGGTGCGGGGTATAGGCCCTGAATCGGGCATGCGGGCGCCGAAGCGGGCCGGGGGGTTGTGCGGGCGAGGCGGCGGGGGGTACAAAAAATTCAGCGCCCGGTAGCGGCGCAAAGGGCTGCCGGTGACGCTGCCGGCGTGCTCCCCCGAGGCGCCGGAGGTCGTTGGTTGGACGCTGAGATCCTGACGCGGCGGGCTGAGGTCGTCCGCGCCATCGAGGGCCAGACGATCTGCGGGCTGCTCGAACTGGCGGCGAGGGAGTTCGCCGGCCGCCCGGCCCTGTCCGAGCCCGCCCCCGTCGCTGACGCCCCGGACGCTGACGCCCCGGACGCTGACTCCCCGGACGCTGGCTCCCCGAACCATGATCGTTATGAAGATTCGGAACGGGCCGCGCCGGGAGCCGTCCCGCCGGAGGACGACGGCTGGCACACCCTGACCTGGCCCCAGGCCCGGGCCCGGGTGCTGCGGCTCGCGGCCTCGTTCGAGTCCCTGGGCCTCGCGCCGGGCGAGCGGGTCGCGCTCATGCTGCCGAACCGCACCGAGCACTGGCTCGCCGACCAGGCGGCCGTGCACGCGGGCGGGGTGCCGGTCACCCTCTACTCCACGCTCGCGCCCGAGCAGATCGCCTACACCGCCCAGGACTGCGACGCCAGGATCGCGGTGCTCGACGGCGAGCGCGAGCTCGCGCTATGGCGGCCGGTGCTGGCCACGCTCTCGGGGCTGAAGAAGATCATCGTCCGGGATCCGGCGGCGTGCCCGGCCGGTGAACCCTTCCTGAGCTGGGACGATTTCGCGGACATGGGGGAGCGGCGGCTGGCTGCCGACCCGGAGGCGGTGGCCCGGCGGGTCGCGTCACTCCGGCCCGACGACACGGTGACCGTGCTCTATACCTCCGGGACGACCGGCCAGCCGAAGGGGGTGCGGCTCACCCACCGCAACGTCCTGTACGAGCTGGCCGCGGTGACGCTGGCCTCCGGTGGCACCGTCGGCCCCGGCGGGATCGTGCACCCGGCCGCCGATCCGGCCGCCGAGCCCGGGACAGAGCCGGAACCGGCCCGGTGGGTGTCGTACCTGCCGCTCGCGCACATCGCGGAGCGGATGTACAGCATCTACCTGGCCATCGCGGGCGGCGGCCACGTCTACTTCTGCCACGACGCCGCCGCGCTGGCCGCGGCCATCAGCGTGGTCCGCCCGACCGGATTCTTCGGCGTGCCCCGCGTGTGGGAGAAGATCCAGGCCGCGATCAAGGCCGGCCTGGCCGCCGAGCAGGACCCGGACCGCCGCGCGGCGGTCGAGCGCGCCATGGACGTCGGCCGCCGCTACATCGAGGGCACCCAGATGGGCCGGACCGTTCCCCCCGATCTGGCCGCGGCGTTCCGGCAGGCCGACGCGCAGGTGCTTCAGCCGATCCGCGCGCTGGCCGGGCTCGGCGCGGTGACCCGGGGCAACAGCGCCGCGGCACCGCTGCCCGCGGACGTCATCACGTTCTTCGCCCGCCTGGGGCTGGCCATCCTCGACATTTACGGGATGACCGAGACGACCGGGGCCTTCACCGTCAACACCGATACCTTCTTCAAGCTCGGCACGGTCGGGCGCCCGGTGCCCGGCATCGAGGTCCGGATCGGCGAGGACGGTGAGGTGCTGGCCCGGGGACCGCTGACCACGCCCGGCTACCTGAACCTGCCGGACGCCACCGCCGCGCTGATCGACGCCGACGGGTGGCTGCACACCGGCGACATCGGCGCGCTCGACGACGACGGATTCCTGTCCATCACCGGCCGGAAGAAAGAAATGATCATCACCGCGGGCGGCGAGAACATCGCCCCGTCGGCCGTGGAGGGCCTGCTGACCGAGAACGCGCTGATCGGCCAGGCTCTCTGCTACGGTGACCGGCGCCCGTACGTCGTCGCGCTGCTCACGCTGGACGGCGACGCGGCCCGCGCCTGGGCCCGGGCACACGGGCTCGGTGACGCGCCGCTCGCGGAGCTGGCGACCCGCCCGGACGTGCTGGCCGCCGTCGCGGTCGCGGTCGCGGCCGCGAACGCGCGGCTGGCACGCGTCCAGCAGACCAAGCGCTGGCGGCTGCTGCCCCAGGAGTGGACCAGCGCGACCGGCGAGCTCACCCCGACGCTGAAGCTCCGGCGCCGCGTCATCCACGAGAGCTGCGCGGGCCTCATCGACGAGCTGTACCGGCCGTGAAGCTGTGCTGGCCCGGGGGGCGACCNNGGCACACCGGCCGCTCACCGGGCACGAGGCCCGGTTCGTTAGGCCGGTAACGACCGCCTCGCCGTAGAGGTGGCCGGCGGGTGTGCCGCCGGCCACCCCAAGGTGGTGCTGCCTGACCCGGTCAGGCGGTGGTGTCGGGCGAGCCGGCCACCCGGTTCTCCTCGACCTCGGTGTTCGGCGGGGTGGTGGTGACCGGGCGGGCCGGGACCGTCGCGTCCGCGGCCTCCGGTGCCCTCTCTACCGGCACCCTCTCTACTGGCACCGTCTCCACCGCGGGCGGCTCGGCCAGCGCCCGTTCGCGGACCCCGATCACGGTGAAGCGCCCGAGCGCGACCGCGGCGAGGAACACGATGACGAGGCCGAGTCCGGTGAAGAACCCGATCTGCTCGACGACCCGGTGCAGGTTGTTGCCGATCGGCTGGCCGGCGCTGCCGCCGGTGTGCCAGAGCGAACTGAGCGAGCTGCCGAGCACGAACCAGGCACCGCTCAGCGCGGCCAGCCACGCGCCGAAGATGGCGACGGGCCGGCTGGAGGTGCCGCCCAGAATCAGGCCACCGAGAACGGCGCCGGCGGCGGGCAGGATCTCCAGCCACAGGCGCCCGGTGGTGTAGGTGAACGCCTTATCCGGCGTGTAGGCGTAATGAAAATAAGGGCCGACGAAGGCGATGAGCCCGCCCCAGATACCGAGCAGGACCAGCAGCACTCCGTTGAGGGCGCCACGGCTCCGCGGAACGCGCAGCATCCCTGTCATGACGATCACTCCTCCCGCGAGGGTGGGCTAGTGAACTTGTGTCAACGCAATACCCACCGTTCGGTCTCCTATGCCGTGCCGCTAAGTCTCAGTAATGTCTCGTTCGGTAACAAAACCGGCGGGGCATGCCGTTGAAACCCGTGTCATGACGGCGGGTAAGGTCGCGTCCGTGGACACCCGGCGTTTTGTCCCGCGCACCGACGTCCTGCTCGCCGACCCCAGGCTGGCCGAAGCGGAGCGGAAGCTCGGCCGGGCTCTGGTGAAGGCCGCGGTCGCCCGTGCGCAGGATCAGGCCCGCGCCGGGACGATCGCCCCGGACGGCGTGGCCGACGCCGCGGTCGCCGCGCTGCCGGCCCGCGCCGCCACCCTGACCCCCGTCATCAACGCAACCGGGGTGCTGCTGCACACCAACCTCGGCCGCGCCCCGCTGTCCGGAGCCGCCATCGAGGCGCTGCTCGCCGCGGCCGGCTGTACCGACGTGGAGTTCGACCTGGCCAGCGGCACCCGCGGGCGCCGGGGCCGGGGGACGCTCGCGGCCCTCGCCGCCGCGGTGCCGGCCGCCGAGAGCGTGCACGTGGTCAACAACAACGCCGCCGCCCTGGTCCTGGCCGCGACCGCACTGGCCGCCGGGCGGGAGATCCTGATCAGCCGGGGCGAGATGGTCGAGATCGGTGACGGGTTCCGGCTGCCCGACCTGCTGCAGTCGACCGGGGCACGGCTTCGCGAGGTCGGTACGACCAACCGGACGACGGTCGCGGACTACGAGGCGGCGGCCGGTCCTGGCACGGCGTTCGCGCTCAAGGTCCATCCGTCCAACTTCCGCATCGAGGGGTTCACCGCGCAGGCCAGCGTGCGTGAGCTGGCCCGGGCCCTGGGGCCGGGCATCCCGGTCGTGGCCGATATCGGCTCGGGGCTGCTGGCCCCGGACCCGCGGCTGCCCGACGAGCCCGACGCGCAGACGGCGCTGCGGGACGGGGCGTCACTGGTCACCGCGAGCGGCGACAAACTGCTCGGCGGTCCTCAGGCCGGCCTGCTGCTCGGCCGGGCGGCCCTGGTGCGGGCGCTCGCACGGCATCCGCTGGCCCGCGCGCTCCGGGTCGGCAAACTGACCCTGGCCGCCCTGGAGGCCACGCTGGCCGGGCCGCCCACCCCCGTCGCGCAGGCGCTGGCCGCCGTCCCGGCCGCGCTGACCCAGCGGGCCGGACGGATCGCGGCGAACCTTCTTGCCCACGGGATCGATGCGCAGCCGGTGGGATCCGAAGGTGCGGTCGGCGGTGGGGGCGCTCCCGGCGTGCCGCTGCCCAGCGCGGCCGTCAGCCTGCCGGAGAGCCTCGCGGCCGCTCTGCGCGCCGGGGATCCGGTCCGGCGGGGAGAGGTCCCGGCGGTCGCCGGGCGGATCGAGGACGGCCGGCTGCTGCTCGATCTGCGGGCGGTCGTGCCGGCCGACGACGAGTCGCTGACGTGGGCCGTACTCGCCGCGGCTGGTTCCGGGACTGGTTCCGGGGCCAGTCCCGGGGCTGGCCCCGCGCGCCTGGCGAGCCCCGCTCAGGGCCCGCCGGGGGCCGCCCGCCCGTGACCGCCATGCAGGTCATCGCGACCGCCGGGCACGTCGACCACGGGAAGTCCACCCTGGTGCGCGCGCTCACCGGGATGGAACCCGACCGCTGGGCGGAAGAACGCCGCCGTGGCCTCACCATCGACCTGGGCTTCGCCTGGATGGATCTGCCCGGCGGCCAGCGGCTCGCCTTCGTCGACGTCCCCGGGCACGAGCGGTTCGTCCCGAACATGCTGGCCGGGCTGGGGCCGGTGCCGGCCGTCATGGTGGTGGTGGCGGCGGACGGCGGATGGATGCCCCAGTCGGCCGAGCACCTGGCCGCCATCGACGCGCTCGGCATCTCCCGGGGGCTGCTCGTCATCACCCGGGCCGACCTGGCCGATCCCGGTCCCGCGCGCCGCCGCGCCGCCGCCGAGATCGCCG